>JAHFPO010000184.1 GCA_023266695.1 Hyphomicrobiales bacterium | reverse complement strand
CGAGGCGGGCGCCGAGCTCGACCGGCTCGGCGGCGCCGGCTGGCAGAGCCGCAAGGCACGCATGAAAAAGCGCGTGCTGGAAATGGCGGAGGCGCTGCTGCGCGTCGCCGCCGCGCGGAAATTGCGCGCAGCGCCCAAGCTCACCGCGCCCGCGGGGCTATTCGAGGAATTCTGCGCCCGCTTTCCCTATGAGGAGACCGACGACCAGCAGGTCGCGATCGAGGCGGTGATCGACGATCTTACCGCCGGCCGGCCGATGGACCGGCTCATCTGCGGCGACGTCGGCTTCGGCAAGACCGAGGTGGCGCTGCGCGCCGCCTTCGTCACCGCCATGAACGGCAAACAAGTCGCCGTGGTGGTGCCGACGACGCTTCTCGCCCGCCAGCACTTCCGCACCTTCTCCGACCGCTTCCGCGGCTTCCCGGTCAATCTCGCCCAGGCCTCGCGCCTGGTTTCCTCCGCCGAACTCGGCACGGCCAAGGCCGGCATCCGCGACGGCTCGGTCGGCATCGTCGTCGGCACCCACGCGCTGCTCGGAAAATCCGTCGCCTTCAAGGACCTCGGGCTCGTCGTGGTGGACGAGGAGCAGCATTTCGGCGTCGCCCACAAGGAGCGCCTGAAGGAGCTTCGCACCGAGGTGCATGTGCTGACGCTCACCGCCACGCCGATCCCGCGCACCTTGCAGTTGGCGCTCACCGGCGTGCGGGAACTCTCCATCATCGCCACCCCGCCGATCGATCGCCTGGCGGTGCGCACTTTCGTGGCGCCGTTCGATGCGCTGATCGTGCGCGAGGCGCTGTTGCGCGAGAAATACCGCGGCGGGCAGGCGTTTTACGTCTGCCCGCGGATCGAGGACATCGCCGGGGCGAAGGAGTTTCTCGAAACTCACGTGCCGGAAGTGCGCCTCGCGGTCGCCCACGGCCAGATGGCGGCGCGCGAGCTGGAGCGCATCATGGCCTCCTTCTACGAGGGCGGCTTCGACGTGTTGCTGTCGACCTCGATCGTGGAATCGGGTCTCGATATTCCGACCGCCAATACGCTCATCGTCCACCGCGCCGACCGCTTCGGCCTCGCCCAGCTCTATCAGCTGCGCGGCCGGGTCGGGCGCTCCAAGACCCGCGCCTATGCGATCTTCACCGTGCCGGCGGAAAAGTCGGTGACGCCCCAGGCCGAGCGGCGCCTGAAGGTGCTCCAAGCGCTCGACACTCTGGGGGCGGGCTTCGAGCTCGCCTCCCACGATCTCGACATCCGCGGCGCCGGGAATCTACTGGGCGAGGAGCAATCGGGCCATATCCGCGAAGTGGGCTACGAGCTCTATCAGGAGATGCTGGCAGAAGCGGTGGCAGCGCTCGAGGCCGGGATCGCGGCGCCCGCGCCCGACAAATGGTCGCCGCAGATCGCGGTCGGCACCCCGGTGATGATCCCCGAGGACTATGTGCCCGACCTCGCGGTGCGGCTCGGGCTCTATCGCCGGCTCGCCGATCTCGCCACCATGGCCGAGATCGACGCCGCCGCGGCCGAGCTGGTCGACCGTTTCGGGGGCCTTCCCGCCGAGGTGAGGACTTTGCTTGAAGTCGTTGCAATCAAAGCACTTTGCCGGCGTGCCAATGTCGAGCGCATCGAGGCGGGGCCGAAGGGCGCGCTGGTCGCCTTCCGCGACAATCGCTTTGCCAATCCCGACGGCCTGATCGCCTGGATCAACGACAAGCGCTCGGCCGCGCGCGTGCGCCCGGACCAGAAAGTGGTGCTTTTTCGCGACTGGCAGAAGATCGAGGACCGCCTGCGCGGCGCCAAATCGGTGCTGGAGTCCTTGGTCGGGCTCGCCGAGCAGGCCAAGGCGGCGTGACTTCACACCCTCGCGTCGTCCCGGCCAAGCCGCGCACAGCGCGGCGCGAGCCGGGACCGATGAACGCCGAACCCCATCCCTGTCTCCGGATTGAGCTTGATTGTGTTGCAAAACTCGGCGAGGAACCGCCAACGCGCAATATTTGAATCGGAACGAACAACTTTTTGAATCAACATTGCGCATTGGCGCCCGATCTTGAATCATTATTTCGCGCGGAACCCCTCAAAATAGTTTTGCAACACAATCGGCCTTAGCGGACTCATGCAGCGCAGCAAAAAGAATCGTTATTCGACCACCTCGTCGGCTTCCACTTATTTTCCTTGCTTGATGAAATCAATGATTTCCTGACCGAGTAAATTGTCGGCCGTATTAAGCGATGCAGTCGTCGACTGATGGTTGTGACCGACGAGCCGCAGGAAACGGGGACATCGTGAACGTGCGACACACATTTTGGCGAACAGCTCCGCGCTATAAACATCGAGGAACGGATTGTCGAACTCGGCGATAACAATGAAAGTGGGCAACGCTGATAGCGCGCCATAATTAACCGGTGATCTTTCCGGATAAAGACTGGCGTCCGTACCGAAGTATTCCGGTATTCGACTCGCGTTTGGGTCATCGGCACGACTGTCCGCTTTAAGCCGGCCGCTAATCAAAATGAGGCCCACAACGCCCGGTCCGTTAGCACCGTGAATCTTGGGGTCAAACGCCCAGGTGGCCACGTGCAGCGCACCGGAGGAGCGTCCAATAAGATAGATACGCTCTGGATTGCCGCCAACGCGTTTCGCATTTCCCTTTAGCCAAGCGACCACCCCGCCGATGTCCTGCGCTGCGGCAGGATAAACATGTTTCGGCGCCAGCCGATAAGTAGCATTGATTCCGAGAAAGCCGTGGCGAGCAAAATAATAGAGGGCGTTTGCCGAAATCTCGTCGGTCTCGTTCTTGTTCCCGGACGTCAGCGCCCCGCCGTGGACGAAGACCACAATCGGAAGATTGTTTGCACCTTGGGGTTGGTATACGTCGAGCTTTTGCCTCGGATCGGCGCCATAAGATTCATCGGCAGACACGTTTACACCAGCCTTTGGTCCAGTAGCGAGCAGGGGCGTAAACAATTGAATCGTTTCACGACCATATTTGCTGATGTTGCTTTGGTATAACGGATTGATTTCAGACAGCCTTTTTTGAATGTCCTCTGGCAGGTTTGATATCTGGGCCGAAGCTGCGCTGCACCAAAGACTTAATGTTACGAGCCACACGACAATCATCCACCGCTGAATTGACGCGATGCGAGCCCTCTTTCGCTTTGCTGCGACGCCCGACTGCGCCGAGGCGGCTGTAGCAGGACTCCAAAAAAAAGATGCAATTAGAACAACAACAGTGAGTGTTCTCATGACTCATCCTCACACATGAGATGTTGTAGTATTAAGCTGCCTTCTCCGCCAGCGCCTGATCGATTGCGCTCGCGAGCACGTCGGGCTCGTGGGCAGCGCCGACCGCGATTTTCTTGCCGAACACGAAGAACGGCACGCCGCCGATGCCGGATATGGAGGCCGCGGTCGCCTGGCGCTCGATCAAGGTTTCGTCGCGGTCGCTCGCGAGATCGCGCCGGAGCGCCGCCGCATCGAGGCCGCCGGCGCGGCCCGCTTCCACGATCACCTCGCGATCGGTAAGATCGGCGCCCTCGGTGAAGAAGAGCGCGAACATGCGGTCGACCACCGGCCCGGCTTTCCCCGCCTCCTGCGCCCAGTTGATCAC
>JAHFPO010000007.1 GCA_023266695.1 Hyphomicrobiales bacterium | reverse complement strand
TGGCCTTATCCGCCGTCTCGAGCTTGAGCGGCGCGAACCGGCAGGCGTCGGCCGCATGAGCGGCCGTTGCGGCCGCCAGCGTCGCCGCCAGCGTGAGGGCGATACAATCCAGCTTCGGCATGAACAATCTCCTGCTCGTTCGCAACACAAGCGATGGCAGCGCTCGTCTGCAAATAGGGGCGCCACTGAATATCACTTTGCCGGGATCAGCGGAAGCCAAGCGGCGGCGCCATTGGACAACATGCTCGACAAACGATAAGCGAGCGGCGGCAGGAAGTCCCCGATCACCCGCAGCCGTCCAATCTCGCCTTCGGTGTACTTGGCGCGACGCCTCATGGCGGATCCATTAACGCCCACTCACTTCACCTTCAACTTCTTGCTCGGATCGAGGCTGTTATTGAGCGCCTTGTTGACCACGTCGAACACTCGCCGAGCGTGCGACAGGCGGATGGCCTCTCCGCATTCGAGCCGATAGATGGAGGCGACGCTCGGCCGGTTGGCGGGGAGCCGGGTGAAAATATCGGTGACGTTCCATCCCAGCTCCGCTTCCCTGATCTGTTGCAGGCGGGGGAAGCGGGCCATGGGGAATCGCTTGCGCGGCGCACGAGTGGCGCGCGGCATGGTTTGCCCCGTATTGAGCGTAAGTCCGACGTCAGACATTATGTCGAATCGTACCTGGACCATTATGGCTGGTATTCACCGACTGCCAAGCAAAAAGCTCAATGTTTAACAAAAAGCATATCATTCCGGCGCAATGTCGTGCAGGGCGCGGCCTTATCAAGATGGATCAGGCCACCCTCGCGGGTGCGGCTTCAGTTTCCAGAAACGTCATTATCGACTTCGAGAAGGGTCGACGCGTTCCGACCAAGAACAATCTGGCCGCCATTCGCAGCGCCCTCGAAGACGCCGGCGTCGAGTTCACCAACGGTGACGCGCCCGGCGTGCGGTTGAAAAAGAAAAAGCGTTAAGCGCCATCCCCGCTCTCTAGAGGGACGCCTTCCGCAAGCGACCCGCCTAAGCAGCCCGTGACGCAACCCGTCTCACGCTGATCTTCGCCGCTCTCCGTTCGACCCGGGCAAGATCATAGTCCATCTGCATCTTGAGCCAGACCGCCGGGCTGCCGCCGAACGCCTTCGACAAGCGCACGGCCATCTCGGGCGAGATTCCGCTCTTGCCGTTCACCAGGTTGTTGAGCGCCTGCCGGGTGACGCCCAGCACCTTCGCGCCCGCGGTGACGGAAAGGCCGAGCGGTTCGAGGCAATCGTGCCGGACATGCAGGCCGGGGTGCGGCGGGTTCTTCATCGGCATCGCAAGCACCGCATAGATCGACAACGGTCGCTTGTCTATCGCGGGTCCCGGCGATGGTGCCGTATAGCCCCTTTCCCCTGCACGAAATCAGGCGTATTTTCCAGCCATGACCAAGCTCGTGGACAAAGCCCTCGAAGCCATGCGCCGGCTGCCGTCCGACAGTCAGGACGAGATCGCGCGCGCCATTCTCCATCTCGCCACCCGCGGCGAGGAGCCCGAGGCGATCAATCCCGCGCATCTTCCCGCCGTGCTGCAAGGGCTCGAACAGGCGCGCCGCCGCGAGTTTGCAAGCGACGCCGAAGTCGAAGCCGCGTTCCGCCGCTTCGATCGATGAAGCTGCGTTTTACGCCGCGCGCGACCCAAGACCTCGCCGACATCGCCGAATTCATCAAGCTACGCAATCCCACCGCCGCGCTGCGCGTGCGCGAGTCCATTCTGGAGGCGCTGCAGAGCGCAATCCTATTCCCGCGCATCGGGCGGCTGCAGAAGGTCGAAGGCGTCCGCAAACTGGTGACGCGCAAATATCCCTATCTGGTTTATTACACCGCCGACGAGGCGGCCGAGGAAATCATGGTCCTCACCATTCTGCATGGCGCGCGCGAACACGAGTACGAAGACACCTGACCGGCGCGAGAATTGCCCGCCCTAATTTCGCCGTTATCTAGGATTATATTCACATACATCCCCGCTCGCAGAGGGGCGCCTCCGGAGGCGATCCAAAGGCGGAGCGGGGGCGGCGCCCGCTGGGCGGCTTCGCAAGCCGTGCATCGGGAGGCCACGGGGCTCCGCCCCCCGGCAATACGACCGGGCGCGAGGAGCTCGCTGACGCTGGCCGGCGGCCGCCCGTTCATCATTGACCGGGCCCCCGCCGTCCCCGAAAGCGCGGCCCGTGGACAGAAATCGCCGTGACGTGAGCGCCGGAAGGCGAGCGCGCCTCGCAAGCGCGCGTAACGGAAGACTGGTGCGCCTTTCGGCGCTCCGTCCCCCCTCGCAAGTCGGATTTACCCGACTTGCGCACGAAAAGTGCGGGCGAGGGGACAAAGTGAACAAAGCTCGGGCGCAAGAGCGCGTCGCGAGAAGAATCAGTCATGGCCGGACTTGATCGCAAGCCGGTTGGACCCGGCTTGCAAACCTAAATTGCCGAAGTCGGCAACAGCCGACTTCGGATGCATCCATGCAGCATCTCGGATTGCTGCGCGGCCCAATGGATTGCCGGGTCAAGCCCGGCAATGACAAAAAAAAGAATAGGCTGTTTGAAATTCGAATCGACTCCGGCTATCGCAGGACGCCATGACCGAAGTCCACTTCTACCACCTGCAACGCCAGCCGCTCGAACGCGCGCTGCCGCAGCTGCTGGCGAAATGCTTGGAGCGCGGCTGGCGCTGCGTCGTCCAAGCCGCTTCCGACGAGCGCGTCGATGCCCTCGATCAGCTGCTGTGGACCTATTCCGACGCGAGCTTCCTGCCCCACGGCACCGACCGCGAGGCGGAAGCTTCGGAGACCCCGGTGGTGCTGACGACGGGCGCCGGCAATCCGAACGGCGCCGAGGTGCGTTTTTTCGTGGACGGGGCGAGCGCCGACGATCTCAAATCCTACCGGCGCGCGATCTATCTCTTCGACGGCAACGATCCCGAGGCGGTCGAGGCCGCCCGCGACCAGTGGAAAGAGGCGCAGGGCGAAGGCTTCGAAGTCACCTACTGGCGGCAGGACGGCGACGGCCGCTGGCAGAAAGCATAGCGTTTTCCGGCGAAGTGGAATCCGGTTCGCCGTAGAAAACGCGTCAATAGAATAAAGCATAGCGTTTTCCGGCGAAGTGGAATCCGGTTCGCCGTAGAAAACGCGTCAAGAGAATAGAGTTGCCTCAGCCGCGTATTCCGCCGGCGCCGGTCTCGCGCATGTAGATCAGGAGATCGAGCGAGGGCATCGCGTCGTTGCCGGCGAGCGCCGTAATCAGGCCATGCGCCTGCCCGCGGTGGTGGGTCTGGTGATTGAAGAAATGGTCGAGCGCGAAGGCGAGCGGGTGGGTGATGGTCGTCGGATTGACCAAGGTGCGGTAGCTGAGGTCGCCGGCGAGCTTCGCTTCGTCGAGGCCGCCGATATAGTGCGAAATGCGCGCGTCCTCCGCCCGCCGCGCCGCGCTCAACGATTTCAGATCGTCATAGAGGATCGCGTCGAGCCGGTCCGGCATCTCGCCCTCGCCGGTGAAGCGCCGCATCCAGACGCGGTCGCCGACCAGAAGATGGTTGAGCGTGCCGTGCACCGATTTGAAGAAGGCGCCGCGGTCGGCGCGATAGTCGGCTTCCGGGAGCTTGGCGGCAGCGTCGTAGACGCGCTCGTTCGCCCAGGCGTTATAGGCGGCGAACATGCGGTAGCGTTCAGTCGTCATCGGTCCGTCCGCTCAAAGAAAAAACCGTACCACGGATTCGCGCATCAGGATCACGGCGACGATCATCAGCGGCGGGATGAGCCGATAGGCGAGCGGCGCCTCGCGCCGTGCGAACACGCGCATCACTACCGCGGGCGTGGCGAGGGTCGCACAGATCATCGTCCAGTAGATATAGCGGTAGTCGCTGGCGATGCCGATCGCGGCGAAGCCGAGCGCATAGAGCGCACCCGATGCGGCGAGCGCGAACGTAATCCGCCGCGTCGTGGCGTCAGGAATCGCCAAAGACGCCCATGTCCAGGCGAGACAGATGAGCAGGAAAACATAGGGCCGGCCCAAGGGGCTGTCGTTGATCGCCTGCGAAGCCGCGTCGATCGCCTGGTAGATGATCCCCGGCTCATAGCTGAATTCCTTCTGGTTGGTGGATTGCGCGCCGGTGAACACCATCTCTTTGCAGTCGCGGCAGAGGAACTGCAGGTAGCGGTTCACGTGCGCGATGCGGTGCGCGAGGTAGGAGATGGGATCGGCCGCGATCGCTTCGAGCCACCGCTGAGAGAGCGGCCAGCCGAATTCGGGCTTCAGATTCTCGTAGACTTCCTCGCAGCCGCCCCAGCCGTAGACGTCCCATGCCTTCGGCGTGTAGCAGGTCCGATTTTTCTCGACGAATTTCTGCCCGAAGAAACCGTTGTAGCGGTCGACGCCGGAGAAATAGCTGATGCCGCCGATGTCGAACACCTGCAATTGCGACATCGGCTTGATGTCGACGACGCGGAAAAGATTGCGGTCGGCGAGGATATGAGCGGGCGCCATCGCGATCGCGACCACAGAGACGATGACGATGCGCTTCATCCATCCGAGCGATGCCCAGCGCGCGCTCGTCGCCGTGGCTGCGAGATCGAGGAGCGGCGGCAGGGCGAAGAGGGCGTTCGCGCGCATGAAGGCGCCCATGATGAGAAAGAGCCACATCAGAGGGAGCGCGAGCGCACGCCGCCGGATGGTGCCGCGGATCAATCCCGCCGCGATCCCGGCCGCGAGCAGGAGAGAGATCGCCATGCTCACGTCCTTCACCAGCTGGCCGTTGAAATTGAGCGTGAGCGGGAAGAAGGCGGCGGCGAAGGTGAGAAGCGCGAGGGCGCGGCCGTCCTCCTCGAGCGCGTCGGCGACGATGACGAAGCCCGTCCAGTAGCCGGCGACGAACAAGGCGAGCATCGGCTGCGGGCCGTAATGGATCTTTTGCAGCGGGATCCACAGGAAGCCGAGGAGCGGCGGCTGCCAATTGGTCCAGTCGTTGTCGCGGGCGGCCTTGAAATAGGCCCAGGCGTCGTGATGGAGGATACCCGGATAGAACGCGACGAAATTCGCCGCCGCGCCGATGAACGCGATCAGCAGAAGAAGACGGCGGAAACGCAGTCGCGCGAGGGCGGGGTGAAGGGTCATGCGGGCGGCGCTCACGCTACGAGGTCGTGGGCTCCGAGTTCAAGCCGCATGATTGTGAGCCGATTGCGGCAGCGCCGGATGGCGGGAATAACCTCACCCGGCACCGCGTTGGCGGGACCGGATGAGCAATCTAGAGATGCGCTGCTAACGGATCAGTGGATTTCGCGCAGGTCAAGTCCGAACGCGCGGACGATCGAGGGGCCGCTCGCGAATCCGATGACGATGAGCGCCGCCGCGATCACGAAGAAGCTGCCGGTCTCGATCAACATGGCACGGGTTCCCTGGTTCACTTTGGCTCGGCCCCGCTTGCTCCCATGGGGTCTCGCCTATACAACGCCGCCACCCGCAATCAGTTCCGCTTCCGAAGGACCCGACGATGGCGCTCGAGCGCACCTTCTCGATCATCAAGCCTGATGCGACGCGCCGGAACCTGACCGGCGCCATCAATGACCGCATCGAGAAAGCGGGCCTGCGCATCATCGCTCAAAAGCGCATCCGCATGAGCCGCGATCAAGCCGAGGGTTTCTATGCCGTCCACCGCGAGCGTCCGTTCTTCAAGGGCCTCGTTCAGTTCATGATCTCGGGACCGGTGGTCGTGCAGGTGCTCGAGGGCGAGAATGCGGTCGCCAAATACCGCGAGGTGATGGGCGCGACCGACCCGGCCAAGGCGGCCGCTCGCACCATCCGCAAGGACTTCGCCGAATCGATCGAGGCGAATTCCGTGCACGGCTCCGACAGCCCGGAGAACGCGAAACAGGAGATCGCCTTCTTCTTCACCCCGGACGAAATCGTCGGCTGATCGGCGTCGGCAAATGCGCCGTCCCCCACGGGACGAAAACCGCAGCAATGGGATGCGGCAACTTTCCTCACTGGTCACGGCGCGCGTTTCGCATGTAGATTACCCCGGCCGGTCGCGGGGTCCGCAAAACACCGGCTTACGGCGTCGCACCGGCGCGTGAAGAAGAGGGGGAGTCGCGTGGGCTTCTTTTTGGAGGATATTTCGCAAGCGCCGTTCTGGATCGCGGCCGGCCAGATCATCGGCGTCAACATCATCCTGTCCGGCGATAACGCGGTCGTGATCGCGCTCGCCTGCATGCGGTTGCCGCCGCGTCAACGGTTTTGGGGAATGGTCCTCGGCGCCGGCGTCGCCGTCATTCTGCGCATCCTCTTCACCCTGGTCGTCGCGCAGGCGATGGAATACCCGTATCTGAAGCTGATCGGCGGTGCTTTGCTTCTGTGGGTGGCCGTCAAACTCGTCGTGCCCGAGGATTCTCAGGGCGACAGCAAGATAGAGGCGGCCGAAAATCTCTGGCGCGCGGTGCGCATCGTCGCCATCGCCGATATCGTGATGAGCCTCGACAACGTCATCGCGATTGCTGCATCTGCGGAAGGTGCAGCCGCGCGAGTCGATATCGCGCACGCAGCCGTCATCAAAGCGACCTTGATTATCTTCGGTCTCACCACCAGCATTCCGTTGATCATCGCCGGCAGCGCCTTACTGATGGCGCTGCTCGAACGCTATCCGATCCTGGTGTGGGCCGGCGGGGGACTGCTCGGCTGGGTCGCCGGCGACATCATGATCAAGGATGACGCCTTATTGTACTTGCTATCGCCGGAGCTGCTCCGCGAGCTGCACTACTGGGCCGCAGCGGCAGGCGCGCTGTTCGTTGTCGGCATGGGCTGGCTGTTGCGGCGCGCGCACCACAAGCGCGCGCTCGAAGCGCCTCTGATTGTGGACTCTCCGCAGGTGGAGTTTTCCTCGCGCCAGCCCGCCGATAAGCCGCGGGTGGGGGACAGGCGCTAGCCCGGCAGCCGCTCCGGAGGCAATCGTTTAGACGCGTTGACCGCCGCGGCAGCTGCGTCATGATCAGAGCAGCTGCTGCTTTGGTTCTATGGAATGGGGCCCCTCATGCCGGTCGACACGTCATATCGCTTATGGCTTCCCATCATGGTCTTGGCGCTGGTCACCGGTTTCGAGACCACGAGCCTAAGCCAGACGCCCTCCGGCCCGCCGTCCACGGCTCCCGCGGCTAAAGGCACTCCTGCCGGCAAGGGCACCGCTTCCGGCAAAACCACCGCATCCGCCAAAGCGGCTGCTTCCTCCAATCTGCGCGCGGTCGAGCCAGTGCGGCAGAAAATCTACGACAAGTGCGTCTCTGACTCGGGCGACCTGTTCCGCTCCGAAAAGACGACGAAGCCGTGCGATTGCTTCGCCACCGCCATGGCGAAGGTGATGAGCAAGGAGGACATCAATTTCTTTCTGACTTACAACGTCATCCCGACGCTCGGCACGAAAAAACCCGCAGAAGTGAAAAAGAGCTGCGCGGTCCCGAGCGATGCCGATTCACCCGCGCGTTCGCGAGGCTACCAGTCCAAGGACCGTACCTGAGACTGACCGATCAAGCCGGCCGTTTTTGGCTCGTGCTCAAGGCTTCGGCGATGCAGGCGACAAATCCACCCGCTTTCCTCCGCCCGCCACGATGACCCGTTCGCCCTCGATCTTGAGCCGATCTTCCGCAAGCAGCCTGAGCACCGCCGGATAGATGCGGTGTTCTTCCTCGAGCACGCGCGCCGCGAGCTTTTCCTCGTCGTCGTCGTCGAGCACCGGGACCGTGGCCTGCATCACGATCGGTCCCGAGTCGAGTTCGTGCGCCACGAAATGAACGCTACAGCCGTGGGTCTTCACGCCGGCCGCGAGCGCGCGCGCATGGGTATCGAGGCCCTTGAAGGCGGGCAGCAGCGACGGATGGATATTGAGCATGCGGCCGCGCCAGCGATCCACCAGCGAGCGGGTGAAGACGCGCATGAAACCGGCCAGGCACACGATCTCGACTTCCGCCGCGGCGAGTTTCGCTTCGAGCGCGGCTTCGAAGGCTTCGCGGGTGGCGAAGCCCGTATGATCGACGACCGTGGTCGCAACGCCTTTCGTCTTGGCCACAGCGAGACCCCGAGCGCCGGGCCGGTTCGAGACCACGAGCACGATCTCGGCCGGATAGTCGCGCGCGCGGGCGGCCTCGATCAACGCGACCATGTTGGATCCCCGCCCCGAGATCAGGATCGCGACGCGCTTGCGCGTCTTCTTCATGGGTCGAGGCCGAGCCTGCCGTTGAAAACAACCCGCGGCGCGCCCGCCGCGGCGACGATCTCGCCGAGTCGCACGACGTGCTCGCCGCCGGCGGCGAAGGCCGCGGTGACGGCGTCTACGCGCTTTGCCTGCACGACCGCGACCAGCCCGATGCCGCAATTGAAGGTACGGAGCATCTCGGTCTCGGCGATGCGCCCCGCGCGCGCGAGCCAGCGGAACACCGGCGGGACCGGAATCGAACCGAGGTCGAAGCTCGCGGCAAGACCGTCCGGCAATACCCGCGGCACGTTTTCGGTGAGCCCGCCGCCGGTAATGTGGGCGAGTGCCTTGATTGCGTCCGTCGCCTTGAGTGCGGCGAGTGCCGCGCGCACATAGATACGTGTCGGAGTGAGCAGCGCGGCGCCCAGCTTCTCACCCTTGGCGAACGGCGCCGGCGCATCGAGCGTGACGCCGGCTTCGGCGATTACGCGTCGCACCAGTGAAAATCCGTTGGAATGAACGCCGGAGGAGGGGAGACCGAGGAGCATGTCACCCGCCATGATGTCGCCGCGGGGCAGAAGATGGTCGCGCTCGACCGCGCCGAGCGCGAAACCCGCGAGATCGTAGTCCGCGGCCGCATAGAGGCCCGGCATCTCGGCGGTCTCGCCGCCGACAAGCGCGCACCCCGCCTCGCGGCAGCCTTGTGCGATGCCGGCGACGATCTTCCCCGCGCGCTCGGGATCAAGCTTGCCGCAAGCGAAATAGTCGAGGAATAGAAGCGGCTCCGCGCCCTGCACGATGAGATCGTTCACGCTCATGGCGACGAGATCGATGCCGATGGTGTCGTGCTTGCCGGTCTCGATCGCGAGCTTGAGCTTGGTGCCGACCCCGTCGGTCGCGGCGATGAGCAGAGGATCGCGATAGCCGGCCTTGGCGAGATCGAAGACGCCCCCAAACCCGCCGATCTCGGCCTCGGCGCCGGGGCGCGCGGTCATGCGCGTGAGCGGCTTGATGAGTTCAACCAGCCGATTGCCGGCGTCGATGTCGACTCCGGCCTCCCGGTAGCTGAGCCCCTTTGCCTTGGCCATACGGTCTCTCGCCCGGCCGAGGTAACCCGAAGCTGGCAGGCGCGCAAGGCGCGGGCGGGCCGCCGTGGACGCGCGCTTGGCAGGAGCCCTCCGGGGGTCTATGTCCGGAAGCAAGGGCAGGGTGAGAATCGCGTGAATCTTCCCAATATCATCACCGTCGGCCGCATTCTGATGGTGCCGCTCGTGGTCTGGGCGATCACGTCGGGCGAGTTGAGAATTGCATTTTGGTTGTTCGTCGCGGCGGGGATTTCCGACGCCGTCGACGGTTTCCTCGCCAATCGTCTCGGCGCCAAGAGCGAGTTCGGCGCCTATCTCGATCCGCTCGCCGACAAGGTGCTGCTGATGTCGATCTACGTGACGCTCGGCATCGCCGGCCTATTGCCGCCATGGATCGTGATTGCTGTGGTCTCGCGCGACATTATGATTCTAGGCGCGATTGTGGTCGCCTTGATCGTCGGCCAGCCGCTGACCATCCAGCCGCTGACCATCTCCAAGCTCAATACCACGGCGCAAATTCTGCTCGCGGCCTTGGTGCTCGGCGCCAACGGTTTCCATTTCAATCCCGGTTTGGCGTTCGATTTGGCGCTTGCCACGGTCGCGGTCTTGACGGGGCTTTCGGCCGCTGCCTATCTCGCCGCCTGGATGCGGCATATGGCTTCGTGAAACGGAGCGGGAACTGGCCCTGGTACCCATGAAGCTGCAACGGCAAGTCATCTTCTGGATCGGGGCACTCGTCGTCTTCATCCTGATCCTATGGGTCCTGCGTGAAATGCTGCTGCCGTTCGTCGTCGGCATGGCGCTCGCTTATCTGTTGAATCCGCTGACCGACCGGCTCGAGCACTACGGCGTCAATCGCATGATCGCGACGCTCGCGGTGGTCGGCTTCTTCGTCCTCATCTTCGTGCTCGCGGCGATCCTGTTGCTGCCGCTTCTCGGCAGCCAGATGTTCGCGTTTATCCAACGCCTGCCGGGTTATGTGACGCGTCTGCAAGAACTCATCATGACCGAGGAGAACAAGCAGTGGCTGCAGCGCCTGATTGGCGACCGCCTGCCCGATATGCAGAAGTCGGTTGGCGATCTGGTGGGGCAGGGCGCGAGTTGGCTCGGTTCGTTCCTGGTGTCGCTGTGGTCGGGCGGAAGGGCGATCATCTCGGTCTTCGCCCTCGTCGTCATCACCCCGGTCGTCGCGTTCTACGTGCTCTACGATTGGCACAAGATGGTGCGAAAGGTCGATTCTTGGCTGCCGCTGCGCCACCGTGAGACCATCCGCAGATTGGCCCGCGAGATCGACAATGCGATCGCGGGATTTCTGCGCGGGCAGGCGAGCGTCTGTCTGATCCTCGGCTCCTATTATGCGGTTGCCCTCACCCTCACCAATCTGAATTTCGGTCTGCTCATCGGCTTCAGCGCCGGGATTCTCACTTTCATCCCCTATGTCGGTTCGCTGAGCGGGCTCGTGATCGCGACTGGAGTGGCGTTTGCACAGTTCTGGCCGGACTGGACCTGGGTTGTTATCGTCGCCTGCATCTTCTTTGTCGGGCAGTTCATCGAAGGCTATATCCTCTCCCCCAAGCTGGTGGGCGAGAGCGTCGGGCTGCATCCGGTCTGGCTGATGTTTTCATTGTTCGCCTTCGGCTATCTCATGGGGTTCGTCGGGCTTCTCATCGCGGTGCCGCTGGCGGCGGCGACTGGTGTGCTGGTGCGTTTTGTCTTGAGCCAATATGTCGCGAGTCCGCTCTATACCGGCAAGTCGAGACGCCGGGGTGGCGGCAAGGCCGGAGGCCGGTGAACGATGCCTGAGGGCGGCGCCCGGCAGCTCGCGCTCGATCTGCCGCACGCCGAAAGCTTTCGCCGCGACGATTTCCTGGCGAGTCCATCGAACGAAGCAGCCCTCGCGCTGGTCGACTCCTGGCCGGTCTGGCCCGACCGGATCGCCGCCATTGTCGGTCCCGCCGGCGCCGGCAAGAGCCATCTCGCCGCGATGTGGGCGGAACGTGCCGGCGCCCGCATTGTCGATGCCGCATCGCTCGTGAAGGCCGAGGTGCCGCGCGCGCTCGCGACCGGCGCCCTCCTGCTCGAGGATCTCGCGCCGCAACGGGTCGACGAGGCGGCCCTGTTTCATCTCCTCAACCTCGCCCGCGAGGAGACTGCCTATGTTCTGATCACCGCCAAGAAACGCCTGGATCTCGAAGGCTACGCGCTCGCCGACCTCGCCTCGCGGCTGCGCGCGGTGCCGGTGGTCCAACTTTCGCCGCCGGACGACGCTTTGATCGCCGCGGTACTGGTCAAGCTGTTCGCCGACCGCCAGATCATAGTCGACGAGGAGACCGTCGCTTTCCTCACCATGCGGATCGAACGGTCGCTGGCGGCGGCGCGCGCCGTCGCCGCAAGGCTCGATGCCGCCTCCTTGTCGCGCGGGCGCCGTCTCACCCGGGCGCTCGCCGCCGAAGTCCTGCGCGAGTAAAATTCATTGCTGTGACAAGAACTTCCGTCCCGTCACCGAACCGTCATCTAAAATTCAAGACATTGCACGATACTATTCACCCGCCTTGGAATCCGGATCGATCCGACGCGTTGCGGTCGATCGCGGTCACGCGACCGTTCTCGACCGCGAGCGCGACCTCGCCGCGCTTCAGCTTCAGCGCCTCGTTGCCGAACATCTCGCGCCGCCAGCCCTTGAGTGCCCGCACGTCGGCATCGTCGGCGGCAGCGATCTTCTCGAGATCGTCGACGGTCGCGATCACCTTCGCCGCAACGCCGTGACGCTCGGAAGTCATGCGCAAGAGCACTTTGAGCAACTCGACCGTCGCCGCGGCGCCGTTTCCGAGCGGGCGTTCGCGCTCGATCCGCGGCAGCGTCTTCAGGTCGCGTGCGAGCCCGGCCGCGACCGCCGCGAGAATCGCCTCGCCGGTCTTCGAGCGCTCGAAGCCCTTGGGCAGTGAGCGCAGACGCGCGAGCTCGTCCGCGCTCTTCGGTTGCTGCTGTACGATCTCGGCGATGGCGTCGTCCTTGAGCACGCGCTGGCGCGGCAGATTGCGCGACTGCGCCTCGCGCTCGCGCCATGCCGCGACCTCCATCAGCACCGCCAGTTCGCGCGGCCGGCGCACCCGTGTCTTTAGCCGCTCCCACGCGCGCTCGGGCTCTTGCGAATAGGTATCGGGCGAGGTGAGCACCGCCATCTCCTCCTGCACCCAGTCGGAGCGACCCCCGCGCTCCAGGTCGGCCTTGAGCTTCAGATAGACCGCACGCAAATGCGTCACGTCGGAGATGGCGTAATCGATCTGCGTCTTCGCCAGCGGACGGCGCGTCCAGTCGGTGAAGCGCGAGGTCTTGTCGATCGCATCGCCGGTGAGCCGCTGCACCAGTTGGTCGTAGGAAATGGAATCGCCGTGGCCGAGCACCATGGCGGCGACCTGGGTGTCGAAGATGGGGCGCGGGATGAGCTTCGCCCGGTGCCAGACGATTTCGATGTCCTGCCGTGCGGCGTGAAAGACCTTGATGATCCGCTCCTCGGCCATGAGCCGGAAGAACGGGGAAAGATCGAGCCCCTCAGCAAGCGCGTCCACCACCACCGCCTCGTCGGGCCCCGCCAACTGCACCACGCAGAGCTTGGGCCAGAAGGTGGTCTCGCGCAGGAATTCGGTATCGACGGTGACGAAGGGATGGCGTCCGAGCCGTTCGCAGGCGGCGTCGAGTTCGGCGGTCTTGGTTACGAGATCCATGGTTCCTTCATAGCGGACTTGAACGGGCGAGACGATGACGTTGCCGGTGCTCGATTGAGGTTTGCTAGGGTCTTGAAATAGCCACACGTTCCTGCTTTAAGTGCCTCGATTCGAGCGCTTCATGCGCTCGCGGGCTGCGTGTCTGAAATCGAATCGATTTTATCCGCCCGTTTCCTCCAACTGCCATACACCGACAACCCAGGCCACGCGGGGTGTCATCCACCCCCGCGAATCGCGGTCGGCTGCCTTCCAGGCAAATCCGGCCCGTCTCGCCTGAATGAAAGAAAGTCATTTGAACTCATTCCATGATCTCGGTCTCGCCGCGCCGATCGCGCGCGCGCTCGCCGAAGAAAACTACCTCACCCCGACCCCGATCCAGAGCCAAGCCATCCCCCACGTCCTCGCCGGCCGCGACCTCGTCGGCATCGCCCAGACCGGCACCGGCAAGACCGCGGCCTTCGCGTTGCCGATCCTGAATCATCTGCTCGCGCATCGCCTGCGGGCGGAGCAGCGCGCCTGCCGTGTGCTGGTGCTGAGCCCCACCCGCGAGCTTTCCGGCCAGATCCTCGAGAGCTTCCGGACCTACGGGCGCCATGTGCGCCCGACGGCGGCGCTCGTCATCGGCGGCGTCCCCATGGGCCGCCAAATTCGCTCGCTCGTGAACGGCGTCGACGTGCTGGTCGCGACTCCCGGCCGTCTTCTCGACCTCATGCAGAATCAGGCCATTCGGCTCGACCGCGTCGAGATCTTCGTCCTCGACGAGGCCGACCGCATGCTCGACATGGGCTTCATCCGCGACATTCGCAGAATCGTCGCCAAGCTCCCGGCGAAACGTCAGACCCTGTTCTTCTCGGCAACCATGCCGGCCGAAATCGAAATTCTCTCGCGCGAGATCCTGCGCGATCCCGCCCGCGTGGCGGTGACGCCTCCCGCCAAGACGGTTGACAGCGTCGAACAGCGCGTGGTGCTGGTCGACCGCGGCGAGAAGGGCGCGCTGCTCGCGGAGCTTCTGCGGAGCGAACCGGTCGACCGCGCGCTCGTCTTCACCCGCACCAAGCACGGCGCCGACAAGGTCGTTCGCGCCCTCGCCAAGGCCGGCATCGCCGCCGAAGCCATTCACGGCAACAAGTCGCAGAACAATCGCGAACGGGTGCTTGCCGCATTCCGCAACGGGCATGTGCGCACGCTGATCGCGACCGACATCGCCGCCCGCGGCATCGACGTCGACGGCATCAGTCACGTGGTCAACTACGACCTGCCGAACATCCCCGAGAGCTACGTACACCGCATCGGCCGCACCGCCCGGGCCGGCGCCGCCGGGATCGCGATCTCTTTCTGCGATCACGACGAGAGGCCGTTTCTGCGCGCGATCGAGAAGTTGATCCGTATGTCGATTCCGGCGACAGACCGGCGCCGCGACCCGCAATCGGCGCCGCGCGCCGAGAGCCGCCCGCAGCCGCATCGCGGCGGACGGGAGCACGGCCGTGCAAGAAACGCCGGTCACGGGCGGCGCGAACCTCGCCAGGTGCGGCAGAAACCCGCGCAAACCGGTCATTCCGATCAGCGCGGCGGAGAACTTTCCGGTGTTGCATTCTTGCATCGTAAGCGGAATCATCAGCGCAATGCCGGAACGAACGGCGCCCGCCGTCCCACGCACTGAACGAAGCATCGGGCGTCAGGAGCACGACATGGCGAAGGAAGCGCTATTGGAGTTCGACGGGACCGTCACGGAAGTGCTGCCCGACGGCAATTATCGCGTGAAGCTCGACAACGACCACATGATCCTCGCCTATGCGGCCGGCAAGATGAAAAAGCACCGCATCCGCACCCTCGCGGGCGACCGGGTCATCGTCGAGATGTCGCCCTACGACCTCGACCGCGGCCGCATCAGCTTCCGCCACAAGTCCGATAAGCCGTTGCCGGCGGCGACCGCCCAGCGCCGTCCCAATTACCGCCGGCGCTGATCGCGGCGGCCGCGCGAGAGGCCGATCGCGGGGCACCCGCGGTCCCCCGCCGCGCCTTGACAAACCCGGACGGGGCATGCGCTTTCCCGCGCGCGGGCGTTGCGTTATGCACTCCTCGTTGGTTCGCAATACGCGTCTTTCCGGGACACCTGATGCACCGCTACCGCACCCATCATTGCGGCGCGCTCCGCGAATCGCTGATCGGCGAGACGGTGCGGCTCGCGGGCTGGTGCCACCGTATCCGCGACCACGGCGGGCTTTTGTTCATCGATCTCCGCGACCATTACGGCTTGGCGCAGGTCGTCGCCGATCCCGATAGTCCCGCCTTCAAGACCGCCGAGAAGCTGCGCGCCGAATGGGTGGTGCGCGTTGACGGCAAGGTGCGGAAACGCCCGGCCGGCACCGAAAACCCGGAGCTTCCGACCGGCGCGGTTGAGCTGTTCGCGAACGAGATCGAGGTGCTCGGCCCCGCCGCCGAACTGCCGATGCCCGTCTTCGGCGAGCAGGAATATCCGGAAGAAACGCGGCTGCAATATCGCTTCCTCGATCTCCGCCGCGATCACATTCATCAGAACATCATGAAGCGCGGGGCGATCATCGACTCGATCCGGGCCCGCATGAAGGACCAGGGCTTCTTCGAATTCCAGACGCCGGTGCTCACCGCGTCCTCGCCCGAGGGCGCGCGTGATTATCTGGTGCCCTCGCGGCTCCATCCCGGCAAGTTCTATGCGCTGCCGCAGGCGCCCCAGCAGTTCAAGCAATTGATCATGATCGCGGGCTTCGACCGCTATTTCCAGATCGCGCCCTGTTTTCGCGACGAGGACGCCCGCGCCGACCGCTCGCCCGGTGAGTTCTACCAGCTCGACATCGAGATGAGCTTCGTGACGCAAGAGGACGTATTCGAGGCGGTCGAGCCGGTTCTGCGCGGCCTGTTCGAGGAATTCGCCGACGGCAAGCCGGTGACCAAGAGATTTCCGCGCATTCCCTATGCCGAGGCGATGCTGAAATACGGCACCGACAAGCCGGACTTGCGCAATCCGCTCACGATCGCCGACGTCTCCGAGGAATTTGCCCGTGACGACGTGGAGTTCAAGGCGTTCAAGAACGTCATCAAAGCGGGCGGGGTTGCGCGCGCGATTCCGGCGCCCGGCGCCGCCGCGCAGCCACGTTCCTTCTTCGACAAGTTGAACGAATGGGCGCGCGAGGAAATGAAGGCGCCCGGCCTCGGCTATATCGTATTCGAGAAGGACGGCGGCAAAGGTCCGATCGCCAAGTTTATTCCCGACGAAGTGCAGAAGAAGATCGCCGCCAAGGCCGGCGTCAAGGCGGGCGACGCGGTATTCTTCGCCGCCGACAAACCCGAGTTGGCAGCAAAGCTCGCCGGCGCGGCGCGTGCGAAAATCGCGGAGGAACTCGGCCTCATTCAGAAAGACCGCTTCGAATTCTGCTGGATCGTCGATTTCCCCATGTACGAATGGAACGAAGAGGAGAAGAAGATCGACTTCTCCCACAACCCGTTCTCGATGCCGAACTTAGCCGTGGAAGAATTTCTCAAGCTCGATGCCGGCGACCGCGAGACAATCCTTTCCCTCAAGGCCATCCAGTACGACATCGTCTGCAACGGGGTGGAGCTTTCCTCGGGCGCGATCCGCAACCATCGCCCCGACGTGATGAAAAAGGCCTTCGCCATCGCGGGCTATGGCGAGAGCGTGTTGGAGAGTAAATTCGGCGGCATGCTGCGCGCGCTGCAATATGGCGCGCCACCCCATGGCGGGATCGCGCCCGGCATCGACCGCATCGTGATGCTCCTGTGCGGCGAGGAGAATTTGCGCGAGGTGGTGCTGTTTCCGATGAACCAGCGCGCCGAGGATCTCCTGATGGGCGCGCCCTCGGAGGTGAGCCCGAAGCAACTGAAGGAGCTGCACATCCGGCTCGATCCGCCCAAAAAGTAGCCGCCGCTCGTTTCGACCCCCGCGTATTTTTTCCCAAGCGGCGGACCAAGGGTTTCCCGGCCGAGGCCCGTTCGATTAACGCCTCCTTAATGCGAATTTGTACGTATAGCCTACGGACTCCGAACAGGACGGAAATGCGTGCGTACACCCGGTCGTTGGATGATCGCAGTTGTCGTCGGTGGAGCCGTGCTGGCCGCCTTGCCGATCTTTGCCTTCGATCCGGCGTTCCACTCCTATCTTGAAAAGCGCGCCCGGGTACGCCTGGAAGCGCTCACCCGCGGTTCGCTTGGCCTCGCCGAGATGCGGCTCGACCAGGCAACAACCACGCTCGTCGAACTGGCCGCGGCCGGGATCAATGATTGCAACCCGATGGCGCTCGACGCCATGCGGCTCGCAGAATTCGCCACTCCCAACATCAAGGGATTGGCAATCCTCGGCGATCAGGGCCGGACGCTCTGTACGCACGTCGGCATCGTCGTGGAGCCTCATGCGGTCTCGCGCGAGTATCCGCTTTCGGATCAGCGTTTCGCGCTCGCGGCTGTGCGCTTTCGCAATTACGGAGATCGCGCCATCCAGTTGCGCCTACAGCGCCCCAACGGACGCTCGCTCGCGGCACTGGTCGCGGCCGAGTCGCTTTTGCCCGACATCGATTTCGAGGATAGCGACAGCAGCAAGCGCCTGCGGTTGATGCTCGAGGGTGGGGAGGTCGTTGCCACGCGACCTACCGGCGACGAAGGCACCGGCCTCGACGACGGACGCGGCCTCGTCGTGCAGCGGCGCTCCGTGCGATATCCGATCGTCGTCATCGCGGAGCGCAGCTTTGGAATGATCGTCAAGGAATATGAGGACCTACTGAACGTGGGGCGGCTCGCGGGAATTGTCTTTGTCGCGTTCATCTTCGGCTTCCTCTGGCTTTCATTGCGTCGGAACCAGAACGATCCGGTCGCCGCTCTCAAGCGGGCGATCGACAACAAGGAGATCGTTCCTTTTTTCCAGCCGAGCGTCGACACCAAGAATGGACGGGTGTGCGGCGCAGAAGTGCTCGCCCGCTGGCGGCGGCCCGACGGGACCCTGGTCTCGCCCGCGCACTTCATCCCGCTCGCCGAGCAGTCCGGGCTGATCTACGACCTGACCCGCGCCTTGATGAAGCGTGCGCGCGATGAAATGGGTGCCGCTTATGCCGCCCGTCCGCGCCTTCGGCTCGGGTTCAATCTGTTTGCCGGCCATCTCGCCGACGCCAAGATCGTCGAAGACGTGAAGGCGATCTTCGAAGGCTCCCCGATCGCTCTCGACCAGATCATGCTGGAAGTCACCGAACGCGCGCCGCTTCCCGATCTCGCGGAAGCGCGCCGCGTGATCGCGATGCTGCAGGAGCTCGGCATCAAGGTAGCGATCGACGATGTCGGCACCGGTCACGGCGGCCTGTCCTATCTTTTGAAGCTCGGCGTCGACATCATCAAGATCGACAAGATGTTCGTCGATGCGATCAGCACCGAACGCTATTCGCAGACCATCATCGAGACCTTGGTGGAGCTCGCCCGCAGCATGGGCATGGAGGTGATCGCCGAGGGAGTGGAGACCTTCGAGCAGGTCGAATATCTCCGTCTGAAGGGCATCCACGAGGCACAGGGCTTTGTGTTCGCGCCGCCCTTGCCGGCGAGTTCCTACCTTGCGCTGGTCGAAGCCATGGAGCGGCCGCACCTCAAGGTCGTTCCGGACCTGCTCGCGGCGGTCGGCAGCGCCGCCTGAAGCGAAACCGAACGCGCATCCGCCGCCTTCAACCGGAATCTCATCTCCAACTTCCAGGCCCAAGTGATTCATCGGATTCAGGATTCCGCCGCCGCCTGAATCATTGCGCGAACGAGTGGAATCATTTTCTGAAGAATACTGCTCGCGATCCGAGCGGGGTGCCGCAAGCTCTTCGCAAGACTCGCGATTTCCGCCACTGCGGAGGCTAGACTGGAGGCGGAGCGCGCCGATGAACTGGAACGAGCTTGTCCTTCAATATTGCGAGCGCGCCGGTCCTGGCTTCTGGGCCGAGCCGATCAATGCCGTCTCCAATCTCGCCTTTCTGATCGCCGCCGGCTTCGCCTTCACGCTCTGGCACCGCCGGGGCGACCGCGACCTGCCAGCGCTTGTTCTCATTCTCGTCACCTGTACGGTCGGCATCGGCTCGTTCCTGTTCCACACCTTCGCGGTGCGCTGGGCATGGGTCGCCGACGTGGTGCCGATCGGGATTTTCATCGCCGGCTATCTCGTGCTCGCGCTTTGCCGTTTTCTCGGTTTCGGTCTCATCGGCGCGATCTTATGGTTCATTGCGTTCGAGGCGACGTCGGCGGGCTTCATCCGCGCCTTTCCGCAGGAATTTCTCAACCGCGCCGCCGGCTATCTGCCGGCGCTCGCGGCGCTCGTGCTGATCGGGGGCCTCCTCACCGCGCGGTCCTACCGAGCGGAAAGCGACGCGGCGCGAACATCGATGCGGGAGCGCGACCGCGCAGCCGGCCGTGCCTTCTTCCTCGCCGCCGGATTGTTCACGCTATCGCTTGCCTTTCGCGTCGTCGATCTCTCGATCTGTGAGGTATTTCCGACCGGCACCCATTTCATCTGGCATATTTTCAACGCGCTCGTGCTCTATGTGCTGCTGCGCGCGGCGATCACCTATGGCGAGGCTGCTAAAGCACCCTGAGCGGGAAATTTTCGCAGAGGCTGTGGAAGACCGCGGCGGATCGATTTGAACGGGCGCCGTATGGCTGTATCATTAGCCGGTGCGGCGGTCCCCCGCCGACGGTCGTCGAATTGCGGATCGCGTCCGGAGATCGCCGATGGTGCAATCAGCCTTACCGCAATGCGCCTTGTTGAGCGGGCTTGCGATTCTGGCCACGGTCGTCGCCGTCGGCGCGCAGGAATCCCCAGGCCGCACGGCGGAGAGCGTGCTCGCCGGCTCGGGCGTCGGTTCGACGACGAGCCGC
Source organism: Hyphomicrobiales bacterium (assembly GCA_023266695.1). Classification (GTDB taxonomy): domain Bacteria; phylum Pseudomonadota; class Alphaproteobacteria; order Rhizobiales; family Xanthobacteraceae; genus JAUSIF01. The sequence continues at coordinate 9,672 of JAHFPO010000007.1, read as the reverse complement.
GCGGCGGCCGGCCAGGCGCGCGGTGAGATCACCGGCTCGGTTACCGGCAGCGCCAACGGAACGCTGAACGGCGCCGCGTCGCTGCCCCGTTGCTGGGGGATCGACCAACGCGGTCGCCGTATCCGGGTATCCTGCTGAATCGGCACTCATTCTTACGCGATGGTCGCGGGCCGATGGCGGGCAATCGGGGCTGAGGTGTCTTGAAGATCAGCGGACGGCCGACACGAAGGAGGCGGCCTTGCGGCCGCCCCAGTCAATACGCCACGCCGGGAGGAGGAAGAGGAGACTTTCGGGGCGGGCTGCCCGCTCGGCCTCCGATTCTCGTAAATCGCGGTGACGAATCACCGTGTCGAATCAAACATATCACTTTGATGACGGTTGCCCAAAATTTCATCGCAGAATTCTGTGATTAGGGCATAAATTTATTTTTATACGTAGTTGGACGGAATCGCTCCAGCCGAGTACGGGTTGGAGCCGAGTACGGGTACGAGCAGGGGTGGATCATCCGTGGCATTGCCAAGCTTCTGCCGGCGATCCAGTTTCCCCACCATAGGAGAGAGCCATGACTGATAAAACCTTCGCCGCTTTGGCCGGAGCGATTTTCGCGCTGGTAGCGCTTGTCCACCTGGTGCGGATTGCGATGGGCTGGAGCGTCGTGATCGGCGGCTGCCCCATACCAATGTGGGCGAGCTGGATCGGCTTCGCCGTCACCGCGGGCCTCGCCTATTTCGGATTGATACGCGTGGCGCGCGGCTGATCGCGGCTAGGGCTTGAAAACCGACGGTGCCACCGTGGCATTGACGAGCCCCGCCTGGTCGAGCGCGCGCCGTACCATCCCCGCGGCCTTGGCTCCCTCGATGAGGGCGCTCGCAAGGGCAAGCGCGGCGGGCCGGCCCTTCGGCACGGCGATGGCGACGCTGGTCGCCTGGAAATGGCCGTCGAGAATGCGCGCGCCGGGCGCGAGCTTGACGGCGAGGCTCGTGAGCGACTCGCGCGAGAGCGCGACCGCGTCGGCCTTCCCCGCCTCCACCAGCGCGATCAGTTCGTCGACCGATAGGGCGGTGAGGAGCGTGGTGTTCTTGAGCGATCGCGCGGCCGCCCGCGCCGTGGTGGTATTGGCGATGCCGTAGGGACGCACGCCCGGGCGGTCGACGTCGGCGAGCTTCCGGATCGTGGAGCCCGCCGGCACCAGATAGGTGCTCTCTACCAGCGCATAGGCCGCGCCAAAATCCACTTGCTTGGCGCGTTCGGCATCGACCGGCATGAAGGCCACGTCCCACGCGCCCGCGGCCGCCGCTTCGGTGATCTCGCCGGAACTCGGATAGACCACGAGCTCGCAGGCCATGCCGAGCTTGTCGGCGAGATGGGCGCTGAGATCGACGGCAACGCCCTTGGGCATGCCGCTCGCCGGATCCCGGGTCGCGAACGAGGCGGAGGGAGCCGGCGACACCGCGACCGCGACGCGCAGCGTTCCGGTGGGCGCGAGTTCTTGGCGCGCGGCGGGTTTGCTTTTGGACATGAGCTTGTCTGCGGCGGCCGCTATTTCGGCGGCGCGGGCGGCGCTACTTCGGCGTGTTTGAGGCCGGCGTCGTCGAGCGCGCGCCGCACGAGGCCCGCCGCCTTCGCCTCCTCGATGAGGGCACTCGCCTGCGCGAGCGCCGCCGGCCGGCCCTTCGGCACCGCAACCGCGAGCCGGCTGCTGAGGAAATGGCCGTCGAGGATGCGCGTGCCGGGATAGCGTGCGGCGAGGCCCATCAGCACCTCGCGTCCATGCGCGAGCGCATCGGCCTTGCCCGAGCGCAGCAATTCCTCGATTTCTTCCTGCGTCCGCGCGGTCATCACTTGCGTATTCTTGAGACTGCGGGCAGCGCCGCGCGCGGTCGCGGTATTGTCGATGCCATAGACGCGCACGCCCGGCCGGTCGACCTCCTCGAGGCTCTTGATCGGCGAGCCGGCCGGAACGAGATAGGTGCTCTCATAGACGTAATAGACCGGGCCGAAATCCAGTTTCTTCTCGCGCTCGGCGTCGATCGGAATGAAGGCGACGTCCCAGGCGCCGCTGGCTGCCGCTTCGGTGATCTCGCCGGAACTTGCATAGATCACCAATTCCAGCGGCACCCCGAGCTTGCGGGCGAAGGCATTGGCGAGATCGACGGTGACGCCGCGCGGCCGGCCGGCCTCGTCCCGGGTGGCGTAGAAGGCGGTGGGAACCGTACCCACTCCAATACCGACCCGGAGCTTGCCGGTGGGGGCGAGCTCCTTCTGGGTGGCGCTGAGCTCGGCGCTCGCGATCGAGCCGGCCGCGAAGAAAACCGCCGCCGCAATCGGTGCCAAGAATGATCTGATGAACGTCATCCAATGCCTCCAGAGAAATTTGCCCGCGAGCTTACACGCAATCCATGGGCGAGGTCAGCCCCGCTGCGGCGCGGGGAAGCTGCGGCGCCGCGGAGGGGGCGCGGTTTCCCTTGACCGAAAATCGTGCAAGATTTGGACCCGCGGAGGAGGTCGCAATGCGGCTCAAGGCCTTGGGGACGGCGGCGCTTGCCGCCGGCATGATCGCAAGCTCTTCGACGCTCGCCGCCGACATGGGGCTCCATTTCTCTTGGAGCGGCTATCCGGCTTGCAGCTCGAGTTCGCCCGGCTTCACCGTGAGCGGCGTTCCGAGCGGCACGGTCAAGCTCGCCTTCCGCATGGTCGACCGCAACATGCCGATCTATCCCCACGGCGGCGGCACCATCGCCTATGAGGGCAAGGGGGCGATCCGGCCGGGCGCGTTTTCCTACGCCGGCCCCTGTCCTCCGCCCGGCCGGCAGCACAGATATACCTGGACGGTGCGGGCACTCGACGCCGAGGGGAACGTGCTCGCGACCGCCAGCGCTTCGCAGAAATTCCCGCCGCAATAGTTCCATTCGTTTCAAACTTACCCTCTCCCGGCGCCAAAGAGAGGGCCGGCCGGATGGGCCAAGACAGCCGCGCCGCCCTGCGCTAAGCTGGCGGTCCGTGCCGACAAGGGAGAAGCCATAATGTCGACGCTCCTCATCGTGGGTCGCATCGCCGTCGTCCTGATCTTCGTGATTTCCGGCGCCCTCAAGCTCATGGACATCCCCGGCACCGCCGCGGCGATCGCCGCCAAGGTGCCGGTCCCGGCGCTCCTCGCGGGCCTCGTCGCAGAGCTCGAGGCGGCGGCCGGCATGAAGGCTCCCCTGCTGATGGCGATCGCGACCGGCGTGATCGAACTCGCGGGCGGCCTCCTCATCGCCGCCAATATCGGCACCCGCTGGGCGGCGCTGGCGCTCCTTCTCCTCACCGCCGCCGCTACCTTCTATTTCCACGACTTCTGGAACATGGCGGCCGCCGCCCGCATGGAGAACCTCATTCACGCAGAGAAGAACCTGTCGATCATGGGCGCGCTTTTGATGCTGTTCGTGCTCGGCACCTTCCGCCTGTCGGCCGACGATCATGCGGGCGTGATCTACGAGCGGCTGAATCGCGACAGCGGCTCGCCGCCCGCCTGAAAACCTACTCGCCGCCGAGCTCCTTCACGATCGCGGCGATCACCCGCGCGTCGGCGGGCTCGATCGCGGTCGGAAACACGGCGGCGATATGGCCGTCGCGGCCGATCAGATACTTGTGGAAATTCCAGCGCGGCGGATCGAGCGGCTTTTCGAGCGCCGCCCATTTGTAGAACGGGTGGGCGCCCGGCCCCTTCACCTCGGCTTTCATCGCGAGCGGGAAGCCGACGCCATAGTGCCGGTGGGCGGTGGCGGCGATCTCGGCGACGCCGCCCGGCTCCTGGCCGCCGAAGTCGTTCGAGGGCACGCCCACGATCATCAGCCCCCGCTCATGGAAGCGCGTCCACAGCTGCTGCAGCCCGGCATATTGCGGGGTGTAGCCGCACAGCGAGGCGGTGTTGACGACGAGGATGGGCTTGCCGGCGTAATCGGCGAGCCGGATGTCGTTGCCGTCGAGGCCGGCGAAGGAAAATTGATAGGCTGTGGGGCGGCTCATGCCGGGGGCTTGGGCCTCGGCAAGCACCGGCAGGAGAAGCCCGCCCGCGAGCACCGCTAGAAACCTTCTGCGATCGGCGGGCACGGCGCTTTCCTCCTGCGGTTCGCCCACGCGCGGCCTAGGGCTAGTGCTTCTTGCCGCCGCCGCGCGAGCTCCCGTGACCGATGAACCCGCCAATGCCGATGAACGTCTCGATGTCTTCCTCTGCGGCGCGCTCACGTGCCCGCGTCTTCGGAGACTCCTTGTTGGCGCTCATGCAGGCCTTGTAGCGCTCCTTGGCGACGCGGATTCGGCCCCGATATTCCGCTTCCTTCGGATGTCTGGTAACACCCTCCAATACACTTTCATACCAGTCCACCTGGTTCAGAAATTGCTGGCAATCGCGCTCTGCCGCGGCCGGAGCGTTGGACCCGATGAGGACGGCGGCGCCGAGCATGGCGGCGTGAACGGACATGATCTTGCGCATGACATGATCCCCCATTTGCATTGCGGGCATGATCCTAGCACGGCGCGCTCCGCGAATGTCGACTCGATAGGACGGCCTCCATCGTTCTCGCGAGCGGTTTTCTCCTTATCTTCGTCATCCCGGCCGACCCCGGACTTGATCCGGGGGGAGAGCCGGGATCGTCCTCCGTTCGCTGATGACGGTCCCCGCCTACGCGGGGACGACGTGATTCAACGTTCTCGCGGCGGGATTTTTCCGCCCGAGGCATGCTTTCGTCTCCCCCGCTGGATTGGCGAGGGGCCGGAGCGCCGGTCGGCGCCACGGTCTTCCGTTTTGCGCGATCCTTTCGGACCGCGCGCGCCTTGCGGCGCTCCGGAGCGGCGTTTTAGCGGTCCGGCATGGCTAGCCTCGCCGCCGGCCTCGGGCCGCGCTTGCGTACGCCGGCCGAATGTGGCCGGCGCCGTTACAGCGAGCTCCTCGCAGACGGGTCATAGTGCCCGTAGGGCGGAGCCCCGAGGCACCCCGGGAGCGTGCTTGCGAGGCACGCGCGCGGGCGCCGATCCCGCTCCACTCCGAGAACGCCTCTAGAAGCGCCCCTCTGAGCGGGATGACTGTGAATATAGTCCTAGTACGCCGGAATGTCAAGCCGCTTGCTGGCAACTGGGGCGATGGCTCGGATTTCCGCTTGCCCGCTTGCGCTTACTGGAAGTTGAGCACGTTTCCGTAGCTGTCGGCGGTGCAATAGGCAATTTGTCCGCGCACCGAGAGCGTGACCTCGAACACGCCGCGCCCGACCGGGCGCACCTCGATCGGCTGCACATGCTTGGAAGGAATGCGGTAGATATCGCCCGCTCTTTGCTGGCAGACGTGACCGGGATCCGTTCTGCGCGGCGCGTAGCGGGGGCCGGGATAGTACCCCGCTCCGGGCCCGTAAGGCCCCGGATAATATTGCGCGGTGTCATAGCCGCCGCCGGCGGCCGGCGGAGCCGCGACCGGAGCCGCGACCGGAGCCGCTTCCACGATGGCCGCGAGCACGAGCGCGGCGAGGAGGCCGGCCGCGATCTTCGCAACGAGACGGAATAACATGGAAATCTCCCTGTGAGAGTCCGGCATCGATCCACGATGGGATGCCCGAGGTTTCATAGATCAGAATAACCGATCCGGGCCCGCGCTGCCAGAGCGGCGGGTGCCCGGATTTGCCCTGCGGCCGGGCGTGGAATAGACAGTTGCAAAAGGAGACAACCATGCCGGAAATCGTCGTCTATCTGGTCGAGGGGCGCTCGCCCGAGCAGAAGAAGGGCCTGATGAAGGACATCACCGACGCGGTGGTGAAGAACTGCAAGGTCGATCCCGGCGCGGTGGTGGTGTCGATCATGGAGACGGCGCGGGCGAACAAATCGAAGGCCGGGGTGCCGTTCAGCGAGAGGAAGTAGCGCCGCGCTGCCGAGCGCAGCGAGGAGCCAGCGCGGCAGAATAAACTAACACTGCCGAGCCCTTGGGTCTTGCCTTCGGCAAGCCCAGGGATGAACTCCGCGAGGGGCCAGCGCGGCAATATTAAAATTGCTGCACGCGGGGCCAAATGGCCTTATATAACGTACGAGAAAAACCGCGTCCCATGGGAGCTCGTGCATGGCTGTTCTGGTCTGCGTAGCGCGCGGCCACAAGGGCGGACAGTGGGAGGCCTTCTGCCTCGACTATGATCTTGCCGTGCAGGGCCGCTCGCTCAACGAGGCGCGCGAGCGGATCGAGCTGGCGATCAACGCCTATGTCGAGAGCGCGGCGAAGGAGGCCGAGCCGGCACGCTCGCGACTGCTCGCCCGGCGCGCACCGTTCTTCGTGCGGCTCGCCTGGGCCCTGCGCTTCTTCTTTGCCACCGTTTTCGGCCGTAACGGCCGGGGCGATCCCGTGGTCGGGTTCCCGGTGTCTTGCCCCGCCTGAAATGCACGTTTCGCGAATTCATCGCGATCATTGAGGCGCACGACTTCGCGCTGCATCGCCATGATGGCACGAGCCACCGCATCTATCGCGGAATCGTCAGCAGCGAGGTGCGCTACGTGACCATCGCGTTCCACGGCATCAATGATGATGTGCTCACTGGCACGCTGCTTTCGATGATCCGCCAGTCGGGACTGCCGAAGAAGCTGTTCAGGAAATGACGAGGAGCGGGCGGCGCGGGCGAACAAATCGAAGGCCGGGATGCCGTTCAGCGAGCGCAAGTGAGGAAAACCTGCCTTGACCGGCGCTCCTGTCTGACTGATCGTGATGCGGGGCGAACGATCGAAGGGGGCACGATGATGTCGGCGATCCGGCGGTATTTCGCGGCACTGTTGCTCGCGGCGATTTTTCTTTCACCGGCCTTCGCGCAGGGAGACCCTTCGAGCCTGCGCGTGGCGACGCGCGTGTTGCCGCCGCTGGTGGTGGAGGAAAAGGGCGCGCTCACCGGATTCAGCATCGACCTTTGGAACAGCATCGCCGAGCGGCTGAAGGTCAAGACGGAGTATCAGACGGCGCCCGACGTGCGCGCGCTGCTCGACGCCGTGCGCACCGGCAAAGCGGACCTCGGCATCGCGGCGATCTCGATCACGGCGGCGCGCGACAGGGAATTCGATTTCTCCCAGCCCATGATGAACGCCGGCCTGCAGATCCTGGTGCGGGGCAAGGGCGCGAGCGCGGAGTCGAACCCGCTCCGGGATTTGCTGAACCTCTTGTTCTCGCCGGTGATTCTGGTGTGGCTCGGCATTGCGCTTCTGCTCATCCTGATCCCGGCGCATCTGGTGTGGCTGCTCGAGCGCGGGCGCCCGGACGGCATCATCCCGAGTAGAAACTATTTCCCCGGCATTTTTTACGCGTTGTACTGGGCGGCGAGCACGCTCGCGACCCAGGCCGATCAGATGCCGCGCCAGTGGCTCGCGCGCGTGCTCGCGGTGCTGTGGATGTTCACCGCCGTCGTGTTCGTCGCCTTCTATACCGCGCAGCTCGCGGCCACCTTGACCGTGCAGCAGATCCAGGGCGGCATCGACGGGCCGGAAGACCTGCCCGGCAAGCAGGTGGCGACGACCAAGGGCAGCACCGCCGCCGAATATCTTCGCCAGTTGAATGCGGAGGTGCTGGAGTTCTCCTCGATCGCGGATGCCTTCCAGGCGCTCCTCGACAAGCGGGCGGATGCCGTCGTGTTCGACGCGCCGGTGCTGCTCTATTTCGCCTCCCATGACGGCAAGGGCAAGGCGCAGGTGGTGGGCGCAGTCTTCCGCAAGGAGGATTACGGCATCGTGTTCCGCCCGGGCAGCCCGCTGCGCAAGCGCGTCGACGGCGCGCTCCTGGCGCTGCGCGAGGACGGCAGCTATCAACGGCTCTACGAGAAGTGGTTCGGTGGGAAGTAGGGCGCGAATTTTTTTCTCAGAGCGGGCTCGCAGCCAAATTAGGCAGGCTGCGTAAACTTGCCTGCCCGGCAATCCATGCTGACTCGATGCGAAGCTCTTACATGCTCTTGCCGTCGAAGGGCGTGAGCTTGAGCGCCGCGATGTCGACGCCGTCGAGGCAGCGCACATTGAGCGCGACCGTCTCGTTGCCGTCCGGCCCGCGGCCGCGCGCGAACGCCTCGACCCCGCAGCTCTTGCAGAAGAGATGGTGGATGACGCGCTTGTTGAATTGATACTCCGTGAGCTGGTCCTTGCCCTTCAGCAATTTGAACTTGTCCGCGCCGGTGAAGACCAAAAGGAGCCCGCGCTGGGCGCAGATCGAGCAATTGCAGGCGATGACCGTCCCGAGATCGGCCTCGGTCTCGAACCGCACGCGGCCGCAATGGCAGCCGCCTTCGTAGGTTTTCGGGGAGGGCATGGGAGGGCTCCGGGTCGATACAGTCATATTCGGATTTGACATGATATTCTACCGCCATGAGCAAGATCCTGGTCAGACCGCGCACCAAGGCGCGGACGAAAACCAAGCGGCCGCCGCTCTACAAGGTGATCCTCTTGAACGACGACTTCACGCCGCGCGAATTCGTGGTGGTTGTGCTGAAGGCGGTGTTCCGCATGGGCGCGGAGCGGGCCTATCACGTGATGATGACGGCGCACCGGAAGGGCGCCTGCGTGATCGCGGTCTATACCCGCGACGTGGCCGAGACCAAGGCGAAGGAGGCGACCGAGCTCGGCCGGAGCAAGGGCTATCCCTTGTTTTTCACCACCGAGCCGGAGTAACTAAAATATTAACAGTAACTATTGACACGTACCTATTTGGAACTATGATGTCGGAATCCGCGCTTCAACGTGGGGAGATTGCGATGTCCAAATATGCGCAACTGGGCGAGTACCTGAAGAAGCAGCGCACCGAACGGGTGCCGATGAGCTTCCGCGACATCGAGCGGATCACGGGGGCGAAGCTGCCGCCGTCGTCGGTCAAGCATCGCCCGTGGTGGAGCAACAACCCGCGCAACAGCGTGCTGACCAAGATTTGGATCGATGCCGGCTTCAAGAGCGAGCAGGTGGACATGGCCGGGCGTAAGCTGGTGTTTCGCCGCGTTCGCAAGCCGGCAGAGTCCGGCCCAAGCGGCGCGCATCATCCCGCCTTCGGCGCGCTCAAGGGCTTGATCCGCATCGCGCCCGGCACCGATTTGACCAAGCCCGCCGACCCCGATTGGGGCAAGCGCTGAGATGCAGCCGATCATCTTGGATACCTGCGCGGCGGTCTGGCTTGCCGAGGGCGAGGAAATGGCGACGGCTGCCATGGCCGCGCTGAGCGCCGCCAGCGAAGGCGGCAGCCACACCTACGTTTCGCCGATCACCGCATGGGAGATCGGACTCTTGGCGTCAAGGGATCGTTTGCAGATGCTGGCGACCCCGCAGCGCTGGTTCGCGCGCCTGCTCGGTCTGCCCGGCATGCGGCTCGCCGAAATGTCGCCCGATCTCTTGATCGCGTCGTCGTTCCTGCCCGGCAAGCCGCCGCGCGATCCGGCCGATCGCATTATCGTCGCCACCGCGCGCGATCTCGGCGCGACGCTGATCACGCGCGACCGCGCCTTGCTCCAGTATGGCGGACAGGGACACATGCGCGTGTTGAAGTGCTGAAAGGCGACCGAGCTCGGCCGGAGCAAGGGCTATCCCTTGTTTTTCACGACGGAGAAGGAGGGGTAGGGTTTCCGCCCTCGCCCGCCGCGGCAAGCGGCAGGTAATAGGACGCGGCCACGCTATTCAGGCTAGGGCGATTAGACAGCTTGACGATAA
>JAHFPO010000077.1 GCA_023266695.1 Hyphomicrobiales bacterium | reverse complement strand
TAATCGCTGTCGCATCCTTTCGTTCTTACGAGCCTCGATAGGGTCATGTCCGTTTAGGAGAAGCAGGCGACACTCTCGGGCCCGCTCTCGCGCGTCAGCAAGTGACAGCGTTCGGAATGACCCAAGCCCCATGTACCGCTCGCGGCCATGGCGCTGGTAGCGAAAGATCCAAGACTTCGTGCCCCACCTCGACATTTGCAGCATAAGTCCGTCGCCGTCCGCGTAACGACCGCACTTCGTTTTTACGTCGGCCGCTCGGGCAGTCAGTCGCTTGTGGGGCATGGTGCGCTCGCTCTGTTATCCGCGGCGCTCAGGGACCTACCCCCGAATCTACCCCCGGATACGACATGGAATCATGCGGAAGTCGCTGGAACAGTCCAGACAGAGACTTTGCGTAATCCACTGAAAATGCGTTATATTTCAATTCCGGCGGGCGCCGCGGAGTTCCGGCCGTGCGCCCACCCCGTCCGCCAGAAGATGACGATCCAGTCGAATGGCGATCTCCCGCTCGCTCGGGTTGCGCGATCGCGGGCGTGAGCAGCGGCGTCTTGCGATGCGGGCTCGATCAGAGCGGAGGGAATCCCGCCCCCGCATCATCCAGCCCTTGAAGCGCAATGAAAAACACGACAATGTACTGCCGCGATCAAGCCGTTGGGGTCAATTTCGACTGAAGCGCTAGCGATGGGATGTCCTGACCATCGGGGATCGGTGTCGCGAGCGGCCAGCGATCCTTCGAGGCATCAAGCGAGGAATCTGGAGTACTAATTATGAAGCCGGCGGTTCTCATCGTTGGCGCCGACAAGGGCGGCGTCGGCAAAACCACGATCACGCGGACGCTGCTCGATTATCTCGCCGCCAAGAACACGCTCACGCGCGCGTTCGACGCCGAGTTCCCGCGCGGCACGCTGAAGCGGTTTCATCCCAACGTCACCGAGATCATCGACATCACCTCGGTGCCGGATCAGATGAAGATGCTCGATACGCTCGCCACCAGCGAGGTGAAGGTGAGCCTGATCGACATGCGCGCCGGCACGCTGTCGAGCACGCTCAAGGCGTTCACCGATGTCGGCTTCTTCGACGCGGTCAAGGCCGGCGAGGTCAATTTCGGGTTGTTTCACATTCTCGGGCCCTCGGTTTCCTCGCTCGAGGAAATCGCCGATGTGATGCCCTTCACCCGCGGCAAGAATTATTTCGCGGTCAAGAACTTCATCAACGAGACGAGCTTCTTCGAGTGGGACCCGGCGGTCTACGACAGCTACTTCAAGAAGGCGAAGGGCGCCGTCGAGTTGAACATCCCGAAGCTCAACGAGATGGCCTACGAGCAGGTGGAACTGTCCGGGGTTCCGTTCTCTACCTTCATCAAGAACCGGTCGCCGCAGGGGCACATCGCGAACAATTCGCTGGTGCTGCGCGGATACGTGCGCACCTGGCTCAACCAGGTGAGCGAGGAATACGACCGCATCGGCCTCCTCGACCGGCTCGCCGATGGCGGGTCGGACGATTGATCTCTTGGGAGCGCGCGATCGGCGGTTGACGGGGACCGCATGAGGCGAGGATGCCGGAGAAGAAATTCGCCATCATCGTCGCCTCGCTCCGGGCCCGCAGCGGCAAGACCTTGTTGGCGCGCCTGATCGCTGATTATTTTCTGCTCGCCGGCGAGACTCCCGAAATCTTCGACACCGACGCGGTCGAGCGCAGGTTGAGCGCCTGCTTTCCCGAGCGCGCGACCGTCATCGACCTCGAACGGGTGACGGATCAGATGAAGCTGTTCGATACGCTGGAGGCGCCGCTGCCCGAGACGCAGGTGATCGATCTCACGCACCGCTCGTTCAAGAAATTCTTCAAGCTGCTGCAGGAGATCGACTATGCGGCGGTGGCGCAAGCGCGCGGGATCGAGCCGGTGATCTTCTATATTTTCGATCGCGATGCGGAATCCTACGAGCAGGGCCGGCTCATCCGCGACCATTTCAAGGATTGCGGTTTCGTGCTGGTGGAGAACGCGCAACTCGGCGAGATCGGCAAGGACCTGCGGAAGAACAGCGCCTACCTGGCGCTCAAGATGCATCATCCGCGCATGACCCTCCCGCAGATCGATCCGTTCTTTGTAGGTGTGATCGAGGACCCCAAGTTTTCGCTCAGCGAATTCATGCGCAAGGCGGAGGGCCGCGAGCCGCCGCCGCGCGCACGCGTGCCGCCGGCGGAGATTTCGCTCGCCTATATGTCGCACGAGGCGCACGCCACGATTGCGGCCTGGCTGAAGCAGGCGTTCCGGGAGCTGAAGCGGGTCGTCGATGAATTGCGGGCAATGAGCAAGGCAAGTTCCGAGGAGACCTTCGGGCCCTGAGCCGGTGGCGGCTCGCCGCATGATCGGCGCCGCCGCCGCGGACTCTGTTCAAATCGCCTAGCGCATGATCCGGCGAAGTGGAATCGGTTCGCCGATAAGATCATGCGCCAGATGAATAAGTTGGCGCGCGAGCCGCAGATAAGTATACGCAATCTGCGCAAGCTTGATTGCGACGCAAAACCGGTACCCACTTTTGCTGATCGCGCGCTAGAGCCGCGCGGGTCTGTTAGAGTCTGATCAGTTCGAATTGAATCGGCCTACCCCGCTAACATTTTGATTTTGGGCGTGATCTTATCCGAAAACCGGTTCCCACCCCGGATCAAGTCCGGGGCAGGCTTTTTCGGGATCACGCCCTAGATACCAAGCCTCCTCTTCTCGCCAGCCTTCGCGTGTGACCGACGTTTGAAAGAGTGAACATGAAGATCCGTGTCGAATGGGCCGTTGCCGTTCTGATCGTAGTTAGCGTTTCCGCCGAGGCCGCACCGCCGGCGTTTCCGGCCCCCGCCCGGCCCGCCGCCGCCATGCCCATGATCGATATTCCCGCCAAGGCCGGAGATTTCCTGGCCTTTTGTCAGGTGAATGATGAAATCTGCACGGGTTTCATCGGCGACGTCGGCGCGTCGCTCTCCGGCGATGGGCCGGCCGCGAAGAAAACCGGATATTGCGCGCAGAAGGGCGCCGACCCGAACGAGGTGTCCGAGCGGGTGCGGAAATGGATCCTGCTCAGGCCGCAGACCCACAGCCTCGCCACCAACCGCACCATCGCCGATGCGCTGATCGCGATCTATCCCTGCAAGCCCACGCGCGCGCCCGAGAAAACCGAGAAGAAATCAAAATAAGCGAAGGCGTTCCGACTGTTTCGCAGCGCGCTTATTGCCCGATCGCGCCGAGGCGCGGCTGGCCGATCATCGGCTCGCCGAACCGCCGCTCTCCTTTGCGCGGCTCGGCGAGCGGCGGCTCGCCGGCGTGCGCCTCGTTCGCAGGCGCGGGAGCAAGGCCGGGCAGCGACGGGGCCGATGCGGTGGTGGGCGCGAGTGTGTTCAGGTGATGCGGGATCACCAGCCGCCTCCCCGGCTTCAGCGGGGGCGCGTCGTATTCGGGGATGTCGTTCGCCTGCCTGATCGCCCAGGCCGGCACACCGTAGAAAACCGCGAGCGATTCAATCGTCTGTCCGGGTTCGAGCGTCACCGGCACGCCGCCGTCCCACAGCTCGATCGTGGCATTGGCCGGCACCAGGTATTTGATGGAAACCATGGACGCCGGCGCGGGCATCGGGAAGGCCGCCACCTGCAGCACCTTGGCGAGGACCTCCTCCTGCAGGCGTCGCGACTTGTCCATGTTCATGTGGCCGATCTCGGGATGCTTGCGGAGATCGACATTGATCAGCTGGCCGCGGAATTTCGCCGCCGGAATGATTTCGCCGCCGCCCAGGACATTGGTCGCCTGGTAGAGATTGATGAAACGGCGGACGTTCGGCGGCACTGGGCGCGCGAACCGGGTCGGGTCGAAGCCCACGGCGAGGGCGACCGGAACTCCCTCCGCGTTTAATTTTTCGGCCATCAGGATGATGTTGTCGCCGCCGTTGGAATGGCCGATCAGGATGATCGGCCAGCGGTCCGGATCGGACTTGTGAAGCTTGATCGCTTCGTCGGCGAGATCGCGCCATTCGTTGTGCTTGTGGGAGCTTGCGAGCACGCCGCGGCGATTGAGCTTGTCGGCGAGCTCGGTCATGCCGCCCGACCAGATGTGCCCCATCCCGCGCAGGATATAGACGCGGCCCGGCAGGCGCGCGGGCGAGCGGTCGTTCTCGGCATAGGAATCGGTTGAGCCGGTGGTGAGACCGGTGAGGTCGACGAAGCCGAAGGCGCAACCCGACAGGCTGACGGCGACGAGCAAAAGACCGGCAAGCCTCGGCAGCAGGGGCATGGTCCTCTCTCCGTCGTGCCCGAACCGATCCATCGGCCTCTGCGCCGGCGGGTTCCCTCGTCCGCGGAACCGGTCGGTGCAGATTCGAGCGCTGCCCCCAAGGAATCCGGAATTGGCTTAATGAGTTGTTAACGTGCGAAACGAACCGCCCCAAACCAAGGCCGGATGATGGCTGCTCCTTGGCATCGGACCGGCCTACGATATGCAGCGCGCCGGCGGCTCTCTCACGGCCGGAAATTCTCGATGAAGCGCACGAGCGCCGCGATCGCGAGCCCCATGTCGGCCGGGCTCGCATATTCCGCCGGATTGTGGCTCACCCCGCCGCGGCAGCGCACGAACAGCATGGCGATCGGGCAGAGCTTCACCATCGACATGCCGTCGTGGCCGGCGCCCGACGGCAGACGCACCGGCTTTGCGCCCACCGCCGCGACGGCGGCGGCGAGCTGATCCTGCAGGCGCTGATCGCACGGGGTGGTCGCGATCTCGTGGGTGAGCGCGATCGCGACTTCAAGGCGGCGCCGTTCGGCGATCGTCTGGGCTTCGCGCGTGAAGCGTTCGATCGCGGCCTTGCGCTGAGCATCCTCGGCGGCGCGAAGATCGAGGGTGAAGCGGACGATGCCGGGAACGATGTTGACGGCGCCGGGCTTCGCCTCGATCGAACCCACGGTCGCGACCAGGCCGCCCTTCGCCTCGCGCCCGATCCGCTCGGCCAGGAGCGTCATTTCGGCGGCACCTGCGAGGGCGTCGCGGCGTTGATCCATGGGCACGGTGCCGGCGTGGCTGGCCTCGCCTGTGACCTCGATCCTGAGCCGGGTCTGGCCGACCATGGCGGTGACAATTCCGAGCGGCTGATTTTCCGCCTCGAGTACCGGTCCCTGCTCGATGTGAAGCTCCACATAGGCCGAGGCTTCGCCGGATTTGAGCGCGGCGTCCGCGATCCGGACGGGATCCTTGCCATAGGCGCGGAGAGCTTCGGCATAGGTGACACCGCCGGCGTCGGCGAGAGCGAGGGTCTTTTCCTCGAAATTTCCGGCGACCGCCGCCGAGGTCGATAGCGTGGTCGGAAAGCGCGAGGCTTCCTCGTCGCCGAAGGCGATGAGTTCGATGCCGAATTTCGGCAAGGCCTGGGCGCGCCGCAATTCGTCGAGGGCGAGGATCGCCGCCACCACCCCGAAGGTTCCGTCGTAGCGCCCAGCATCGATCACGGTTTCGATGTGCGAACCGACGAGGAGCCGCGGTCCCTCCCCGATGCGGCCGCGCACGTTGCCGAGCGCGTCCTCGAACACTTCCAGGCCCGCCTCGCGCATCCACAGCGCGACGAGATCGGCGGCGCGCCGGTGCTCGGGAGTGAGGAAGAGCCGCATCAGCCGGTCGGGCTCGGCCGAGATGGCGGCGAGTTCCTCGAGCATCGCCTCGGCGCGGCGGCCGAGATCGGCAAAATTAAGGGCGATAGGCGGAGGTTGCATTTCGTCTGAACGCGGTTAAAGCCAGAAGGCCATATCATGCGTCTCGGACCGCCCGCCAGCCGCGCCCGTTTTCATGGTACGGATCGCGCAGGAACGAATATTGTATACCGGCTCGCCATTTTCCGTTTGGCGCCATGGAGAGAGACGCTATGTGGTTCATATTCGGGGCGGTGTTGGCCGCCATCCCCGTCGGCTACGGGCTTGGAGTGCTCGCTGCCTGGTTGATAGCAGGATACAATTTCGGCCAATTGCCTCTCATCACGGTTCCGCTTGGCATCGTAGCCTCGATTATTTTTGCACTTGTGCCGTTTCTGAAAGCGCGAACCCGGTTCGCGATCATGGTCGGAGGACTAGTCGTGCTAGCAATCGTGTTTTTCTTCATGAAGCCGCCCAGTTGAAGCTCCGCGTTCGGCCACGACCTCTAAGTCACCTCCCTCCCCCATAAGGATGCCCTGCCACCTCAGGCTTGACGCCGGAGGCTTTGGAGCACCAAGCTGATGACAGTCCGGTCGGGCACCTCTCGCCCGCCGAGCCGGGGCTCGAACCATAACCATTTCAAAATGCGCGGCTTTCCAGGGGGAAACGCAATGTCCAAAGTATCCGTTTCGGCCGTCACGGCCGCAGCTCTGCTCGTCACCGTCCTTCCCGCCCGCAGCCAGACTCCGCCGAACCTGCCCGACGGCCCCGGCAAGGAACAAGTCGCCGCGCTCTGCAGCGGCTGCCACGGGCTCAACCGGGTGATGAACTCCGGCTACCCGCAGGCGCATTGGCACACCGTCATGCGGATGATGATCAATTTTGAAGTCCCGATCCCGCCGGATCAGCTCAATGTCATGACCGACTATCTGGCGAAAAACTTCCCGGAAAAACCTAAGCCCGTCGCCAATATCATCCCCGGCCCGGCGCAGGTCACGATCAAGGAGTGGGAGGTGCCGATACCGGGCTCGCGCCCGCACGATCCGCTCGCCACCCGCGACGGCGCCATCTGGTACACCGGCCAGATGACCAACAAGCTCGGACGGGTCGATCCGAAGACCGGCCAGATCAAGGAGTATCCGCTGAAATCTCCGCTCACCGGTCCGCACGGGCTGGTCGAGGACAAGGAAGGCAACATCTGGTTCACGGGGAACAACCAGTCGATCGTCGGCAAGCTCGATCCGAAAACCGGCGCAGTCACCGAATACAAGATGCCGGATCCGCAAGCGAAGGATCCGCACTCGCTCGCCTTCGACCAGAGCGGAATTCTCTGGTTCACCCTGCAGAATTCCAACATGATCGGCCGGCTCGATCCCAAGACCGGCGAGGTGAAAGTCGTCACGGCGCCGACCCAGCGTTCGCGGCCCTATGGCATCATGGTCAATTCCAAGGGCGTGCCCCACGTCGTCCTGTTCGGCACCAACAAAATCGCGCGTATCGATCCGAAGACGATGGAGATCAAGGAATACACGTTGCCGGACGAGAAGGCGCGTCCGCGCCGCATGGCTTACGACAGCGATGACATGATCTGGTACTCCGACTTCCCGCGCGGGTTCCTCGGCCGGCTCGATCCCACGACCGGCAAGGTGACCGAGTGGCAGTCGCCAAGCGGGCCGAAGTCGGAACCGTACGGCATCGTCTTCGCCAAAGGCGCCATCTGGTACAGCGAATCCGGGTCGAAGCCGAACACGGTCGTGCGCTTCGATCCCAAGACGGAGAAATTCCAGACCTGGGTGATCCCGTCCGGCGGCTACATCGTGCGCAAGATGGATGTGACGCCCGACGGCAATCCGGTGCTCGCCACCAGCACCATCAACGGCGTCGCCCTGGTCGAGGTGAAGTAAAACGCAACGGCGGGGCCGGGTCGCCGCGATCGACCCGGCCCGCCGAAAGCTCGCGTCTAGAGCGCGTCAACTCCGCTGCAGGCGGCTGAACTGGAAGCGCTGGATGGCGCCCGCTGGCGTGCGATGATTCTCGCTCACGGTCTCGATCAGTCGCAATTCGCCGCCGAGCTCGCCCTCCAGACTCGCGCCGGAATAGCGCACCACCGGGAGCCCGCTGCAGCGCTCCGGCCCGTCGAGGGCGAAGGTGGCGATGATCGCGGTGCCGCCCGGCTCGAGCGCGGCGAGCAAGGCCCGCCGATAGGCGTTGCGATCCATCGCATCGGTCAGAAAGTGAAAAACAGCGCGGTCGTGCCAGACCCGGTAGCGATCGGAAGGCTTCCATTCGGTGATATCGGCCGTGAGCCACTTCACCTGCGATGCCCGCGCTCCGAGCCGCACCTTGGCGCGATCGAGCGCCGGTTCGGCGACGTCGAGCACGCTGATGTCGGTGAATCCTTCTTGGAGCAAGAGGTCGGCGAGACGCGAGGCGCCACCGCCGACATCGAGGATCGGCGCGGTCTTTGCGACACCACAGGAAACGATAAGGTCGAGCGAGATCGCGGGCTTTTCTTGAAACCAGCTGACCTCGTTCTCGGCTCTCGCCGCGTAGACCTTGTCCCAGTGTTTCCGGCGCTCGAGGTTGCTCATGGTTTCCCCGGCACTGCGACTATCGCGCCCCGGCGGGACCCGGGGCGCCTTTCGTCTATTTTCCGGTGAGCTTGAACGATTGCAGGAAGCGCCGCGCGTCCGCCAAGTCGCCGTCTTTCTTGATGATGAAAATAACTTGATAGAACCATTTTTCGGTCGTGAAGTAGCGGGCTTCCGCGCGCATGTTGTCGTCCATGCAGTCGGCTCCACGCAGCTCGCGGGCGCGCCCGCCGGCAAGATTGAGCGGCGTGTCGCTCGTTGTGGTTTTGCACTTTAGGGCCTCGAAGCTCGATTTGACGCCATTGTCGAAGTTGACCTGATCCTTCACCAGTGAGGCGCCGATGATGTAGACGTAGCTGCCGTCTTCCTGCATATAGTCCGTCGAACGAACGACTTTCTTCGCGGTTTCGGCGGTCATCTCCGTTTGAGCCACCTTGACGGTGCCCGAGAATTCGACCTCGAAGCCATCCGCCGGATAGTTGTATTTCTTCCACGTCGCGGCATCGGCGCCGATGTCGCTCGCGAGAAGCAATACGAGACAGAACGGTAGCAGGCATTGTCGGCGCGCGAACAAGCGGGTCCTCCATCGGCCGCATCGAGTATGCAATTCTCCCGCTCTTGCCACAATGCCGCGTAGACGGCCCGTCATGGCAGAAGCACGCTCGAGCCCACGGTTTTGCGCCCTTCGAGATCGCGGTGCGCCTGGGCGGCGTCCCGGAGCGCGTAGGTCTGGTTGATCGCGATCTTGACCGCGCCCTTCTGCACCACCGCGAACAGGCTTTTCGCGATGGAGAGGAGGTCCTCGCGCTTGGCGCTGTAGGTCTGCAGTGTCGGCCGGGTGGCGTAGAGCGAGCCCTTCTGCTGCAGGAGGCCGATGTTGAAGGCGTCGAGCTGGCCCGACGAGCTGCCGAAGCTGACGAAATAGCCGCGCGGCTTCAGGCAGTCGAGAGAGCCCGGGAAGGTCGCCTTGCCGACGCCGTCGTAGACCACGTCGCACTTGGCGCCCTTGGTGATCTCGCCGACGCGGGCGACGAAATCCTCCGAACTGTAAAGAATGGCGTGGTGGCAGCCGTTCTTCTTCACCAGCTCGGCCTTGTCGCGGGAGCCGACGGTGCCGATCACGGTGGCGCCGAGGTGCCTCGCCCATTGGGTCAGGATGAGGCCGACCCCGCCGGCGGCGGCGTGGATGAGCACGGTGTGGCCTTTGGCGACCTTGAAGGTGCGCCGCAGCAGGTACTCGGCGGTCATGCCTTTCAGCATCATGCCGGCCGCGGTCTTCTCATCGATGCCCTTGGGCAGCTTGATCAGCCGGGCGGCGGGAACGATGCGCTCGGCGGCATAGGCGCCAATCGGCCCGTAATAGGCGACGCGGTCACCCTTCTTGAACTCCTTCACTTCGGGCCCGACCGCGACGATGACGCCGGCGCCCTCGTTGCCGATGATCAGGGGCATGCCGGCGGGCGACGGATAGGAGCCGGAGCGGAAGTAGGTGTCGATGTAATTGAGCCCGATCGCCGTCTGCTTGAGGCGTACCTCGTTGGGTCCGGGATCTTTCACCTGCACGTCCTCGTAGGTGAGCACTTCGGGCCCGCCGTTCTTGTGAATGCGGATCGCCGCAACCATGTTCAATCCTCCCATTCGGTAAGCGGCGCACCGCCGCTGCACGTCATTCTAGCGAGTTCTAGCCGCAGCGCGCGTTGCGTGCCAGTAAAACATGATTTCTAGCGCTTGCGGGCGGATCTGCGTATCAGCCCGGCCGCGAGGAAATAGAATCCGGCGGCGAGGAGAGCGAGATTGACCGCCGGCGGCGGCTCCAGCCGGTAGATCAACGCGACGATGGCGAGCGCCGCCCAGGCCGCGAGCAGCACGAGGTTGAGAGCGACGAAACGCTTCACCCGCAACGGATGGACGAAGACAATGGGCGTGAAGGTGAGCGCCACGAACAGCACGACGAGAACGAGGGCGAAATGGGGATCGGGTCTCAGCAGGAACAGATAAAACGCGACGATGTTCCACAGCGCCGGAAAGCCGCGGAAATAGCCGTCGGACGTTTTCATCTCCTTGTCGGCGAAATAGATGGCGCTCGAAATCAGGATCGCCGCCGCCGCCGGTACGGCCGTGGCCGGCGGCAGCAGCGCGCCGATCGCGATGGCGAAGGCCGGCACCAGCACGTAGGTCTGATAATCGACCACCAGATCGAGCACGTCGCCCGACCAGCGCGGCAAGGTCTCGGCGACCTTGAG
>JAHFPO010000183.1 GCA_023266695.1 Hyphomicrobiales bacterium | reverse complement strand
GACGCGGCCTCCCGGGCGGCGGCATCGCGCCCGCCCGAAGCTTCGCGATCACGCGCTCCCACACTTCGGCATTGGCGCTTGGCTTGGTGACGTCCAGACTGTCGAGCGCAAGTCCGGCGGTAAGGAGTCTCTGGTTATGGCAAGTAATGCAGTACTTGTCCAGGACCGCTCGGGGAGCAGGAAATGTCGGGGAAGCCGGCCGCCTTTGCGCCTTCGGCGCTTCGGCGAGCCTCGCCGAAGCTCGCGTGATGTTTTGGCGAGCGAAGGCGGGTTCCGGCTGCGTCTGCCGGGCCGAAGTCTGAACGGTGGACAGAGCCGCGGCGATGCAGCCGCTGATGAAGAGCGCAACGATCGATGCGCGCCCCACCCGCGGGCGCCGTCCGAACATATGCCGCGTCTCGTGCCCAATACCGGGGCCCCCAACGCGGCAACCGCGTTGGGGTGGAAAAAACTGCATTCGCCCCCTCCACAGCAAGACCCAAGCCCCTGGGGCATTTTGCCTGTACGTTGAGCATAAGTAAAGGAACAGTGAAGTTGCTAATCGACCTCACTTTTGTTTGAGCGCCGGATTGACGTACCCGTGCTGGAGTACTTTTTTCAGATCCGGCCGCACGCTCAGGTACGTGACGTGATCGGGGATGGCCGAAAACCCGTGCGGCACGTGCTCCGGAATCACGATGATGTCACCCACTTTGATCTGACGGCTCGTGTATCCCACGATTGTTCCGCCGCAGGACGGACCGTTCAGGATTGTCGTCACTTCGCTGTCGGCCGGAGAACGCCTTCCGTTGACGACAGAACCGCCGGTGATGAGAGTCGCGCTGCCCGATATGACGACGTAGGTCTCGGCGGTGTCGTCGTGGTAGAGGCCGGTGGGCCCCGTTGCACCGGCCCGCTGCTCGCCGCATGCCGGCTGGGGATTCGGTGCCGCCCCGCGCCCGGCATTACCGCCACCAGCCGCGGCATTGCCACCACCGCCTGCCACGTTCCCGCCGCCTCCCATTGCCCCGCGGTGAATGACGGCGACACCGAGCTGGTAGTTGCCCATATCGATCACCCTGATCGTATTATCGGGAGTCGTGCGCTTCGTATCGACCGCGTACTTCAACACGGCCTTGACGTCTTCGTCGGTGATGAAGACGCCATCCTTTGGTGCTTGAGCTACCACGACCGTAGACCACGCCGCAACGACCATCGTCAGAATTTGCAGGACCCTGTTCTGCATGATGCCTCCCCTATTACTGTTTGGCCCTTTTCTGCGCATCCCTGTAGTGTGGTGAGGCTTCTGGCACGCGGGCGTAGGCGGCTCGAGCCTTGTCGATGTCTTTGACCCGCTTTTCGAAAAGCTCGGCGGCGCGCCACCAGGCGTCCCGCGAATTCTTGGGGAACCGCGTAGCCAGATCTGCGAGCGCTCGAGCCGCAAGATCGAAGCGCCTCAGATCCTCGTACATCTCCGAAAGTTTCCAGAACGACGACTCGGCTGACTCGGCGTCCGGGTAACGCTCGGCCAACGTCCGGTAAGAGATTAACGCGGCGGGCACGGACGTCTTGAGCTGAGGGTCGACCACTCGGGTTCTTGTCCGCTCCTCGAGAGATGCCTTCATGGCCAAAGCACGCGGCGCCCAAGCACTTTTCGGATAGAGAGCCGACACTTCGTTGAAGAGGTCTCGGGCCGCCCCCTCTCGGTCGCTTCGCTTCGAGCGAAGTAGAAGATCAGCCATCAAGAACGTCCCTTCGGCGGCAGCAGGGCTCGAGCGGTACTTGCCGCGCAACTCGACGCAGGCGGCCATGGCATCGTCAGCACGGCCTTGACGGTCGTAAATGTTGGCGATCAACAGGTAGGCGCTCGGCGCGCTCGGGCTCGATGCGTGCTGGTCGACAACCTCCTTGAGATCGGCAAGCGCCTGATCGTACAGCTTCGCCTCGAATTTCGCGCGAGCAATCCGTACCGATTCGACCGCTGGGTCAACGTCGCGGACAGTACTTGAGGCACTCGAGGCGGGCGGAGTCGATCGACCTCCCGCCGGCGCCGCGGACACGTTCGAACGCCCAGATTGCAGTGCCCCGGCAGGTTGCGCCGGCGTGGTCGCCGGCGGAGGCGTGGCAAGAGTTTCCGGAGTCTGTGCGGGCGCGGCCTGAGCCGGCAGGGGCGCGGTCTGAGTCTGCGGCGCAGCGGTCGCTGGCGGGACGATGACCGCCGGTGGCGTCGTTGGAGCGGCCGCCTGTTCACCAACAGCAACCGACGCCGATGGTCCCGGCATCGAACGAGTGCGGGACTGAAAGAACAAGATGCCGCCGACCAAACCCGCCAGACCGCACGTGGCAACAACAACGGCCCAGCGGCCCAGCCTGGCCTTCTGAGCCGGGACGACGGGCACACTGACGGTGCTGGCCGATGGCCAGGTTCCGCCCGTTGGTGCCGGCATCGGGGATACGGACGACCGTGGTGCAATTCGACCTGAGTCGCGATCGCGCTTCAGGCGCTGAAGGTCGGCGCGCAGGTCCGACGCGTTCTGGTAACGGAGGCGGCGGTCTTTTTCCAGGGCTTTCGCGATAATCCGCTCGAGATCGGCTGGAACATCCGCATTCAACTCCATGGGCGCTCTCGGCTCGCGATTCAAGATCGCCTCGAAGACCACGGCCGAGGTGCTTCCCGGGAACGCCTCGCGCCCGGTCGCCATCTCGTACACCACGACGCCAAACGAGAAAAGGTCCGAGCGGGCATCTAGCTCTTCGCCGCGGGCCTGCTCCGGAGACATGTACGCGACCGTTCCGACAATGATGCCTTTGGTCGTCAACAGATCCTTTTCGAACCTCGTCATCCCCGAGGAACCTTCCAGCGAGCGTCCACCGCGCTCGGACGCGGCAAGTTTCGCCAGGCCGAAATCGAGGATCTTGGCCTGGCCACGTTTGGTCACGAAGATGTTCGCCGGCTTGATGTCGCGGTGCAGGATTCCATGCGAATGCGCAGTGTCGAGCGCGTCGGCGACCTCGATGGCGAGCTCGAGCAGGAAGCCGATGTCCAGGGGTTTGCCGGCGATCTGTCGATCGAGCGGTTGTCCCTGCAACAGCTCCATCGCAATGAATTTCGATCCGTCGTGCTCGTCGATTTCATAGATCGTGCAGATGTTCGGGTGATTCAGGGCTGAGGCCGTCCGCGCTTCGCGCTGGAAGCGATCGACAGCCTGTTGATCATCAGTGCGATCGATCGGGAGGAACTTCAAGGCCACGAGGCGGGAGAGCTTGAGGTCTTCCGCCTTGTAGACCACGCCCATGCCGCCTGTGCCGAGAAGTTCGATTACGCGATAGTGCGAGATTGTGCGGCCGACCATCGGGGGAGGAAGGAGCTTATGTCTCGCCCCCACTGCAAGTCAATTCCCCGCCCTTTGCCGCGCTTTGCTACACGAAAAAGGCAAGAAAAGGCGACTCTTAAGGACAAACGCGCAACAACTTGCTTTTCGACAAGAAAGGCATTTGTCATGCAAATTTGACTACTACGTATTACCGACCAAGTGTGGAGCGTCCTTTTCGTTTTCGCGACGCCCTGCGATACGGCCGAAGACGGTCACTCGGGGGAGGGCGTGCAGCGCGAAGCCGCCGGCCGATTCGCTAGATAGATGCGATGCTTCGCTGGCCGGCGAGCTGGAACGCAGAGAAACA
>JAHFPO010000076.1 GCA_023266695.1 Hyphomicrobiales bacterium | reverse complement strand
GCACCTCGCCGATCGCTCCCAACAGCATGAGATTGCCGGGATCGACCGGCATGCCGAAATGATCGATCCGCCCACCCGCCGCGACGATCGCCGAAGGAATCACATCGCGCCGGTCGGCGATGGCGGAGGCGCCGAACACGATGATGAGCTCGGCACCGCGACCGAGCGCATCGCTTATCGCCGCGCTGATCGCCGCGGCCTCGTGCGGCACCCTCTGATCGGAAGCGATCACGGCCCCCGCGGGCGCGAGGCGGTCGGCCGTCACCCGCACGGTCTTGTCGATCACTTTCTTGGCAAGTCCCGGAAGCTCGGTCGAGACCAGGCCCACGCGCTTCAGCCGGTAGGGCGCGACCGACACCATCGGCCGCGCCGCCATCATCGCCGCGCGCTGCACTTCCCCCGTCACCGCGAACGGAATGATCTTGACGGTCGCGACCATCTCACCCGCCTGCACCGGCCGGAACGCCGGCAAGGTCGCGAGCGTCACCGTCTCGTCGACGCGATTGAGCCGGTCGATGCCTTCGCGCACCAGCACGAGCACGCCCGCCGTCTCGGCATGGAGATTGGCCCGGCCGGTGAAGGCGGGTTCGATCCGCACCCCCTCCCCCGCGATCGCGCGCGCGATCGCCTGCGCCGCCTCGTCCTCGCCGATGTCGCCCGGCTCAAGTCTTGCCACCACGACTTCTTTCACGCCCGCGCGCGCGAACGTCTCGATCTCGGCCGCACCCAGCACCGTGCCCTTCTTCACCGTGCGCTCGAGTGTCCTCACCGAATGGGCAGCGATACAGCCTAGCGCTTGATCGAGGGGAACCGGGCCGAATTTCACAGGCGCGCCTCCGGCCCGCGCCGCAGCCTCAGCGTGATCTCGGCGAGGATCGCGAGCGCGATCTCGGGCGGGCTTTGCGCGCCGATAGCGAGACCGATCGGCGCATGGATGCGCGCGATCGCTTCCTCGGCAATGCCGCGTTTCTTCAGGCTTTCCACCCTCCGCGCATGGGTCTTCTTGGAGCCGAGCGCGCCCACATAGAAACAGCGCGACGTGAGCGCCATGGCGAGCGCCGGTTCATCGATCTTGGGATCGTGGGTGAGCGCCACGAAAGCGGTCCAATGGTCGAGAGCGAGCTTCGGCAAGGCCGTATCGGGCCATTCGGCGAGGAGCGGCACGTCGGGAAAGCGTTCCGGCGTCGCAAAGGCGGTGCGCGGATCGACGATCGTCACGTCATAGCCGAGGAGCTTCGCCATCGGTGCCAGCGCCTGGCTCACATGCACCGCGCCGGTGATGACGAGCCGCGGCGGCGGCATGTGCAGTTCGAGGAAGCAGCGCGCGCCCTTCGCCTCGACGAGGCCGCTCTTGCCCGCGCGCAACTGCGATGCGAGCACAGCCCCGAGCGGGTCTTTGCCGATCTCCGCCTCGCGCACCAAGCGCTGGCGCCCGCCCTCGATTTCGGTGACGACGATCGCGGCGCGCCGCCGGGCGCGTTCTTCATTGAGGGCGGCGAGGAGATCGAGACGCATCACCTAATCCTACACCTCTCCCCGGCGGGGAGAGAGAGAACTAGTCACTCCACTTTCTCCACATAGACGCGGATCATGCCGCCGCAGGAGAGGCCGGCCTTCCAGGCGGTCTCGTCGGCGACGCCGAATTCCATGAGCTTCGGCACGCCGCTGTCGATGACCTCGCCCGCGGCGGCGATCACTTCGCCCTCGACGCAGCCGCCCGAAACCGAGCCCAGAAAATTCTCGCGGTCATCGATGACGAGATGGCTCCCCACCGGGCGCGGCGCCGAGCCCCAGGTCTCGACCACGGTCGCGAGCGCCACTCCGCGGCCCTCTCGGCGCCAGGATTCGGCGGCGGCGAGCACGTCGTCTTCGCCAACGTTCATCGCAGCCCTCATTTTTCCGCCGCCTCGACCGCGCGCTGCGCCATCACGCCGATCAGATGCGCGCGGTATTCCGCCCCCGCATGAAGGTCCGAAACCAGGCTGTTGGCGTCGACCTTCACGCCTTCGAGCGATTTCGGCGCGAAACGCTTGACCAGCGCGCGCTCCATCGCCGGCACGCGGAACACTCCGCTCTCGCCCGCGCCGGTGACCGCGACTCGCACCTCCTTCTTGCCGCGCTCCGCGACGAACACGCCCACCAGCGCATAGCGCGAGGCCGGGTTCGGAAACTTGGCATAGCCCGCCCTGATCGGCAGCGGGAAGCTCACCTGGGTGATGATCTCGTCGGGCTCTAGCGCGGTCTCGAACAGGCCGGTGAAAAAGTCGTCGGCCTCGATCTTGCGCTTGGACGTGATGATGGTCGCGCCGAGCCCGATACAGGCGGCGGGATAGTCGGCGGCGGGATCGTTGTTGGCGATAGAGCCACCGATCGTGCCCTGGTTGCGCACCGCCGGATCGCCGATGTGGGAGGCAAGCTCGGCGAGCGCCGGGATCGCTTTCATCACCACCGCCGAGGCCGCGACTGTAGCGTGATGAGTCATCGCGCCGATCACGACGTTCCTTCCTTTACGCTCGATGCCCACGAGGTCTTCGATCGCGCCGAGGTCGACGAGGTTCCGCGGCGCGGCCAGGCGCTGCTTCAAGGTCGGGATCAGCGTCTGACCGCCGGCCAAGAGCTTCACCTCCTC
The DNA here is from genome assembly GCA_023266695.1 of Hyphomicrobiales bacterium. Lineage (GTDB taxonomy): Bacteria > Pseudomonadota > Alphaproteobacteria > Rhizobiales > Xanthobacteraceae > JAUSIF01. The sequence continues at coordinate 8,003 of JAHFPO010000076.1, read as the reverse complement.
GGAGGATTGCAGCAGAGCGGCGGCCTTCTTCACATCGGCCGGACGGTGGAAGGTGAAATCGTACATGTCTCTGCTCCTCGCTCCGGCTCGTCTCAGGCCGCCGACGCCGCGCGGCGCTTGCCCTTCATGGCGCTGGCGCCGGCGGCAATCGCTTTGACGATGTTGTGATAGCCGGTGCAGCGGCAGAGATTGCCCTCGAGCCCCGCGCGGATGGTGTGCTCGTCGAGCTCGTGCCCTTCCCGGTTCACCAGATCGATCGCGGTCATGATCATGCCGGGCGTGCAATAGCCGCATTGCAGTCCATGGTGGGTGCGAAAGGCCTCTTGCATGGGATGCAGCGCGCCGCCCTCGGGTGCGAGCCCTTCGATGGTGAGCACGCGGGCGCCGTCCGCTTGCAGCGCCAGCATGGTGCAGGACTTGACCGCGCGCCCATCGACATGGACGACGCAGGCGCCGCATTGGCTGGTGTCGCAGCCGACGTGGGTGCCGGTGAGTTTCAGATGCTCGCGCAGAAGCGTGACCAAGAGGGTTCGCGCCTCGACATCCGCGGAGACGGCCTTGCCGTTGACCGTCAAACTCATCCTGGGCATGGCGAACCATCCAAAAATACGGGACGGCGGGCGCCGTCCGGGGCGGAGTTCAATCCGGGCCGGGCTCCGCGGTCAAGCCTTTGATTGACCCCCGAGCGCGGCGGCAAAATTGGCGAAGAACTTGTCGGCGATCTTCTTGGCGCTGCCGGCAAGCAGGCGCTGGCCGAGCTGGGCGAGCTTGCCGCCGACCTGGGCTTCGGCCTTGTAGGAAAGCTTGGTGCCCTCGGCCACTTCGGCAAGGGTTACCACCGCATTGCCCTTGGCGAAGCCGGCGACTCCGCCCTCGCCTTCGCCCACGATGCGATAGCCCTGCGGCGGATCGAGATCCTCGAGCCGCACCTTGCCCTTGAAGCGCGCCTTGACCGGACCGACCTCGATGCGGGCGACCGCCGTAAACTCGGTATCGGAGAGTTTTTCCAGCTGTTCGCAGCCCGGAATGCAGAGTTTCAGCATCTCCGCATCATTGAGCGCCGCATAGACGGCGGCGCGGTCGAGCGGCAGCACATATTCGCCGGTCATTTCGAGGGCCATTCCATCCTCCGTTTCGGCTCACCATAGCCGGCCCCGCGCGCATTTGCAGCCGAAAGGGCTTCCGGCCGGCAAAACGGCGGCGTAAAGTAAAAAATCCGTCCGCCCTATTCTCTCATGACCAGTCCCGATCCCCTCGCTTATCTCGGCCGCGCCGAACATTTTCTTGAGCGCACGCTCGACGCCGCGCGAGTAGCACTTCATTCTCCAGACGCCTAACCACAGAGGAAACGCTGATGCCTGTGATTGATGCCGACGGCGTGCCCATTCACTTCGAAATCGAGGGGCCTGAGAAGGCCCCCGTGCTGATCCTTTCGAATTCGCTCGGTACCAATCTTCACATGTGGGACGACCAGGCGCCGGTCTTCGCCAAGCATTTCCGCGTCGTACGCTACGACCAGCGCGGCCATGGGTTATCCGGCGCTCCGGCTGGGCCTTATTCGATGGACCTGCTCGGCCAGGACGCGCTCGCCATCATCAAGCATCTCGGCGTTGCCAAGGTCCATTGGTGCGGACTCTCCATGGGCGGCATGACCGGCATGTGGCTTGGCCGCCATGCGGCCGAACATATCGACCGACTGGTGCTCGCCAATACCGCGGCAAAAAGCATGACTCCGACCGCGTGGAACACGCGCATCAGTACCGTGAATACGAAGGGCGTCGAGGCCGTCGCCGACGCGGTTCTGACGATCTGGTTCACCAAGGATTTCCTGGAGCGTTCGCCGAAAACCGTCGCGCGCATGCGCGAGATGATGGTCGCGACCAATCCCGTAGGCTATGTCGGCTGCTCCGCCGCGGTCCGCGACATGGATCAGCGCTGGGCCATCCGCGAGATCAAGCTGCCGACTCTCGTCATCGCCGGTCGTCATGATCCGGCGACGACGCTCAAGGATGGCGAATCCATCGCCGAATCCATCGCGGGCGCCAAGCTCGTCGTGCTCGATTCCGCCCACATCTCCAATATCGCACAGCCGGCTGCCTTCAACGACGCGGTCGAGGGATTCCTCAGGAAAGGATGACGCCATGGACGACAAGACTCATTTCGACAACGGCATGAAGAAGCGCCGCAAGGTGCTGGGCGATGCCTGGGTCGAGCGGTCGATCCAGCGCAAGACCGATTTCAACGCCGATTTTCTCGATCTGCTCACGCGCTACTGCTGGGGCGACGTCTGGATGCGGCCCCATTTCGACGAGCGCACCCGCCGCATTATCGTGATCGCCTCCATGGTGGCGGCCTCGCGCTGGGAGGAGTTCCGCATCCACACGCGCGCCGCGCTCACCCAGGGGGGCTTTTCCAAGGAAGACATCAAGGAGCTGCTGCTCCAGCAAGCGATCTATTGCGGCATACCGGCGGCGAACACCGCCTTCAACGAGGCGGCCCAGGTCATCGCCGAGATCGAGAAAGCCAAGGCGGGTTGAGGGAAGAATTCAGCCAAGCCTCGCCTGAACGAAAGAGCCCCGCCACCGGCGGGGCTCCTTGAAGAATTGGCGGGAGTGTTAGCGGTTGATTCCGCCCTGTTGGCCGCCTTGCTGGCCACCCTGACCCGGCTGCTGCGTCTGCTGACCCGGTTGCTGCGTCTGCTGACCCGGCTTCTGACCACCACCCTGCTGCTGACCCGGCTTCGGAGTCTGCTGCTGCCGTTGGCCGGGGTTCGGGTTGCGCGGATTTTGGTTACCCATCGTGTACTCCATGGAGTTATCGCCCCGCACTACAACGCGCGAACAGAGATTTCGTTCCGGTAAATGCCGATGAATAAAATCGCCATCATCGCGTAACCAATCGGAAAACCCGCTGGCAACGGAACCGGCACCGCGCGGAAGAGTTTCTTTCAGGAATTCTGTTGGGAGAAAAACGATGGCGCGTTATCTTCTGTTGTTCCTGCTTGGGGTTCCGATCCCCTTTCTCATTCTGATCTGGCTGTTCGGCGGACTTAACTGACGATCAGCTCCGCCATACGACAGAGCGCCGTGGTTCACACGCGCTTGTAGGCGCGCTCGTGATAGACCAGCACCGGGCCCGCCGGGCCCTGCCGGATTGCCTCGACCGCGCAGAAATAAACATCGTGCGAGGCGATCGCCTTCACTTCGAAGATGCGGCAGTCGAAGGCGATGACCGCCGAGGCGAGCACGGGGGAGCCCGTCTTCAGGGTCGTCCATTGGCCGTGCTTGAACCGCTCTTCCATGAAGATGCCGGTACGGCCGGCGAAGATGTCGGCGATCTCCGCCTCGCCGGCGCCGAGCGTGTTGACGCACAACACGTTGTTTTGTTGCAGCACCGGCATGACCTGGCTCTGGCGGTTGAGACAGACGAGAAGCGTCGCCGGCTGATCGGAGACCGAGATGATCGCGGTGGCGGTGAAGCCGGTCTTGCCGCCCGGCCCGGCGGTGGTGACCACATGAACCGCGGCACCCAATCGTGCCATCGCTTCGCGGAAGAGCGCCGCCTCGACGGTCTTCAGCGGCCCCGCGCCGGCCGTTTCGATCGCTCCGTCGGATCGTTGATCGATCCAGCTCATGCGCCGAGGGGATCGGACTTCGACCGCTGTTTGTCAACGGCCGGGCGATCGGCCGCCGCGCATCCGAGCAAAACCCCGATTTGTCCCCGACATTCGGCCGCGCTACACCTCGGTTTCGCGCCGGATCGGACGAGGGGCCGACCGCCGCAGGGGCCTGGACCGGCCGGCCCGAACACATGGGGGAGCGGGGACGCGTGGAATACTTCCTGCAGCAGTTCATCAACGGCATCGCGCTCGGCTCGATCTATGGCCTCGTCGCCATCGGCTACACCATGGTCTATGGCATCATCGGCATGATCAATTTCGCCCACGGCGACGTGTTCATGGTTGGCGCCTTCCTCGCCCTCATCGCCTTCCTCGCCCTGGTCGCGATCGGCCTCACTGCGATCCCGCTCGCGCTCTTCCTCGTGCTCCTGATCGCCATGGCATTGACGGCGCTCTATGGCTGGGCGGTCGAGCGCATCGCCTACCGGCCCTTGCGCGGCTCGTTCCGGTTGGCACCGCTGATTTCCGCCATCGGCATGTCGATCGTGCTGCAGAACTACATCCAGATCACCCAGGGCGCGCGCGTGAAGCCGCTGCCGCCGCTCGTCACCGGCGGCTACACGCTCCTGGAGCACGACGGCTTCGCGGTACAGTTGTCCAACATCCAGATCCTGATCGTGCTGACTACCTTCGTCCTGATGCTCGCCTTCTCCTGGCTGGTCGCCGCCACCCGGCTCGGCCGCGACATGCGGGCCTGCGAGCAGGACCTGAAGATGGCCTCGCTGCTCGGCGTCGACACCGACCGCACCATTTCGCTCACCTTCGTGATCGGCGCGGCGCTCGCCGCGGTCGCCGGTATTATGTATTTGCTCTATTATGGCGTGATCGATTTCTTCATCGGATTCGTCGCCGGCGTGAAGGCCTTCACCGCCGCCGTCCTCGGCGGCATCGGCTCGCTCCCCGGCGCCATGCTCGGCGGCCTCTTGATCGGGATGATCGAGACCTTGTGGTCCGCCTATTTCTCGATCGAGTACAAGGACGTCGCCGCCTTCTCGATTCTCGTGCTGGTGCTGATCTTCCTGCCGACCGGCATTCTCGGCCGGCCGGATGTCGAGAAGGTCTGAGGCCATATCCCGCGCATGACGAACGGGGCCGAAAGCGCCAGAGCGGGCACCAAGCTCGACGTCGCGGGCGCGCTCAAGGACGCGGGACTGGCCGCGCTCGTCGCCTTCGGCCTGTTCTCGCTGATCCTCGGATTGCGTACCGAACAGAGCCAGATCAGCCAGCAGCTCGCGCTGATTCCGCGACCCTTCTTGCTCGCGGCTGCCGTCGCCATCGTGTTCGCCGGACGCTTCGCGGTCGCTTTGTGGTTTCGCCGCGGGGTCGACATCGATCCCGGCGCGCTCGTGCCCGCGGGCCTCGCGGCGAAACTCGATCGCCTCGGCCACTACGCCGCGCCGGCGCTCCTCGCCTTCGCCCTCGCGACGCCGTTTCTGTTCTATTCCAACCGCTACATTCTCGACCTCGGCATTCTGGTACTGACCTATGTGATGCTGGGTTGGGGATTGAATGTGGTGGTCGGCCTCGCCGGCCTCCTCGACCTCGGCTACGTCGCCTTCTACGCGGTCGGCGCCTATAGCTACGCGCTGATCGCGCAGCACTTCGGTCTGTCGTTCTGGATCTGCCTGCCGCTCGCGGGGATTTTCGCCGCCTTCTGGGGCGTGCTCCTGGGTTTTCCGGTCCTGCGTCTGCGCGGTGATTATCTGGCGATCGTCACCCTCGCCTTCGGCGAGATCATCCGCCTCGTCATCATCAACTGGCAGAGCCTCACCGGCGGGCCGAACGGCATTTCCGGTATTCCGCGCCCGTCTTTCTTCGGCATTCCCTTCAGCGACGACGAACACGGGTTTGCGGCCGCCTTCGGCCTCGAATTCACACCCACCCACCGCGTCGTGTTCCTGTTCTATGTCATCCTCGCACTCGCGCTCCTCACCAATTTCGTGACGCTCCGCCTGCGCCGGCTTCCCATCGGGCGGGCCTGGGAAGCGCTGCGCGAGGACGAGATCGCCTGCCGCTCGCTCGGCATCAACACCACCCACACCAAGCTCACTGCCTTCGCGATCGGCGCGCTCATCGGCGGCATCGCCGGCTCCTTTTTCGCCACTCGCCAGGGTTTCATCAGCCCGGAATCTTTCGTGTTCATGGAATCGGCACTGGTGCTCGCCATCGTCGTGCTCGGCGGTATGGGCTCCCAGCTCGGCGTCGCCATCGCGGCGCTGGTGATGATCGGCGGCTTCGAGCTGTTTCGCGGATTCGAACAGTTCCGCATGCTGGTCTTCGGCCTGGTGATGGTCGCGATCATGGTGTGGCGTCCGCGCGGCCTGGTCGCGCACCGCTCGCCTTCGGTGCATCTCGTGGAGCGCAAGATCATCCCCGCCGCCATCGTCGAGGAGGCGCGCCGATGATCTCTCCGGCACAAACCCCGATCCTCGACGTCGTACATCTGACCATGCGCTTCGGCGGCCTCCTCGCCGTCGACGATCTATCGTTTGCGGCGAAGCGCGGCGAGATCACCGCCATCATCGGCCCGAACGGCGCCGGCAAGACCACGGTGTTCAATTGCGTCACCGGTTTCTATCAGCCGCACGAAGGCATGATCCGGCTCGCCCATGCGGACGGCAGGGAATTTCTGCTCGAACGGCTGTTCGACTTTCACATCGCATCCAGGGCCCGCGTCGCGCGTACATTCCAGAACATCCGCCTGTTCCAGGGCATGACCGTGCTGGAGAATCTTCTGGTGGCGCAGCACAATCCGCTGATGCGCGCATCGGGATTCACGCTCTTCGGAATCCTGGGCCTGCCCGCCTATGCCCGCGCCGAACGCGCGGCGATCGAGAAGGCGTGCCACTGGCTCGACCGCATCGGGCTCAGTGCGCGTGCCGACGATCCCGCCGGCGAGTTGCCTTACGGGGCCCAGCGCCGGCTCGAGATCGCGCGCGCCATGTGCACGGACCCGGTGCTGCTCTGTCTCGACGAACCGGCGGCGGGCCTCAACCCGCGCGAATCCGACGAACTCAGTGAATTGCTGATTGGGATCGGCCGGGAGACCGGCACCTCGATCCTGTTGATCGAGCACCATATGCATGTGGTGATGGAGATTTCCGACCATGTGATCGTGCTCGATTACGGACAAAAGATCGCCGACGGCACGCCCGCCGAGGTGCGCAACGATCCGAGAGTGATCGCCGCCTATCTCGGCGTCGAACACGACGAGGTCGAATCCGTGGTCAGGGAGATCGGTCGATGAGCGCGCCGCTCCTCTCCATCCGCGGGGTCAAAACCTTCTACGGTAACATCATGGCGCTCGCCGGCGTCGATCTCGAGGTGCGCGAGGGCGAGATCGTCACGCTCATCGGCGCGAACGGCGCCGGCAAGTCGACGCTGATGATGACGATCTGCGGCACACCGCCGCCGCGCGAGGGCCAAATTATATTCGATGGGCGCGACATCACGCGGCTCGCGACCCACGAGATCATCCGCTCGCGCATCGCCCAGGCGCCGGAAGGCCGCCGCATCTTCCCGCGCATGACGGTCTTCGAGAACCTGCAGCTCGGGGCGGCGGTCACCGAATTCGTGCATTTCGACGAGGATCTCGAGCGCGTCTTCACCATGTTTCCCATTCTCGCCAAGCGTCGCGAGCAGCGCGGCGGCACGCTGTCCGGCGGCGAGCAGCAGATGCTCTCGATCGGACGCGCGCTGATGAGCCGGCCGCGGCTCTTGTTGCTCGACGAACCCTCGCTCGGCTTGGCGCCGCTCCTGGTGCAACAGATTTTCGGCGCCATCCGCAATCTCAACGAGCGCGAGGGGTTGACGATCTTTCTGGTGGAACAGAACGCTCACCATGCGCTGAAACTCGCCCATCGCGGCTATGTGCTGGTGAACGGGCTGATCACGCTACAAGGCACGGGCCGCGAACTTCTTGAACGGCCGGAGGTGCGCGAGGCCTATCTCGACGGCGGAAGAGTGCCTCGGGACTAAGGAGGCGCGATGGGCAAGCTCTATGCGACCGAGACTTTCCTGCAGGTGCTGTTCGTGACTGGCTTGATCGGCGGCGGCGCGGCCTGGGCTTCCGGCAAGGCGATCGCCGAGACCTGGCGGCCTTACCTGCAGGTCATTCTCTATATGATGCTCCTTGGCGTCGCCGTGCGCTTTGCCCATTTCGCGCTGTTCCAGGGCGAATTTCTTTCGCTCGTCTCCTATCTCGCCGACACGCTCTATCTTCTCGCCGTCGGCAGCCTTGCCTGGCGGATGACGCAGGTGAACCGGATGGTGACCCAGTATCGCTGGCTTTATGAGCGCTCGAGCCCCTTCACCTGGCGGAGGC
>JAHFPO010000075.1:2988-10651 GCA_023266695.1 Hyphomicrobiales bacterium | reverse complement strand
CGAGGCATAGCCGCGCGACACCGACTTCAGGCGGTCGTAGAAATCGAACACCACCTCGTTGAGCGGCAGATCGTAGGTCACCATCGCGCGCGCGCCGACGTAGGTGAGCTCGACCTGCGCACCGCGCCGGTCCTGGCAGAGCTTCAACACCGAGCCCAGATACTCGTCAGGGGTGAGGATGGTCGCCCGGATCCAGGGCTCGCGGATCTCCTTGATCTTCATCACCTCCGGCATATCGACCGGATTGTGGATATCGATCGTCTCGCCGCCGCTGAGATCGATCTGGTAGATCACCGAAGGCGCCGTCGCGATCAGCTCGAGATTGAACTCGCGCGCGAGCCGCTCCTCGATGATCTCGAGGTGCAGGAGGCCGAGGAAGCCGCAGCGGAAGCCGAAGCCGAGCGCGGCCGAGGTCTCCGGCTCGAACGTGAAGCTCGCGTCGTTCAGCCGCAGCTTCGCCATCGCCGCGCGCAAATTCTCGAACTCGGCGGCATCGACCGGAAAGAGCCCGCAGAACACCACCGGCACCGCCGGGCGGAAGCCCGGCAGCGCCGCGGCGGCGGGCTTCTTGTCGTCGGTGATGGTGTCGCCGACGCGGGTATCGGCCACCTCTTTGATTGAGCCGGTGAGAAAGCCGATCTCGCCGGGGCCGAGGCTTTCGACCTCCAAGCGCTTGGGCGTGAACACGCCGACGCGGTCGACCTCGTGGGAAGCGCCCGTCCGCATCAGCCGGATGCGCTGGCCCTTGCGCAAGCTGCCGTCGACGACGCGGAGCAGCACCACCACGCCGAGATAGGAATCATACCAGCTGTCGACCAGCAACGCCTTGAGCGGCGCGTCCGCATCGCCCTTGGGGGCGGGGAGGCGGGTGACGATCGCCTCCAGCACCTCCGGCACGTTCTCGCCGGTCTTGGCCGAGATCTCGATCGCGTTCGAAGCATCGAGCCCGATCACGTCCTCGATCTGCTGCTTGACCTTGTCGGGCTCGGCGGCCGGAAGATCCACCTTGTTGAGGATCGGCACCACCTCGTGATGGTTGTCGAGCGCCTGATAGACATTGGCGAGGGTCTGCGCCTCGACGCCCTGGGACGCGTCGACCACCAGGAGCGATCCCTCGCAGGCGGCAAGCGACCGGTTCACCTCATAGGCGAAGTCGACATGGCCGGGGGTGTCGATGAGGTTCAGCACATAGTCCTTGCCGTCGCGCGCGCGGTAGGCGAGCCGCACGGTCTGCGCCTTGATGGTGATGCCGCGCTCGCGCTCGATCTCCATGGAATCGAGCACCTGCTCGACCATCTCGCGCTCGGGCAGGCCGCCGGTGAGCTGGATCAAGCGGTCGGCGAGCGTCGACTTGCCGTGGTCGATATGCGCGATGATCGCGAAGTTGCGGATGTTGTCGATGAAACCCGCCGTCATGGGGCGGGGAGTAGCATCCGCCTTCAGGAGCGACAAGCGCCGCTTCCCATCTCACGTCATCCTGAGGTGCGAGCGCAGAGCGGTCCTTCACTCCGCGGCGAGGCGCGAGTCGAGGGAGAATGACTGCAGCAGAACCTTGCCTTGCTTGGCAACCAGCATGTGACCGGCCGGCACCGGCTTCCAGTAGGAGCGGTCCTGGTCGAGCGGCTCGGAGGCGACGACCACATGGTCGCCGGCGTCGCGATAGTAGAGCGAGTTCGCGGTGTCGTTGGAGGCATAGCGGAAGGCAAAGAGGTCGCGGCCGTTGGATAGGGCGGCGGTGAAACGCACCGGCTCATGCGCGCCGCTCGCGCGCACGATATCCGAGATGGTGGCGATCGTGCGAGCGGTGGCGCCGATCGGGTCGCGCTCGCCTCCGGCGCCGAGGATGGCGAGAAAGACCGCCTCCGAATCGGTCGTGCCGCAGCGCGAGCCGTAGTAATCGTCGGGAATGAGCGCCTCTACCTTGCGGCGGATCGCTGACCAGTCGCCGATCTGGCCGTTGTGCATGAACAGCCAGCGGCCGTGCGCGAACGGATGGCAGTTCGGCCGCGTGGTCGCGGTGCCGGTGGAGGACCGTACATGCGCGAAGAACAGATGCGAAGTGATATGGCGGCAGAGATGGCGCAGGTTCTCGTCCGACCAGGCCGGGCGGACCTCCCGATAGAGACCGGGTTCCTCGTGCTCGCCGAACCAGCCGAGGCCGAAACCGTCGCCGTTGGTGCTTTCCGAGGATTCGAGCGCGCCGATGCTCTGGGCGATCAGCGAGTGGATGGGGGCGGTGACATACCGCTCCAGCGCGATGGTTTCTCCGCTATAGGCGATCCAACGACACATGGCTCGACCCAATAGGTCGTCCCCGCAATGACGATTACCAGCTTACTGCCACTAGATGAACCCTAGATAAACGCCGACGGCGGCTAGCGGATCGGCGCGAATCCCCGCTCAATAGCGGTAGTGATCGGACTTGTAGGGCCCGGCCGCCGGCACGCCGATATAGGCGGCCTGCTTGTCGCTGAGCTTCGTCAACTTCACCCCGATCTTGGCGAGGTGGAGGCGGGCGACCTTCTCGTCGAGCGCTTTCGGCAGCGTGTAGACCTTCTTCTGGTACTTGCCGGGGTGCTTCCACAGCTCGATCTGGGCGAGCGTCTGGTTGGTGAAGGACGACGACATCACGAAGCTCGGATGCCCCATGGCATTGCCGAGGTTCACCAGCCGGCCTTCCGACAACAGGATGATGCGCTTGCGGTCGGGAAACTCGATCTCGTCGACCTGCGGCTTGACGTTCACCCATTTGAAATTGCGCAAGGCGGCGACCTGAATCTCGGAATCGAAGTGGCCGATATTGGCGACGATGGCGCGGTCCTTCATCTTGCGCATATGCTCGATGGTGATGACGTCGATATTCCCGGTCGCCGTCACGAAGATGTCGGCGCGCGGGGCCGCGTCCTCCATGGTGGTGACCTCGTAGCCCTCCATCGCCGCCTGCAGCGCGCAGATCGGGTCGACCTCGGCGACCAGCACGCGGCAGCCGGCGTTGCGCAGCGAGGCGGCCGAGCCCTTGCCGACGTCGCCGAAGCCCGCGACCATCGCGAGCTTGCCCGCCATCATCACGTCGGTGCCGCGGCGGATGCCATCGACGAGCGACTCGCGGCAGCCGTAAAGATTGTCGAACTTCGACTTGGTCACCGAGTTGTTGACGTCGATGGCCGGGAACAGGAGCCGGCCTTCCTTCTCCATCTGGTAGAGGCGATGCACGCCCGTGGTGGTCTCCTCGGTGACGCCGCGGATGCTTTTCGCGACTTTGGTGTACCAGCCCGGTTGCTCCTTCAGGCGCCGCTTGATCGCGGCGAACAGCACCTCCTCCTCCTCATTGGTCGGATGATTGAGGACCGAACCGTTGCCTTCGGCCTTCATGCCGAGATGGAGGAGGAGCGTGGCGTCGCCGCCGTCGTCGAGGATCATGTTGGGCGCGCCGCCGTCCGCCCACTCGAAGATGCGGTGGGTATAATCCCAATATTCCTCGAGCGTCTCGCCCTTCACGGCGAACACCGGCACCCCGCGCTTGGCGATGGCGGCGGCGGCGTGGTCCTGGGTCGAATAGATGTTGCAGGAGGCCCAGCGCACCTCGGCGCCGAGATAGAGGAGCGTCTCGATCAACACCGCGGTCTGGATCGTCATGTGCAAGGAACCGGCGATACGCGCCCCGCGCAGCGGCTGTTCGGGGCCATATTCCTCGCGCGTCGCCACCAGGCCGGGCATCTCGGTCTCGGCGATCGCGATTTCCTTGCGGCCCCAATCGGAGAGGCTGATGTCCTTGACGACGTAATCCTGGGCGGCGGGCATGGGGGCTCTCGCGTGGTTCGGCATTGGGGATTTCGGCAAGGGAAAGCGATGCGGCGCACCGCCTCGCGTTGAGCATGAGTTAGCAAACTCGACTTGAACATGCAATAAGGATATAAAGATATCGTTATATTATCATTGATACGTGCAGGAAGCCTGTAATTGCAAGGATCGCAGGCTTGATCGCTCCGTCCCTTAGAAGGTTTTCGACTTCGGCGGTTCGGCCTGTTTGAGGATACCCGCCTGGGCGAGAGCCGCCGCGATCTGCTGCAAACGGTTGATCAGCTCGATGGCGGCGACGGGCGGAAGAGTGAGGCGGCAGGCCGGATAGCGGCGCCCGGTCACCGGCTCGTTCGGCTTCATGTTGTCGAGGCGGGTGACGCCGAGTTCGATCCGCAAGGTTTGCCCGTCGAAATAGAGCACGTTGATGGAGTCGGCGAAGGTTTCGGCCACATCCGGCAGATCGACGTGGCGGATCGTCGCCTGCTGGCGGTCTTGCGGCCGCGCCTCCTGCGGCGTCTTGGATGTAGGTTCCTGTGATCCCTTGGACATGGTCGGTCCTCGACTTTGTGGGTGAGAACGGGAGAACGATGATGGCATGGCGGCGGGCGGATCGCGAGAAAACATTCGGTATTCGCTCTCCCGCCCGGTTCATTCCTCCTCGCCGAAACGGCTGGCGCAGAGCGCCTCGATTGCTTCGAGCGCAGCCACCGCTTGCGGTCCACGGGCCGTCACCCGGATCGAGCTGCCGGGCCCGGCGGCGAGCATGAGGATGCCCATGATCGAGGTGCCGCCGACCGTCTCGCCGCACCGCGTCAGGGTGACGTCGGCATCGAAATTCTCGACGGTCTGGACGAGGCGTGCCGCCGCGCGCGCATGCAGCCCGCGCTCATTCACGATCGCGATCTCGCGGATAAGCGCGTCCTCGGGCGGCGCCGGGTCGGGCGGGCAGTCGTCGTCGATTTTGCCCGGGGGTTTCTGCGTCGTCATTTGCCGGCGAGCACGTGGCTCGCGATATTGATGTATTTGCGTCCCGCTTCTTGCGCCTGCGCGACGGCTTCGGTGAGCGCCTTTTCGTGGCGGATGCTCGCGAGCTTGACCAGCATCGGCAGATTGATGCCGGCGACGACCTCGACGTTCGGGGTATTCATCACCGAGATGGCGAGGTTCGAGGGCGTGCCGCCGAACATGTCGGTGAGGATCGCGACACCCTCGCCACTGTCGACTCGTTTCACCGCCTCGATGATTTCGTTACGGCGGCGTTCCATGTCGTCTTCGGGGCCGATCATGACCGTCTCGATCTGGCGCTGCGGGCCGACCACATGCTCGAGCGCCGCGCGAAATTCAGCGGCGAGCCGGCCGTGGGTGACGAGGACGAGTCCGATCATGGGCTCTCTGCCGGGATCCGTGGAGGCTCCGGCACCTCCCGCGGTCGACGCGGGGCGCACATCTTCCTTAGGTGCCCGCGCGAAGGCAAGCATCAACGATCACGTCGCCGTTAGGGGAACAAGCGCAGCTAAAACAAGGGGTAAGGCGGGTTCGCCCGGTCCGATCGGCAGCCGTGACAAGATGACGCCGAGAAGCTCGGTCGTGCGCGCCGCCTCCTTCGGCAGGCGCCCGGCGTCAGTAGCGGCGAGATCGACCACGAGGCCGACGAGCGCGAGCGGCTCGCATTCGACGCCGCGTATCCCGAGCGCGCGGACCTCGATCTGGCCACGGATCGAATCCGGAGCCGCGGCGAGGAGCCGGCCATGGGCGGGAATGAGACGCACCCGGTCGTCGGCGACGAGCCGCGCGAGCGGCAGCAAGCCGGAATGACCGGATTCGAGGAGCGCGAACGCGAGCCGCGATTTTCCGGAACCCGAAGGTCCCCGGATCAGCACCGCACTTCGCCCGACGAGCACTGAGCTCGCATGGACGGTCGCGCCTTCGCCAGCCGCCATCGCTCAGGCGGCAGGTAGCCGCACGATGAAGCGCGCACCCGCGACGCGGGACGGCCCGTCCGGCCGAGGGGAGGGAGCCATGCGATTCTCGGCCCAGATGCGCCCGCCGTGACCCTCGAGGATCTGACGCGAGATCGAAAGCCCGAGCCCCGAATTCTGGCCGAAGCCCTGTTCGGGCCGGTCGGTATAGAAGCGTTCGAAGATCTTTCCGAGCGCTTCCGGCCGCACGCCGGGGCCGTCGTCATCGACCATGATCTCGATCTCGTCCTTGAGCCGGCGGCAGGTGATGCGCACCGTTCCCCCCGGCGGCGAGAAGGAACGGGCATTTTCGAGGAGGTTGTCGGTGACCTGGCCGAGACGAGAATCCTGGCCTGGCACGATGAAAGCCGCCGGCGCTCCCGCCGCGCGTTGAAAGACGATCTCGATCGTCACGCCGTCGTCGCGCGGCACTTCGTTCGCGATCTTGACGAGCGCGGTGAGCAGCTTCTCGAGATCGACCGGGACCGCTTCCTGGCGCTGCAGATCGGCATCGAGGCGGCTCGCATCCGAGATGTCGGTGATCAACCGGTCCAGGCGGAGGACGTCGTGCTCGATCACGGCGAGAAGGCGATTGCGTGCATCCTCGCTCTTGACCAGCGGCAGGGTCTCGACGGCGGAGCGCAGCGAGGTGAGCGGATTCTTGAGCTCGTGCGCGACATCGGCGGCGAAGCTCTCGATCGCCTCGATGCGGGCATAGAGCGCATCGGTCATGTCGCGGATCGCCCTGGAAAGGTGGCCGATTTCGTCCGATCGGGAAAAGAAGTCCGGAATCTCGACCCGCGTGCGCGTACGCCGGCGTACCCGCTCGGCGGCGTCGGCAAGCCGGCGCACCGGTCCGCCGATGGTGCCGGCGAGGAGGACGGACAACACCACCATCACCGACGCCGCGATCAGGAACACGCGCACGATCACGAACCGTTCGGCTTCGACCGCGGCATCGATCTCGCCGCCCTGGGTCGACAACAACAGCGCCCCGAAGATGGCGCGGAAACGCTGTACCGGCACCGCCACCGAGACGATCACCTCGCCGCGGTCGTTGGCGCGCACCACGCTCGAATTCTGCCCCCCGAGCGCGCTCGCGATCTCCTGATAGCCCTTGCCGTTCTCGGGGCCGAGTTCGCGATAGAGCGGAAGCTCACCGCGTCCGACCCGCTTCATCAGCGAATTCCACAGACGCACGAAGAAAGCGGGCTTCTCCGCCGTCGGCGAAGGCAGGTCGAAACGAAGGATGTCGCCACGGAGATAGAGCGTGCGCGTATCGAGGATCAGAATTCCATCGCGGTCATAGATGCGCGCGCGCGTGTTGGTGGGAGACACCAGGCGGTTCAGCAACGGCGCGATGCGTTCCGGATTGATCGGGAATTCGAGCGGCGCGAGCACCTCTTCTCCCGGACTGTAGGTCTCGCCCTGTTGCAGCTCGAGGAGCCGCTCCGGTTTGATGGTGATGGCGTAATTGTCGGCCGTGGCCGAACCGGCGATCGCGCCGGCGATGATTTCGCCCTGGATCAGCAGGCTCTGGACGCGCGCGTCGATCAGCCCGGCGCGATATTCGGAAAGATAGAGAATGCCGGAAACAAGCGCGACCAGCCCGGCGAGATTGAGCAGCAGGATCCGCCGGGTGATGCTCGAGAAACCCTGACTGGCGAGGAAGCTCCGCCACTTCCGCAAGGTGGCGAGAACGCCCGGCCACCAACCCGCCGGCATCGGCGCCTCGAGCGGCTTGCCGCTGTCCGCCGGCAGTGGCGAAGATTCGGCGCGGCCGACGCGGGCGCGAGGGACGCCCCGCCGGAAGATGCCCGACAAGTTTTGAAAGGAGAAGGAACGCCGCAGTTTGCCGACGGCAGCGGATGCGGCCGCCTTCCGGGCGGGCCGCTTCAGTGCTT
>JAHFPO010000075.1:0-2888 GCA_023266695.1 Hyphomicrobiales bacterium | reverse complement strand
ACGCGGGCGCGAGGGACGCCCCGCCGGAAGATGCCCGACAAGTTTTGAAAGGAGAAGGAACGCCGCAGTTTGCCGACGGCAGCGGATGCGGCCGCCTTCCGGGCGGGCCGCTTCAGTGCTTGGCGTTTGTCGACATCTGCCTTCATGGGCAGCGGTCCGGCGGCCGGCGCGTCCGGCTGTCGCTCAGGCCTCCTTGAATCGGTAGCCGACGCCGTACAGCGTCTCGATCATTTCGAAATCGTCATCGACGTTCTTGAACTTCTTGCGCAGCCGTTTGATGTGGCTGTCGATGGTGCGGTCATCGACATAGACTTGGTCGTCATAGGCGGCGTCCATCAGCGCATTGCGGCTCTTGACGACGCCGGGGCGGGTCGCCAGCGCCTGCAGGATCAGGAACTCGGTGACGGTGAGCGTCACCGGCTCGCCCTTCCAGGTGCAGGTATGGCGCTCCGGATCCATGCGCAATTGCCCGCGTTCGAGCGCCTTGGCGTCGATTTCTTTCGACGACTGGCCGTCCTTCGGGGTCACCCGACGCAACACGGCTTTCACGCGCTCGACCAGCAGGCGCTGGGAGAACGGTTTGCGGATGAAATCATCGGCGCCCATCTTGAGGCCGAACAGCTCGTCGATCTCCTCGTCCTTGGAGGTGAGGAAGATCACCGGCAGGTCGGTCTTTTGACGGAGCCGGCGCAGAAGCTCCATCCCGTCCATGCGCGGCATCTTGATGTCGAGGATGGCGAGATCCGGCGGCTGCGTCTTGAAGCCTTCGAGTGCGGAGGCGCCGTCGGTATAGGTCAGGATGCGGTAGCCCTCGGCCTCGAGGGCGATCGAGACCGAAGTCAGGATGTTGCGGTCATCATCAACGAGAGCAATGGTCGGCATGAAGTCTCCTAGCCCCCGAAAACGGGCGCGGACGCGGGAATCGTCAGGTTTGAAGCCCTTAGGCGGGGCCGAAATGTGACCATTTCCCGGCTTGCGCCCTGTCGTCTCAACCTAGCGTCTTACTGCCGCCAGCGCCACGCCAAAGACCCGCTATGCTTGACGCGCCGGTGATGCTGATGCCCGATCGGTCCCGATAGGGGCGGGAACTCCTAGGTTTGCCGCATCCGTGCGGTTTCCGAGGTCCCAATTCATGCACGCCAGTGAAGACTTCGATCCGGTTCGATCCGCCAAAAGGCTTCTGCGCGAAGCTCGCACGGGGGCGCTCGCGACCCTCATGCCCGGCGGGGCGCCCTATGCCTCGCTGGTGACGGTCGCGACCCTCCCCGATGGCACGCCGGTGCTCTTATTGTCGCGCCTCGCCCGCCACACCGCGAACATTCTCGCCGATCCGCGTGTCTCGCTGCTCCTCGACGAGCGTCGCTCCGGCGATCCCCTTCAAGGCGCGCGGGTGAGCATGGCGGGGCGGATCACAACGACCGAGGATCCGGCGGCGCGGCGGCGCTACCTCGCCCGTCATCCCTCGGCCGCGGGCTATGCCGGCTTTGCGGACTTCGCGTTCTGGCGGATCGAGCCGACCGGCGCTCATCTGGTTGCCGGTTTCGGACGCATCGTCGATCTCACGGCTGCGGACCTCGCGACCAAAGTGGATAACGCAGCGGCGCTGCTCGCGGCCGAGGAAGGTGCCGTCGCCCATATGAACGAGGACCATGCCGACGCGATCGAGCTCTACGCGACCCGGCTCATCGGCGCGCCCGCCGGGCCCTGGCGGATCATCGGGGTCGATCCCGAAGGCTGCGACCTGATGCTCGAAGAGACCGTGCACCGCCTCGAATTTCCGGCCCGCGTCACGAGCCCCGACAAACTGCGCCAGACCCTGGTGGAACTCGCGCTTACGGCAAGAGGCCGCTGAATCAAGGTTAAAATCAATGAGCCCGGGCCGAACCTTGAACCGGGCGGGACTGTTCCGGAGAATCCGCTATCATTGGTCTTCACAAGGCGGGGGGCGGTTACTATGGTGCCGCCCCGGCGCGAGAAGAACCTGCCGCAAGCCGGCGTGTTCCGGGTAGCAAGACCGCCATGGCGGCATGAAATATGGTTCCGGGCCGGAGGCCCGGGGGTAGTTCGGGAGGCATTCCGTGCAAGAGACGGGCATCCGCAACGGCGCCTTCGGCGCCGACCAATTCGGTTTCAAGGACCTGGCAGCGGTCCATTGGAATCTCACCGAACCCGCGCTCTACGAGCACGCCATCTTGAGCCGCGAAGCGACCATCGCCTATGGCGGCGCGCTTGCCGCCGACACCGGCGTCCATACCGGGCGCTCGCCCAAGGACAAGTTCATCGTCCGCGACGCCTCCACCGAAAAGACGATCTGGTGGGACAACAACGGCGCCATCACCCCGGCGCAGTTCGATCTCCTCTACAAGGACTTCCTCGCCCACGCCCAGGGCAAGGAGCTGTTCGCGCAGGATCTCTATGGTGGAGCCGATCCCCAATATCGCATCAAGACCCGGGTCTATGCCGAATATGCCTGGCACTCGCTGTTCATCCGCACGCTCCTGATCCGGCCGGAGCGGGACGAACTCGGGCATTTCGTCGCCGACCTCACCATTCTCTGCCTGCCCTCGTTCAAGGCCGATCCGAAGCGCCACGGCGTGCGCTCGGAAACGGTGATCGCCATCGACTTCTCGAACAAGATCGTGCTGATCGGCGGCACCTCCTACGCCGGCGAGATGAAGAAATCGGTCTTCACCACGCTCAACTATTACCTGCCGGCTGAAAGCGTGATGCCGATGCACTGCTCGGCCAATGTCGGGCCCAACGGCGACTCCGCCCTGTTCTTCGGTCTCTCCGGCACCGGCAAGACCACGCTGTCGGCCGATCCCGCCCGCACGCTTCTCGGCGACGACGAGCACGGCTGGGGCCCGCACGGCATCTTCAATTTCGAA
>JAHFPO010000182.1 GCA_023266695.1 Hyphomicrobiales bacterium | reverse complement strand
GGTGGGAACCGGTTTTCGGATCAGATCACGCCCAAAATCCTAGGGCGTGATCCCGAAACAGCCTGCCCCGGACTTGATCCGGGGTGGGAACCGGTTTTCGGATCAGATCACGCCCAAAATCCTAGGGCGTGATCCCGAAAAAGCCTGCCCCGAACTTGATCCGGGGTGGGAACCGGTTTTCGGATCAGATCACGCCCAAAATCAAAATGTCAGCGGGGCAGGCCGATTCAATTCGAACGGATCAGACTCTAGGCGACCCGTGCGGCAGCACCCTTGCGCGCCGTGTCTTGCTGCAGCTTGGGATTGATCTCGCAGGCTTCCTCCCAACTCAGCACATTCAGCGACTTGACGAATTTTCCGACCCCGTCGACTTCGGCGCAGAACAGGCCGAGCTCGATGATCTCCTCGTCGGAGAAATGCTTCCGCAACTCGGCATAGACGTCGTCGCGGTCGATCGCATGTTCCCCGCGCTTGAATGCGTCCGCGTATCGCAACGCCGCTTTCTCACGCTCGGTGAGCTTTTCGCTGCCCTCGTAATCGCTCAACAGACCGGTGACCATGTCCTCGGTGAGACCCTCGGTCTTGGCTACGTTGGAGCGCACGGTCGAGCAGTAGCCGCACTGATGCGCGACCGAAATCTTGATGCGGCACATCTCCTTGAGCTTGTGCGGGAGCAGGCCGTCGTACAGGAGCTTGTTCCAGTATTCGACCCAGGCGACGCCGGCCTTGGGGTTGCGCACCATCAGGCTGACGACCCGGGGGTCGGGCGCGCCGGTCCGCTTGGCCGACTCGATGAGCTTGCGAGCGTGATCGTTCTTCTCGGATTCGTCGATGTAGCGCAATCTCGGCATGGTCTTCCCCCCGATGTCACGTGCCTGGTCCCGCGCGGGATCGTGTTCGTCATACTAGACCGGTTTTCCATGCTGCGCCATCAACCGTACGTCTCGCGAAGGGAGGCAACCATGCGGTCGTGTGCTATCCCTTTCCCATGTCCACGCTGAAATCGATTCTGGTCTTCGCACTGGTCTGCTACGGCGCGCTCTTGGCGCTCCTCTATTTTGCGCAGCGCGCGCTGATGTATTTCCCCGACAGCGCGCGCACCGCGCCGGCGGCGGCGGGCTTCCCGCAGGCGGCGGAGGAAGTGCTCGACACCGCCGACGGCGAGAAGGTGATCGTCTGGCACGTGCCGCCGCGCGACGACAGGCCGGTGGTGATTTATTTCCACGGCAACGGCGGCGCGCTGTGGTACCGGAGCGACCGCTTCCGCGCGCTTACCGCCGACGGCACCGGGCTCGTGGCACTCTCCTATCGCGGCTATGGCGGCTCGAGCGGAAGGCCGAGCGAAGCCGGGCTCATCGCCGACGCCCACGCCGCTTACGGCTTTGCCGCCGCGCGCTATTCGCCCGAGCGCATGGTGCTGTGGGGCGAGTCGCTCGGCTGCGGCGTCGCGGTCGCGCTCGCCGCCGAGCGTCCGGTCGCAAAGGTCATCCTGGAGGCGCCCTTCACCTCCGCCGTCGACATCGCGGCCTCGATCTATCCGTACATGCCGGTGCGGTCCCTGATGAAGGATCAATTCCGGTCGGATGAGCGCATCGCGCGGGTGAAGGCGCCGGTGCTCGTGCTGCACGGCGAACGCGACCGGATCGTTCCGATCGCATTCGGCGAACGGCTGTTCGCGCTGGTACGCTCGCCCAAGCGCTTCGTGCGGTTTGCCGACGGCGGCCACGAGGGCCTCGACCAGCACGGCGCGCTCGCGGCGGTGAAAACGTTTATTCTTGAAAATTGACCCGTCATCCTGAGGTGCGAGGCGCGAAGCGCCGAGCCTCGAAGGATGACGGGTCAATGTCTCGGCCTGCATCCTTCGCGGGCCGCGCTGCGCGCGGCCACCTCAGGATGACGGCATGAGATCAACTTAGTTCAGGCTGTAGGACGCGCCGTATTTGCCGCCGACGCGCTGAAAGCCGGCCTGGGCGGGCTGGTGGGCCTGGTTGATGTTGAGCGCGCGCGCGAACGAGCCGGCGGCCTTCTCCTTGTCGCCCATGCGCTCATAGGCGAGCCCGCGGCTGGTCCAGATCTCGACCGAACGGGGATCGCGCTCGGTCGCCTCGTCGAAGTCCTCGGCCGCGCTCTTGAAGTCGTTGAGCGCGAGATAGCTCGTGCCGCGCGCCTGGAACGGCTCGGCCGCATTGACCGCGAGCCCGATCGCGGTGGTGAATTCGTCGATCGCGAACTTGTGCAGGCCCTGCGCCTGATAGATCAGGCCGCGGTTGTGATAGGCCTGCGCATTGTCGGGCTTGAGCTGGATCGCCTTGTTGAAATCGCCGAGCGCCTGCTGCGGCTGGCCTTGGCTGCGGTAGATGAGGCCGCGTCCGACATAGGCGGCGGAATAGTTGGGGTCGAGCTGGATGGCGCGGTTGAAATCGGCGAGCGCGAGGTCGGGGCGCTTCAGCTCGCGCTGGACGAGGGCGCGGTTGGCATAGGCCTGGGCGTATTTCGCATCGATCTGGATCGCCCGGTCGAAGTCGGCGAGCGCTTCGGGATAACGCCCGGCGCGGCCATAGACCGAGCCGCGCATGTTGTAAGCCTGCGGATCGTGCGGATTGCGCCGGACCACGTCGGAGAGCGAGGCGATGTTGGTGGGCGAGGCGACCGCCCTGAGCTCGTCGTCCTCGATCGGATTCATGCCGACGGAGGCGCAGCCGCCAAGGACGAACGCGCACAGGATCGCGCCCGCGCCGGCGAGCCCGGCAAGGAATGGCCTGGGGGAACCGATGCGCCGCGGCGGAATCATGATGTTTTCATGCCGCGAGCTTGCGGCGAAGGTTGGGCCGCCCCAACGGCCTGATTTTGCCCCGCCCCAAATGCGAACGCGGGCAGAGGGTTGCCCCGCCCGCGCGAAAAACCAGGAAAGCGTGCGATCAGCGCCGGCCGCGGCCCGGCCCACCGCTGCCGCCGCCGGGGCCCCGACCGCCGGGACCGCCCATTACCAGCTTCGGTTTCATCGGGATCAGCCCCTCGCGCTGGGCGCGCTTGCGGGCGAGCTTGCGGGCGCGACGGATCGCCTCCGCCTTCTCGCGGGCGCGCCGCTCCGACGGCTTCTCGTAGTGACTGCGCAGCTTCATCTCGCGGAAGATGCCCTCGCGCTGCATCTTCTTCTTCAGCGCCTTGAGCGCCTGGTCTACGTTGTTGTCGCGAACGAGAACCTGCACGTGAATCCCTCTCTGGCTGTCGGGGTCGGGGACCGGAGAACACGACCGGTTTCTTGGGGATACCGGATGTCGCCGGGCGCGCGTTGCGTAGCAGAAACGGGTTGAAAAGTCCACGGGCGCCGCGGCTCCGTCTTCCTTCAAGGCTCGCCCTTCGGGCGCGCGCTTCAGGATGACGTGCTAGATAGTAATCATGCGCATCACCGGCATCGCCGACATCGTCGTCCCGATCGGCTCGTCGATCCGCAACGCCTTCATCGATTTCTCCACGATGACGGCGAGCGTGGTCGCGGTCTTCACCGACGTGGTGAGGGAGAAGCGGCCGGTGGTCGGCTTCGGCTTCAATTCCAACGGCCGCTATGCCCAGCAGGCGCTCCTGCGCGAACGCTTCATCCCGCGGCTGAGAAGCGCGAAGGCGGAAGAGCTGCAGGACGGGCGCGGCCTGATCGATCCCGCCAAGGCGTGGGCGGCGATGATGAAGAACGAGAAGCCGGG
>JAHFPO010000074.1 GCA_023266695.1 Hyphomicrobiales bacterium | reverse complement strand
ACTGGGGTTTGATGATGAAGCCGGTCGATTGAAGGCCGCTTACTCGGCGGCCTTCATCGGCGCGCGCGCACCGCGCCGGGCGAGCAATTGGCTGGCGATGACGATGGCGCCGAGCGCCGCGCCGGCAATATCGGTGGCAAGGCTGGGTTCGATCAACAGCAGCCCCGCCACGATCAGCAATGCGCACTGCCAGAGCGTAGACGGCGTAATGAAATAACCATGCAGGCCGGCGCCAAACATCACGATTCCGATAGACGACATCACGAAGCGCCACAGAATCGTCGGCCAGTCGCCGATCATCAACAGCGCCGGTTCATAGACGAACATGAAGGGCACGATGAAGCTGGTGGCGGCGATGCGCATCGCGGCCCAGCCGGTGATCCAGAGTTCGGATTTTGCGATCCCCGCCGCCGCATAGACCGCGAGCGCCACCGGCGGGGTGATCGCCGACAGAATGGCGAAATAGAAGGCGAACATGTGCGCCGCCGGCGGGATCACGCCGAACTTGATGATCGCCGGAATGAGAAGCGCCGTCATGATGATATAGGCGGGCGTGGTCGGCATGCCCATGCCGAGCACGATGCCGGCCAACATGGTGAAGAGCAACGCGAGCAGCAGGTAGTTCTGCGACAGGTGCACGACATATTGCGTGAACACGATACCGAGGCCGGAGAGCGTGACGACGCCGATGACGATGCCGGCCGAGGCGCAGGCGAGCGCCACTGGCAGCGCGTTCCTGGCGCCGTCGACGCAGGCCTCGATGATGTTGCCGAACGTCACATAGCCGCGGGTCGATTTGCGCAAGGCTGCGCAGGGGAAACAGGCGAGCACGCCAGCGAGCGCCGCCATCGGCGCGCTATAGCCCGAATACATCACCACCAGAATGGCGAGCACGGGGAGGAACAAGTGACCGCGCTCGCGCATGACCTGCGAGAGCCGCGGCAACTCGGCGCGCGGCACACCGACTAGGCCGCGCCGCTTGGCCTCGAAGTGAACGGCGGAGAAGCACGCGACGTAATAGAGCACGGCCGGGATGATCGCCCAGATCACGACCTGGGCATAGGAGACGCCCAGGAACTCGGCCATAACGAAGGCTGCCGCCCCCATGATCGGCGGCATGATCTGGCCGCCGGTGGAGGCGACCGCTTCGACGCCGGCGGCGAAATGCGGCGGGAAGCCCGAGCGTTTCATCAACGGAATGGTGATCGGCCCGTCGACCATGACGTTGGCGACGGCGCTGCCGGAGATGGTGCCGAACAAAGCCGAGCTTACGCAGGAGACCTTGCCGGGGCCGCCGGCGGTCCCGCCGGTGAGGCTCATGGCGAAATCCATGAACAACTGGCCGGTGCCGGTGCGCTCCATGAAGCTGCCGAACAGCACGAAGATCAGCACATAGGCGGCCGAGACCGAGAGCGGGATGCCGAAGATGCCCTCGGTCGTCATATAGAGCTGATCGAGCATTTGCGTCGGCTGCAGCCGGGCAATGA
This sequence comes from Hyphomicrobiales bacterium, assembly GCA_023266695.1. Classification (GTDB taxonomy): domain Bacteria; phylum Pseudomonadota; class Alphaproteobacteria; order Rhizobiales; family Xanthobacteraceae; genus JAUSIF01. The sequence continues at coordinate 9,224 of JAHFPO010000074.1, read as the reverse complement.
ACAGCCCATAGAGCAGGAAGAGCACGGCGGTGATCGGCAAGGCCGCGCCGATGACCCGGCGCGTTGCCTCCAGCACGATCAGCACCATGATCACCCCGAAGGTGATGTCCAAGGGCGTGAGGTCGTCGATGTAGAAAATGCGGGTGACGATGTATTCGTAATTGACGAAGAGATGCAGGATCGGCGCAGCTGCCAGCGCCAGCAACACGTAGTCGAGGAGGCCGGGAGGTGTTCCGGCGAGCGCCGTCGTTTGGCGGTACAACAAAAAGGTGAGCGTCAGCGCGAACAGAAGGTGAGTGCCGCGAAACAGAACCGCTTCCGGGGTGCCGAAGGCGATGGCCCAGATATGGTAGAGCACCATGGCGACGGAAATGATCGTCACCACCAGCCGGAGGAGGCCCTGATAGCTGAAGTCGAGCTTCATCGCTGCACGCTTCGGGCTCGCGAAGATTTCAGGCGCATATCGAGGTGGACGGCGGCCGGCGCGGGCCGATGCCCACGCCGGCGCGCGAATTTAGTTGGTCATCACCGAAATGCCGGCTTCCTTGTAGTACTTGGCCGCACCCGGATGGAACGGCACACCGATATCCTCGGCCATCCGTTTGGGCGTGAGCCCGGCGATGTCCTTCACCACGGCGGACAGCTGCACGGAATGCTGCGCGATCGTCTTGGTCATCGTATAGACCGTGTCGGCGGGCAGCTTGCAGGACACCACGATATGGGTGGCGTAGCCGATCACCTTCACGTCCTTGTCCTGCTTCGGATAGGTGCCCTTCGGGACTGTGACGAGGGTGTAGCCGGGATTGAGCTTGCGCATCGCGTCGAGGCTGCCGGCGAGGTCCAAGAGCTTGATGTCGCGGCCGGCTGCCAAGTCCATGATGGCGCCGGCGGGAATCGTGGTGCCGAGGCCAAAAGCGACCGCGTGGCCATCCTTCATTTGGTTGACCGAGTCGGTATAGGACACGAAGCTCGCCTTGACGTCGTTGTAGGAGAGCCCGTTCACCTGCAGGAGCTGGGCGGTGATCTGCTCGCCGGTGTTGCCGCGCTGCTGGGTGGTGACGCCCTTGCCTTTGAGGTCCTTGATCGAATCGATGCCGGCGTCGGCCGGCACCACGAGCTGATAATATTGCGGATAGAGCGTCGCGATGTTGCAGACATTGGCGTGCGGCTTGTTGAAGGGTGCCCGGCCGGCGACCGCATCGACCGTCGAGATCGAATTGCCGATGCCGATGTCGGTCTTGCCTTCCTCAATGCCGCGCACATTGGCGATGCCGGCGCCGGGCGACTGCTGCACCGAGAGACCCGGGACGGCCTTCTCCCACAGATCCTTCAATTGGCCGCCGAGCGGGATCCAGGAACCGCCCTGCGGGCCGGTCATGAACTTCACCTCGGCGGCCGGGGCGGCGCTGGCAAGGCCCAACGCAAGGCCGCCGGCAAGCGCGAGGGTTTTCAGACGGATTTTCATGGCATTCACTCCCCGTAAAATTCTTGACGCGGTCTTTTGGGAGACCGGTTCAGGCCCTCAGGCTACGCCGTGGGCGGGGCCCTTCACAAGAGAACACCGCTAGGCCAAAAGAATGCCCCGCCGTGGCGAGGTTTCCACGGGTTTCACCCGCCGCGCGGCATGGCTGCGGGCCATATATTCTGTCATGTTCGGTTTTGTCCGCAGGTTTGGATGAAGCCGGTTCTTCGGTGCCGGACTGGAGCAAGATGAATGGCCGAGACTTCCTTCGATATCCTCATTATCGGCGCCGGGCCCGGCGGCTATGTGACGGCGATCCGGGCGGCCCAGCTCGGTTTCAAAACCGCGGTGGTGGAGCGCGAGCATCTCGGCGGCATCTGCCTCAACTGGGGCTGCATTCCCACCAAGGCGCTGCTGCGCTCGGCCGAGATCTACCACTACCTGCAGCACGCCAAGGAGTTCGGGTTGACGGCAGAGAAGGTCGGCTTCGACGCGGGCGCGATCGTCGCGCGCTCGCGCGCGGTGGCGAAGCGGCTCGCCGACGGCGTCGGCTTTCTGCTCAAGAAAAACAAGGTCACGGTGATCGACGGCGCCGCGAAAATCGTGAAGCCCGGCGAGATCAGGGTCGAAGGCAAGGGGGCCGGCGCCTATCAGGCCAAGCACATCATCGTGGCGACCGGCGCGCGGCCGCGCGTGCTTCCCGGCATCGAACCCGACAAGAAACTGATCTGGACCTATTTCGAGGCGATGGTGCCGGAACGGCTGCCGAAATCACTCCTGGTGATCGGCTCGGGCGCGATCGGGATGGAGTTTGCCTCGTTCTACCGCACGCTCGGGAGCGAGGTGACGGTGGTCGAGATCCTGCCGCAGATTCTGCCGGCCGAGGACGAAGAGATCGCGGCGCACGCCCGCAAGCGCTTCGAAAAACAGGGGATCAAGATTATCACCGGCGCCAAGGTGGCGAGGGTGGAGAAGAAGAAGAATTCCGTCGCCGCCGTGATCGAGGATGGCAAGGGCGGCCGGCAAACGATCGAGGCCGAGCGCGTCATTTCCGCGGTCGGCGTCGTGGGTAATATCGAGAACCTCGGCCTCGAGGCGGCGGGCGTGAAGACCGAGCGCGGCGCGATCGTCGCCGATGGCTTCGGCCGAACCAATGTCGCCGGCCTCTATGCGATCGGCGACGTGGCGGGGCCGCCGCTGCTTGCTCACAAGGCCGAGCACGAGGGCGTCGTCTGTATCGAGGCGATCAAAGGCATGAAGCCGCATGCCATCGACAAGAACAAGATTCCGGGCTGCACCTATTGCGCGCCGCAGGTGGCCTCGGTCGGCCTCACCGAAAAGCGCGCCAAGGGCGAGGGCAGGGAGGTGCGGATCGGGCGATTCCCGTTCCTCGGCAATGGCAAGGCGATCGCGCTGGGGGAGCCCGACGGGCTGGTGAAGACGATTTTCGACCACAAGACCGGCGAGTTGCTCGGCGCCCACATGGTCGGCGCCGAAGTGACCGAGCTCATCCAGGGCTTCGTCGTCGCCATGAATTGCGAGACCACCGAGGCGGAGCTGATCCGCTCGATCTTCCCGCATCCGACGCTCTCCGAAATGATGCACGAGAGCGTGCTCGACGCCTATGGACGAGTCATTCATGTATGATACGGAATTCGGCTGATTACTTCGGTGTCATCACCGGGCCGGCGCGAAGCGCCGAGACCCGGTGATCCATCTTTTCAAGAAAAAAAGATGGATCGCCGGGTCAAGCCCGGCGATGACGAAAGAACTGATCAACCGGATTTCGTATGAGGCGGGCGCCGTTTCATCCGCGCATGCTTGCTCGCAGTGGCGGTGCTCGCCGGACGCTGATCGCCGGCGGCACCGGCAAAATGAAAGGGCGGCGTCGGTGCGCCGCCCTCACATGAAATCTTCTTGCTCTTTTTTTATCTCTCTTGTCCTAGAGCGCGTTCAGCAAAAGTGGAATCCGGTTTTGCGGACGCAATCAAGCTTGCGCAGATTGCGTAAACTTATCTGCGATACGCGCTCTAACTCTTAAGTGAGCGCGCTTTCCGGGCGGCTGACCACCCAAGTCGGCTATAGCCGACTTGGGCAATATTGAGTGCCGATCTCGGGTAAACCCGAGATCGGTGTCCACTCAGCCTGAAAGCGCGCTAGCCGCCGCCTTTTTCTTTTTCTTTGCCTTTATCTTTGGCTGGCGGCAGTTGCTTGATCTGCGGTTGGGGCAGTTGCTTGGTCTGCTGCTGCTGTTGAATTCTCGGCTGCGTGGTATCCTTCTTCTCGACCTTCTGCAGCTGGATATCTTTTTTCTCGGTTTTCCGCGGCTGGAAATCCTTCTTCTCGGTCTTCTGCAGCTGGATATCCTTTTTCTCGGTCTTCTGCAGCTGGATATCTTTTTTCTCGGTTTTCCGCAGCTGGAAATCATTCTTCTTCTTGGTCTTCTCCAGCTGGATATCTTTCGTTTGAATCTTAGACTTGTCGTCCGGCGTCTGAATCAGCGGCTGCTTGGTATCCTTGGTTTGAATTCTCTGCTGCTGGAATCTCTGCAACTGCAGCTGCCGACGCTGGTCGAGTAGGCGCGAATCCTCACGGCTGTGGCCGACGGCACGGGAATCGTTGCGGCTGTGCCGGCTGACGCGCGATTCGCGGCGGCTGTGGCGGTCGCCTAAATTGCGGAACGCGAAGGACGGCCCATACACGTAGCTGCCGTCAGCCTCATAGTCCGAGAACTCTCCTATGAAGGGAACGCTTCTGCCGGCGAAGGCCAGGGCCCAGCTGGGGATGAAAGCTACCTCATCGTCCAATGCGATTTCGCACCAATCGTTGCTGCAGCGGCGGACATCGACCACGGTCCCGGCCGAAATCTCATCGGCGACCGGATATTCGGGACCGGGCCCCCAATAGATCTCGGTAGCGACCCGGACGCTGGCGGGAAAGGCCGCCGCGACGCCGGCCGATAAGCCGAGCAGGCTCACGGCGAGAAATGCCGTTTTTATATGGTGTTTCATGGCCGAATCCTCCAGCGTCCATCCTGACAACGAAATCAACATAGGAACGAAACATTGGTTCCGCCATGTGGCATGAATAACCGGCTATCTAGAGCATTTTCCGGCGAAGTGGGTACTGGTTCGTCCAGACGGCCGAAGTCGCGATCAAGCGCAGGAGACGGTTATGACGATCCGTTCGATGTCCACACTTGGCTTCATTGCCGCGGCGCTTGCCGCCGGCGCGATCCTGTTCGCTGCCGCGGACGGCGCCTATGCCGGCAACAAGTCCGAGTCCGGCGCGAAACAGGCAAAACAATACGACAGGTCGCAGAACCCATCGCCGACCACCCAACCGCCGCCGAGTAAATGCAAGATTCCGAAGGGCTGCGATTCCAACGACGGCAAGGGCGGCGGCAAGTAGCGGCTGCAAAGCTACCCGAACCATAAAAAGCCCTGGCATCGTCCGGGGCTTTTGTTTAGTGGCTGCGTCGCGGATTTCCGCTTTTGGTCATAAGCACACATTTTCAAAATCCTTTGCCCACCTTACGCTCTGTGAACTTATCCCTGCCGGAAGGCGAGATTCTGCTGATCCTTCAACGCCTGAAAAAACTTATCCCCGCCTCTGGAACCTCCCTTAAACTCCGCATGTCTCGATCCACGAAGGGGCGCGTCGCGAAGCGAACCGATGTGCGGATCAAGATCGGCGCCCGCTGCGTTGCCTCGCATGCAACGCACCGGGAGGCCCCGGGTAGCCGTCCACGGGCACTACGACCCGCTGCCTTCGATGGCTGCACGGCATCGGGCTTGCCGGGGCGAAAGCCCCTGCTTGTAGGTTGCGTGTTCGCGCCTTTCCCGATCGCCGGAAGTACGGCCCCGGGGTGCGAAAAACCGCCGTGACGCGAGCGCCGGAAGGCGACGCGCGTCCTTCGCATTCAGGTGGCGCAAACTGCGTACACTTGTTTGCGCTGGCACGCGCAACGGAAGACTGGTGCGCCTTTCGGCGCTCCGTCCCCCTCATTCCGGTGAGGGGAATTGGACAAACCTCGGGGCGAAATCCGCTTGCGAGAACGATGAATCACGTCGTCCCCGCGAAAGCGGGGACCGTTATCAGTAAGCCGAGGACGATCCCGGCTCTCGCGGAGTTTACCCTCGGGCGAACCCCTCGGGTCTCGCCTTCGGCGAGCCCAAGGGTAAACTCCGGTGCGACCCGAGGGCTTGGCCGGGATGACGGGTAGTTGTTGTCGAAGATGCTATATTGAAATTTGGAGTCTCGAATGGCCGTCGTGCTCGACACGCTCGCAGGCAAGGTTCGCCCGCGCCATCCCGAAAAGGCGGGGCGGCCGGACAGGCCTCAACTCGCCAAGCCCGCCTGGATCCGGGTGAAGGCGCCGGGGCCGGGCGCCTTTGCCGAGACCAACCGTATCGTGCGCGAACACGGGCTCCACACCGTCTGCCAGGAAGCATCCTGCCCCAATATCGGCGAGTGCTGGGCGGTGCGGCACGCGACCTTTCTCATCATGGGCGATACCTGCACGCGCGCCTGCGCCTTCTGCGACGTGAAGACCGGGCTGCCGGGACCGCTCGATAGAGCCGAACCGGGAAAGGTCGCCGACGCCACCGCCCAGCTCGAACTGAAGCACGTGGTCGTCACCTCGGTCGACCGCGACGATCTCGCCGACGGGGGTGCTCTGCACTTCGCCGAGACCATCCGCGCCATCCGGGCGAAAAGCCCCGGCACCACCATCGAGGTGCTGACGCCGGATTTCCTGCGCAAGGATGGCGCGCTCGAAGTGGTGGTCGCAGCCAAGCCCGACGTCTTCAACCATAATCTCGAGACCGTGCCCTCGCGCTATCTGACGGTGCGGCCGGGGGCGCGCTACTTTCATTCCGTGCGGCTGTTGGCGCGGGTGAAGGAGATCGATCCCGTGATCTTCACCAAGTCCGGCATCATGGTGGGCCTCGGCGAGGAGCGGAACGAGGTGTTGCAGGTGATGGATGACCTGCGCTCGGCCGAGGTCGATTTCCTCACCATCGGGCAATATCTGCAACCCTCGCGCAAGCACCACGAAGTCGTGCGCTACGTGCCGCCCGAGGAATTCGAGGCGCTGAAGACCATCGCCTTCGCCAAGGGATTTCTCATGGTGGCCTCGAGCCCGCTCACGCGCTCCTCGCACCACGCCGGCGAGGACTTCGCCCGCCTCAAGGCGGCGCGCGCGGCCAAGCTCGGGCACTGATGAATTCTTTCATGACCAAGCGGCGGGTCGGCCACTCCGCCGCCGACATGTTCGACCTCGTCGCCGACGTGAAGCGCTATCCGGAATTCGTGCCGCTGTGCGAGCGGCTGGTGGTGCGCGAGCGGGAGGAAGGCGAGGGGACGACGATCCTCGTCGCCGCCATGACCGTCGCCTACAAGGTCTTGCGCGAGACTTTCACCACCCGAGTGACGCTCAATCGCGCGCGGCATGAAATTCTGGTCGAATATCTCGACGGCCCGTTCCGCAAGCTGGAAAACCGCTGGAGCTTCAAGCCGCTGGGCGAGCGCGCCTCGGAGGTCGAGTTCTATATCGCCTATGAATTCCGTTCGCGCACGCTCGGCCTGGTCATGGGTGCGGTGTTCGAAGCCGCCTTCCGCAAGTTCGCCGAGGCGTTCGAGCGCCGCGCCGATCAAATCTATGGAACGGCGGGCTGATCAGACGAGTTCGGCGACCAGCGCCAGGGCGGCGATCACCGAGCGCCGGCGCACCTCGGCCCGCCCGATCGCTCCGAAGCGGACTTCGCGATGGAGCGTCTTGCCGCCGCGGCGGGCGGCGACGAAATGGACGAGGCCGACCGGCTTCTCGGCGCTGCCGCCGTCGGGGCCGGCGATGCCGGTGACGGCGATAGCGAGATCGGCGGGCGAGGCATTGAGCGCGCCCACCGCCATGGCGCGGGCGGCTTGCGCGCTCACCGCGCCGTGACGGCGGATGATTTCAGCGGGGACGCCGAGGTCCGCCTCCTTGGCGGCGTTCGAATAGGTGATGAAGCCGCGCTCGAAGACCTCCGACGAGCCGGGGATTTCGGTGAGCGCCGCCGCGACCAGCCCGCCGGTGCAGGACTCGGCGGTGACGAGCTTGAGCTCTTTCGCGCGCAACAGATCGATGAGTTTCGCCGCCACCGCGCTGAGCTCGTCGTCGATCATGTTCCACCGAGCGGCAGGCGCACGGTCGCGGTCGCCATCGCGGCGATGCCCTCGCCCCGGCCGATGAAGCCGAGGCCCTCGGTGGTGGTCGCCTTGACGCTGACGCGGCCCAATTCGATCCCGGCGATCTCGGCAATGCGCCGGCAAATCTTCTCGCGGTGCGGGCCGACCTTCGGCGCCTCGCACAGGAGAGTGGCGTCGAGATGGGCGATCTCGCCGCCGCGCGCGGTGACGAGGGAGACCGCATGGGCGAGGAAGCGGTCCGAGGAGGCGCCGCGCCAGCGCGCGTCCGAGGGCGGGAAATGCTTGCCGATGTCGGCCTCGGCGATCGCGCCCAGCACCGCGTCGGTGAGGGCGTGCAGGAGCACGTCGGCGTCCGAGTGACCGCTAAGGCCCTTGCCGTGCGGAATTTTCACGCCGCCGAGCATCACATGGTCGCCGGGCCCGAAGGCATGGACGTCGAATCCGGTGCCGGTGCGCACGTCCGAAAGCGCGTGCGCGCCGAGCTCTGCGAAGCGGGCGAAATCCTCGGGCGCCGTGAGCTTCACGTTACCCGCCTCGCCCGCGAAGGTCGCGATCGAAATCCCGGCCCATTCGGCGAGGGCGGCATCGTCGGTAAAATCATCACGGCCTGCTTCGCGCGCACGTCGATGGGCCGCAAGCAGGGAAGCGTAGGAAAAAATCTGCGGGGTCTGGATCGCGCGGAGCTCGGCGCGATCGAGGGTATCGGTGACGCGGCCGCTAGCATCGACGCGCTTGATGGTGTCGGCGATCGGCAGCACCGGCACCGCGGCGCCGGAGAATTCGACCGCCTGAAGCGCGCGGTCGAGGAGGGCGGAGGTGGCGAAGGGACGGGCGGCGTCGTGCACCAGCACGATCAGCGGCGCGGCGTTTTCGATCGCCTCGAGGCCGGCGAGCACCGCGCGCTGGCGGGTGGCGCCGCCCGGCGCGGGCGCGAGCAACTTCGAGAGACCCGCCGCCGCCGCCTGGTAATCCCGCTCATGACTGAAATCGATCACCGGCTGGATCGCCTCGACCGTGGGATGGGCGGCGAACAGCCGCAGCGCCCGGCGCAGCACCGGCTCGCCCATGAGCGGGCGATATTGCTTGGGCTTGTCGCCGCCCGCCCGTTCGCCGCGGCCGGCGGCGACCACGATCGCTGCTACGCGCATGAAGCCTCCCGGCCCGTCGATTGTCCCTCCCATCTAGCGTAAACCAAGCTGTGGGTCTCTTGCATTGCGGCGCACAAAACCCTTGCGGCCCGGAATGATTTGATTAAGATATATGCAATTCGTAGATCGCCTAATTTATGTGCAATCGTCGGGTGCCTCGTGAATATCGCTAATGCCGGCCTCCCACCGCTCGCCATCGGGCAGCATCTTCTGCCGAACCCGGCCTTGCTCGCGCCCATGGCCGGCATCACCGATCTGCCGTTCCGCCGTATGGCCAGCCGCTTCGGCGCCGGGCTGGTGGTCTCGGAAATGATCGCGAGCGAATGGCTCATCGAGGGCGATCCGGCGGCGGCGCTGCGCGCCGAAGGCGAGGGGATCGGGCTTCACGTCGTCCAGCTCGCGGGCTGCGAAGAACGCTGGCT
>JAHFPO010000006.1 GCA_023266695.1 Hyphomicrobiales bacterium | reverse complement strand
TGTTGAACACGTCCTGGGCGGTGAGCGACCAGCCCGAGGTCTGGCAGTGCGTGCGCAGACTGAGCGAGCGCTCGTCCTTGGGTGAAAACGGTTTCATCAGCTTCGCCCACAACAGGCGTGCCGCGCGCAGCTTCGCCACCTCCATAAAGAAGTTCATGCCGATCGCCCAGAAGAACGAGAGCCGCGGCGCGAAGCGGTCGATGTCGAGGCCGGCTTTCAGTCCCGCCCGCACGTATTCGACGCCGTTCGCGAGCGTATAGGCGAGCTCGAGGTCCTGCGTCGCGCCCGCCTCCTGCATGTGATAGCCGGAGATCGAGATCGAGTTGAACTTGGGCATCCTGGCCGAAGTGAAGGCGAAGATGTCCGAGACGATGCGGAGCGAAGGCCCGGGCGGATAGATATAGGTGTTGCGGACCATGAACTCCTTGAGGATGTCGTTCTGGATGGTGCCCGCGAGCTTGTTGGCGGCAACGCCTTGCTCCTCGCCGGCGACGATGAAAAGCGCCAGCACCGGCAGCACCGCGCCGTTCATGGTCATCGATACGCTCATCTGATCGAGCGGGATGCCCGCAAACAGCGTGCGCATGTCGTAGATCGAATCGATCGCGACGCCGGCCATGCCGACGTCGCCGGCGACGCGCGGATGGTCGGAGTCGTAGCCGCGGTGCGTCGCGAGATCGAAGGCGACCGAGAGCCCTTTCTGCCCGGCCGCGAGATTGCGGCGGTAGAAGGCGTTGGAATCCTCCGCCGTGGAGAAGCCGGCATATTGCCGGATGGTCCACGGCTGGGTGACGTACATGGTGGGATAGGGGCCGCGCAAATAGGGCGCGATGCCCGGCCAGGTAGCGAGGAAGCCAATGCCGGCGAGATCGGTCGCACCATAAACGGACTTGACCGCGATGCCCTCCGGCGTCACCCACGGCTCGCCCGCCGCCGCAGGCGGGACGAGCACCGGCGCGCGCCATTCGGTTTTCGCGAAATCGGGGAGGCCGGTCATCGCCGCGCTCTCGCCTTCGAGGCTGGTTTCAGCCCGAGTGTAGCATGGGCCCGGCGCAAGGCGGCGAGTCCATCACAGCCGGCGTAAACGAATTCATCAATGCCCGCTTGGCGCCACGCCGCCGCCTGTTTGCCGGGCTCACCGGCAAGATAAATCCGTGCCGCTCCAGCCTTCTTCAGCGCCCGGGTGGCCGTCAGGGCTTCACGCCCATAGACCTCGTCGGAGGAGGCGAGACAGACGAGCTTGGCCTTGGCGGCGCGGAACGCCGCCACCATGTCCTTGAGGTCCGGGAACCCATCGTTGGGCGCCGCCGCGATCCCGCCCGCCTCGAACAGGTTCTTGGCAAAGGCCGCCCGCTCGCCGAAGGCGGATATCGGCCCGAGATTGGCGAGGAAGATCACACGACGTTTCCCTTTTGCAGCGGCCCCATCGGCGGCATCACGCAGGCGCTCGAACGGCTCGGAAAGGCGAATGCGCGGCAACAAATCGATACGCAGGGCGGCCTTGAGCTTCGGCGCGCTCGGCCTTGGCACGTCGAGCACGGTGACCGGCGTCTCGTGGATTTCCGGAAATTCGCTCGTGCCCGTGAGCGCGTCGTTGCGGGTCGCGACCGCGGGTTCGCGTTTCCTGCGCACGACGGCGATCTTTTTCTGGATCAGGCCCTTTTCGAGCGCGGCCACCACACCGCCCGCGGCCTCGATCTCCTGGAACAATTTCCAGGCGGCGGCGCACAGCTTCTCCGTCAGATTTTCGATCGCTCCAGATCCCGCGCCCGGATCGGCGACGCGATGGAGGTTTGCTTCCTCGATCAGAATGAGCTGGGTGTTGCGCGCGATCCGCCGTGCAAAGCGATCAGGCAGGCCGAGCGCGGCGGTATAGGGCAGCACGGTCACGCTGTCCGCGCCACCGAGACCGGCAGCAAAAGCAGCGATCGTCGTGCGCAGCCAGTTCACATGGGGATCTCGCCTCGTAGTCATGCGCCAGGCGGTCTCGGCATGGAGCCGCATGGGGACGAGATCGAGCCCGGCCGCTTCCTCGACCCGCGCCCACAGCTTGCGCACTGCTCGGAATTTCACCAGGGTGAGGAACTGGTCGGCGTCGGCCGCAAGCAGGCATCCGATCTGACGGCAAGCCGCGTCCACGGCAAGGCCCGCCCTCTCGAGCGCGCGCAAATAAGCGACCGCGCACGCAAGGGCGAATGCGAGCTCCTGCACCTCGCTGCCGCCCGCTTCGTGCACCGGCCGGCCGTCGGCGATGAAAGCGGGTCCGCGATAATCCCGACGGGAAAGGTCGGCGGCGAAAATCGCGCGTCGTTGCAACGTGGCCGCGGGCGATTCCACAAGCACGCCGCTCTGAGCGAGCGTACCGATCGGATCGAGTCCGAGCGCGGCATCGAGTTTTGCAAGCGTCACCTTGCGCTGTCCGGCGAGCGCCATAAATGTTTTCGCGGCTTCGAGATCCCGCGCGCCAGCCTCGAGGCGGAGATGGATCGCATCGAGGGACACGCCGGCGAGCGCGCGGTCGAGAGTCCGAGGAGCCATATCCAAAAGGCCATAACCATTTGCCGATGGAGCTCCGGCGAAGAGTAGGGTCAGTCCGGTCGCGCCGTTCTCCAGATCGTGCAGCGCTTCGGCATTGGCCGCCATCGGATCGGGATGATCGACGCGCTGGACGATTTTCCATGGCGCGCCGGCTATGCGGGCCGCAATCGGCCTCGCATCCGCCGCCCGCTCATAGAGCGGCTCGATATCGAGACCATCGTAGCTCGTCGAGACGAGACGTTGGTCGAACGAAGCGCCTTTGAGCACTCTTTCGACCAAAGCGAGCCAATCCTCGCGCCGTGCGCGCGGAAACTCGGAAATGAGAGCGAGATCGGCCATGGTTCGGAAGCATCCAAGGGTCGCAACCGCTGCAGACCATGCCACGGCAGTTCTTTCGCGCCAATGGGTCAGGAACGAGAGCGGGTCGCGTCCGGCCCCGCGAGGCGGACGACGCCCATCGCGTCGAGACGGGCGAGGGCGTCGCGGATTGCAATTCCCCTCACGACCAGATTTGGAGCGATCTCGTGAAGCGGGACAAGCACGAAAGCGCGTTCCAATAGACGCGGATGCGGAATCTCCAGACCGGGCTCCACCAGTTCGATGTCGTCATAGAGCAAGATATCGAGGTCGATCGTTCTCGCGGCGTACCGTTGTTCGCGCGCGCGATCGCGGCCGAGCGTTTCCTCGATCGCGAGCAACTTTGCGAGCAATTCTCTCGGCCCGAACGCAGTCTCGCCGCGCACGACCTGATTGAGATAGTGGCCCTGCGGAATCGGTCCCCACGGCTCGGTATCGTAAAGCGAGGAGACGGCGGCGGGCCTGAGCACGCCGCGGCCGAGCAAAGTACGCGCGCGTTCCAGATTCGCGGCACGGTCTCCGAGATTGGCGCCGAGGGCGATGAATACCTCAGCCATCGCGTCGCCGCGTGACCGTCGCGGCGACATGATCGATCACGGCCGGCACCGGTGCGGATGGTTTGCGCACGGTGACGCGCACGGAGGTCGCGCGCGGAAAGTGGGCGAGGAGCGAGTTCGCGACATGGGCCGCGACCGCTTCGATGAGATAGAAACGCCGTGCCCGGAAGGCGGCTTCGGCAATGGCAACGACCTCGCCGTAATCCACCGTGTCGGCGAGCTTGTCGCTTCGTACGGATTCCGCGACGTCGAGTTCAAGCACGAGATCGAGGAAGAAACGTTGGCCGAGCTTCTCTTCGGCTTCGTTGACTCCATGGCGGGCGAATAGAACGAGCCCCGCGACCTCGATCTCGCCTTTCATCAGTCCACTCTCCGGATCGCGTCGACGATGCGCAACGCCTGCACGTGCGCCGCGACATCATGAACACGCACGATTGCGGCCCCGGCCAATGCGCCGATGACATTCGCGGCGATCGTACCCGGCAGTCTCTCGCGCGGTTCGCTCGGTACGAGGCGCCCGATGAAGGACTTGCGGGAGGCGCCAATGAGAAGCGGAAAATTGAATTCGGCAAGTTCGCCGAGGCGGGAGAGGACCGCGAGATTTTGTTCGAACGTCTTGCCGAATCCGATACCGGGATCGAGCACGATGCGATCCGTGTGAATGCCCGCCGCCGCCGCACGCTCGAGAGCACGCGAGAAAAAATCGCGGATGTCGGCGAGAATATCGAGCTCTGGGTTCACGGTTTCGCGGTTGTGCATGATCACCACCGCAGCATCATGGGCGGCGACGACCGCCGCCATGTCCTGGTCGCGGGCAAGTCCCCACACGTCGTTGACGATATGCGCACCCAAAGCGAGCGCGCGTTTGGCAACGCGCGCCTTGTAGGTATCGATCGAGATCGGTACCGAGGTCCCGGCGGCGAGCTTTTCGACGACGGGACTCGTCCGCTCGATCTCTTCCTCCGCTTCGACGGGAGTATGGCCGGGTCGGGTCGATTCTCCCCCGACATCGATGATATCCGCCCCCTCCGCGACGAGTTGCAAGCCTGCCGTCACCGCCTCGTCGGGCGTATGGAACAAGCCGCCGTCGAAAAAGGAATCCGGCGTGACGTTGAGGATGCCCATCACCAGCGTGCGAGGGCCGATCGGCAGCTTGAGGCCCCGCGCGTCGAGCGAGCGGGTAGGAGATAAATCCAGCATAGCGAGGGTTCACCGCCCGGGTGTTATCAATCGCGTGGGGAGAAAAGGCAAGCGAGACCCGCGGAAGACGGCATGACGGAGCGAATATGACGGCCAAGTCTCAATAGGTGATTTTCATCGTTAACGACTTCGCCTGCGAGATCCATTTGGTAATCGCCTTCTCGCTCGGCAACAGCCGTACCAGCTTGCGTCGCGTATTCGCCTCAGTCATCGCTTTGGCGAGGTTCGCCGGGTTCCGGTGTTTGAGTTCCCTCACCGTATCGACCCCTGCGGCTTCGAGCAATTCGGAATATTCTTCTCCGATTCCTTTGATCCGCATCATGTCGGCCATGTTCGCCCATTTGAGAATCCGGGAGCATTCGACCCCCGTCTTGTCGGCGAGAGCCTTGCGACCCCTCGGATTCTTCGCGGCCTCGAGCAAGCGGCTCGTGGTCCGGATGCGCGCCGCCTTGAGTCTTTCGGCGATCGAAGGACCAATACCTTCGATATCGGTGATCGGGTAGGACATGAACACACTCCCCAGTATTCCTGTTTTCTACGAGCGGCGAAGCATCGGCTGCTTCGCCCCATCGAATCCGTCACGCGATCTGAGCGAGCCCGGGAATGGCTCCCACGAGCTGCCCGACCACATCCTCGCCCACCTTCGTACGGGCGTAGGCTACGACCTCCCGGGTCACTGCCTGCACTTGCGACATGCTCATGCCCACGGCCATGAGCCGGGTTGCGGCGCCCATGAGGCCACCCATGGCGCCGAACAAGCCCCCGCCGTCCTCTCCACCACCCGCCTGAGCCGCGGCAGCTTCGCGCGCGCCTGGGAAGGCGTCGAGCAGTTTATTCACCGCGTCTTCGGGCGCTTCCTTGATGAGAAAGTCGAGGATGATACCGACCGCCTTCTCGGCGACATCGCGGTCGATGCCCACGGTGCCGACGATATGCTCGACCAGTTCATCCACCGCCGCCATGGGGCCCTCGTTCGCAGAAGCCATTCAGAATGCCAATTATGCGCAATCGTCATCCGCCAGCACAAGCTTTGCAAGCTCGATTCTTTCCACGACTCGACAACCGGAAATACGCTCATTGCCGCAGCTCAGGCGGATGTTGCTCGCTATCACGGCCGTAATTACTATTGTCGGCGCAGGTAATCCCGACGTTGGAATCATGCACGAACCCCTTCTTATGCCGAGGTCGGACGACCGACCCATCGGGCTAGTCGCAACGGAATGAGATTGCTAGCCTCCGCTCGACGCGGAGGAAGCATGACGCTCGACGACGTACTCGCTGCGATCGATCGTGATCTCGACAACAGCCTTGCTCGACTGTTCACGTTCCTGCGCATCCCGAGCATCTCGACCGATCCTGCGTTTCGCAAAGATTGCCGCGCGGCCGCTGATTGGCTCTCGGTCGAACTGAACACTCTCGGCTTCGAATCGAGAGTCCATGCTACGACCGGCCATCCGATGGTCGTTGCACATACTCATCGTCCGTACGCCGGCAGGCCGCACGTCCTATTCTACGGTCATTACGACGTGCAACCACCCGATCCGCTCGAGTTGTGGGAGGCGCCGCCATTCGAGCCGCGTCTCGTACCGGTGCCCGGCGGCAAACGGCGGATCGTCGCCCGCGGTGCCGCGGACGACAAAGGCCAGCTGATGACATTCATGGAAGCTTGCCGCGCCTTCGTCGCGGTCGAGGGCAAACTGCCGCTTCCGGTGACGATGCTGTTCGAAGGAGAAGAGGAGACCGGCAGCCCTTCGCTCAAGCCCTTCCTCGATGCCCACAGGGACGAGTTGAAGGCCGATCTCGCGTTCGTCTGTGATACCGACATGTGGGATGCGGCGACCCCGGCCGTGACGACCATGTTGCGCGGTTTGGTGATGGAGGAAGTGGTCGTCAGTGGTGCCGATCGCGATCTTCATTCAGGGTTGTTCGGCGGTCCCGCCATCAACCCGATCCGCGTTCTCGCGCGCATCCTCGCCGACATCCACGATGCTGACGGACGGATTGCGATCCCGGGGTTCTATGATGGCGTCGGAGAACTCGACGCCGAGATCGGTGCTCAATGGATGAAACTCGCATTCGACGAAGTGAAATTTCTCGGCGGGCTCGGCCTCAAGGTCGCGGCGGGAGAAAGA
Organism: Hyphomicrobiales bacterium; assembly: GCA_023266695.1. GTDB lineage: Bacteria > Pseudomonadota > Alphaproteobacteria > Rhizobiales > Xanthobacteraceae > JAUSIF01. The sequence continues at coordinate 23,804 of JAHFPO010000006.1, read as the reverse complement.
GGGAAACACGTCCTCGAGCAGATTTGGGCGCGGCCGACTTGCGACGTAAACGGGATCATCGGTGGTTATACGGGTGAGGGATCGAAGACGGTGATCCCGGCCAGGGCCTCGGCCAAGGTTTCATTCCGTCTGGTCGGCGACCAGGATCCGACCATCATACGGGACGCCTTCCGCGCCTTCGTGCGAGCGCGGCTCCCCGCCGACTGCAGCGCCGAGTTTCTGTCCCACGGCGCGAGCGCCGCATTGCGGCTGCCGCTCGCATCGCCGTATCTTGCCATGGTCCGTGCGGCGCTCGAGGCGGAATGGGGCCGTCCAGCCGTGCTCAAGGGTTCGGGCGGTTCGATCCCGATCGTCGGCGCCTTCAAACGCGATCTGGGAATGGACTCGCTGCTCGTAGGCTTCGGACTCGACGACGATCGCATCCATTCGCCGAACGAGAAATACGATCTCGCGTCCTTTCACAAGGGCACGCGTAGCTGGGCGCGAATCCTTGCCGCGCTCGCTCAGTGATGCTCGAGGCGAAAATTTTCCGAAGCCGCGGGAATCGTTCAAAATAGCGAGGGGAAAATCAATTCTTGCACGTCGACCTTAGGGCGTGATCCCGAAAAGTGGGAACCGGTTTTCGGATAAGATCACGCCCAAAATCAAAATGTTAGCGGGGCAGGCCGATTCAATCCGAATTGATCAGACTCTAGGGCGTATGCGTTTGTTCCTCGTAGTGCCAGAAGGTGGTGACCTTCGGCTTTGCTGTCTCGAGGTCGTCGGGCGCAGGCGGTATGTAGGTCGACGCAACGGAGCGACCGCGCAAATCGTAAACGCGGGCGAAGATGACACCTTCACGCTCGGCAACGGCAAGGACCGGCGCGTCGAGTTTGGCGCAATAAAAGGTTCCGAGCGAAAACGCGAAATCGGCGCCTTTGGTGTCTTCCGATGCCTCGAAATCGGGTCCAAGCTCGAATCTGACGGTCTGGGACGGACCGCAGACCGCTACCTTCCACACGCGACCCTCGGGCGGGGTGATGTTCTCACGCTCCATCCGCTCGAGCAGCGCCTCCGATGCCTCCTTTAAGCCGAGACCCCAATAATCGACCATGTAACGGTCGTGGGCTCCGCGCACACCGCCAGCGAGATGATTGAACAGTACATATTGATAGGGATGGATACGGATAAGGTCGACAACGGTCAACGCGACGAGGGCGGAGAATGCAGTGACACCGATTGCGGCTGCGGGGCGCGCATAGGCCTTGAGGCGCTCGAATAAGTAGGCGGCAGCGAGACCGGCGAGCACGGCAAAAGGCGGAATGACGAACAAGAAATGACGAATGCCGTTATAGAGCACGGGCCTCGTCACGACAGAGATCATGATCGGCAACATCGCGGCTGATACGAATAGCGCAAGGGACGCGCGCCGCCACGGCTCGATTTCACCGCGCAGAACCATGACTGACGCGCCCGCCGTTCCCGCGATCGCGAGCGTCACGAAGATTTCCGGCAGCTTGAGGAGGCTCAGCTTCGGAACGTAGGTCGACGGCATATCCGGGATGAGGATTCGCACACCGTCGAATAGTTCCTTCCAGGGCGTCTCCCAGAAATGGGAATAATATTCGAGCGCGTGCAGCGGATTGAGAGGCGCCTGCACCCCCCAAGGCCATGTGATTCCCATGACGACATAGGCGAGCGGCAGCGCCAGCACGAGCCGTCCCATCAAACTGCCGATTCGGAACGAGGAGGTCTTGGCTCCAAACGTGCGCGCTTCGATGGCGAACAGGACCACCACGGCAATTGCGGCAAACACGATCGAAATGCCACCGATAATCCGTGTACCGATCGTCAAGCCAAGCGCAACTCCGAACAGCGCGATCGTCGCAGGGCGTGGCCGCGGGTGCTCCTGGAATGCGCGCAACAGCGTATAGAGCAGGAATGCCATCGCAACTGCGAACGGCGTGTCCTTCGCATTGATGAACATGTGCCCGTAATAGAGCGGGCAGGTCATGAGCAATACAACGGCGGCAAGTCCCGCGACCGGGCCCGCGAGGCGGCGCGCAGTGCGCCAGACGATCGCAAGACCCGCGATGCCGATAAGGGCGCCAAGCAGTCTACGCACCTCGAATACGTCAAACGGAAGAATTTTTTCGAGCGCGGTAGCGGCGAGGTCGAAACCGCCGCCGTAATAGAAGAGATTGTAAAAAGAGAAGACGCTCTGATCCTTAAATCCGGAGGCGTAATAGGCGAAGAGCAGCTTGCCGTAATGCGCGAGCCCGTAGTCGTCCCAGCCGAGGCCGTAATCGCGGAAAGTTACAAGCGCCACGACCAGAAGTGCCGCCAGCACTCCCGCAGTCAAACGATCTGCTGGCGCGGCGAGAATACGCGCATGTGCGGGATGGCTACGCATGGAAAATGGTGCTGACTGCCCCGGAAACATTCAGGCGATACGGATGAATAGCTGTCGCCGCCCCCATGATCACATAAACGTCATATAAATATCAAACTGAGGTGAATTTGTGCAATCTCATCGAGGCAAAAAATCCAGCTTGCATAATCGGTTAGCGTGCGGCGCAGCATGAGCACGCCATTGCTTCCTCCTGGATCGAGTTACCCGTATCGCCAGGACAAACTCCGTCACGCCTCGCGCGTTGAGATCGCGCGATGAATCCACACTGCGTGGCGGTAACCGGATAGTGTTTGCCGAACCTGTAGAGTCGGGGCTCACTTCGCCTTGGCAAGCAATTCAGCGACATATTCCCAATTCACCAGGTTCTCGACGAACGCCTTGAGATAGTCCGGCCGGCGATTGCGATAGTCGATGTAATAGGAATGCTCCCACACGTCGCAACCGAGGATCGGGGTGACGCCGTGGACGAGCGGACTCTCGCCATTCGGTGTCTTGGTGATGATGATCTTGCCGTCCTTGAGTGCGAGCCAACACCAGCCGGAGCCGAACTGGGTAACGCCGGCCTGGATGAAATCCTCCTTCATTTTTTCGACCGAGCCGAGGTCGGCGACGATTTTTTTCTCGAGTGCGCCCGGAATCTTGCCGCCGCCCTTGGGCTTCATCCATTTCCAGAAATGGTTGTGGTTGTAATGCTGGCCGGCATTGTTAAAGAGGCCTGCATTCTTGCCGAAAGCCCCTTTCACGATCTCTTCGAGGCTCTTGCCCTCGAGGCCGGAGCCTTTGAGCAGGTTGTTTCCGTTATTGACATAGGCGAGATGATGCTTGTCGTGGTGGTACTCGAGGGTCTCGCGCGACATGTAAGGGGCTAGCGCGTCATGGGCATAGGGCAGATCCGGTAATGTAAAGGACATGGGGGTCTCTCCTGCCGGGCGGAAGGGGGATAATAGCCCATATATATGGCCCGGACGGGCCATCTGCAAAATCCAAACTGGAAATAAACGATTATTATTTTAGCCTTGTTCCAGCCGCCGGTGGGAAGATGGTAGATCGGTGCCGCCGATTTGCCGCCTTCCGGTGGGAGAAATGAAAGAGCAAAATACGACCCTCTGCCATTCGGCGTTCGGAGTTGCGTAGGCGATGCCGCAATTATTGATCGTTCTCGGGGCCGTCCTCGTTCTCGCGGGGTTGGGAGGAATTGCTGCGGGGGCACCGTCTTGGGCCTTGGGATTGGGACTCGGCAGCACGCTCATCCAAAGCGGCACCATCAGCTTTGTCGGCGGCCTGGTTTTGTTCGGGATCGCGCTGGTACTGCAATCGCTCCAGGGTCTGATGAGACGGATCGAGATGCTCGCGTCCTTGTTGGGCGGGCGGCCGCCTATGGGTGCGTCCTCGTCAATGGATTATTCGATGCCGCCGTCAGCGCCATCATCTTCGGCTCAGATGGGACGTTCAGTTCCGAGCCACGAGCACGCTTCCTTGCGCCGCGAGGGTTCACCCATAGCCACTGCATCGATTGACGAACGCCGCCGTGAGCGCGGTGCGATAGCGGATCCTTACGCTGCCGGCATGACTTTCCGGTCGAGACCGAGTGAGCCTTCGATCGTTACGAGCAAAAATCCTTCAGGTGCCGCGGTAGTGCGCTCCGGCATCATCGGCGGCATGGCCTACACGCTCTATTCAGATGGATCGATCGAGGCCGAGTTGCCGATGGGAACCGTTCGCTTCAACTCGCTCGCGGAACTGCAGGAGCACGTGACCCGTACCGGCGCGGAAGCCGATGTCGAATTCAGCGGACCGGCGCAGTGAAGGCCAGTTGGGCCGGTTGCGATACCGCGACGTTCGCTGACCGGCCCCCACTGAGTGGTCCGGGTTGAATATTAGTTTAAGGACACGGCGGGCGCCATGGGTTGGTTAGCCTGTGAAACCTTCAGCCCTCCGAACACCTTACGCCAGCGGTAAAAACTCTGTTCCGAGACTGCCAGCGTCCAGCACCGCGCCCGGCGATTCCTTCTCGATCATCGGCATGACCGACGAGACCGGCCGGCCGCTCATCGCGCCGGACCAGCAGCGGCCCTGGGGCATCACGCCGGAGACCGACCACGCGATCGGACGCGGGCCGTTCGGGTTGTGGTGAGCACCGCTTCTCCGCAAAAGTTGTGGCGAGCCGATAGCTGCACCGATAACCTTCTCCGTTCAGCATTTTGCAGCGTTCACGGACGAATGCTGAAATCTGGAGAGGGACCTATGACGAAAGAAACCAATTCCTTCAGCTCAGAGCGTCGCCGGTGGCTGAAGCTGTTCGGACTAGGTGCGACCGGAACCGCGATAGCGGTAGTCGCCGGCTCGGACAAGCTTTTCGCCCGGCAATTCCTGGACAAGGGCACCGAGATGCGCATTCCGGAGATGGCCTATGATCGCGAGCTGCAGGTGATGGTCGACCCCATCACACGCAAGCCGATTTACGACAAGAACAATGAGCTGAAGCTGGCAAAGGTGACGGCTGGCTGCAGCGACTGCCCGAAATACGACGAGTAGCGCCACCAAATCGACGTTGAAGTTGGCGCGCGGTGATGAAAACCGTTCTGCTCATCACCGCGCGCTTTGATCCGGCCGCCGACCTTATTCTCGCCGAGTTGCGAAATCGCGGCGCGTCCTGCCTGCGCTGGAACACACGCGAATTTCCGCTCGACTCCGTTCTGACCTACCGCCTATCGAATGGCGGCGTTGACGGGGAAATCTTCGCCGATGGCCGCAGGATCGACCTCGAATCGATCGGCAGCGTCTGGTGGCAATGGGATCAGCCGGTTGGATTTCCGCCTGAGCTTCAAGGCGAGGAGAGGCGCTTCGCGGAGACGGAAGCACAAATGGCGCTTGCAGCGCTGATGACGACCGGCAAGTTCGTTTGGATCAACCACCCGCAGCGCGAGCGGATCGCCAAGTCCAAACCGGCTCAGTTGTTCATGGCCAGCCAGCTTGGGCTGAATATACCGCGGACGATCGTCACCAACGATCCGGATGAAGTTCGCCGTTTCGTTGTGAGCTCGAACGAGCCGACAATCTACAAGGGCCTCTCGCAACCGAGAAACATGGCTCCGGGCCAGGTCCTGTTCACCGGTTTGCTCACCGAGGAGCGGCTTGCGAGCCTCGATCTCATCCGGCATACCCCGGGAATATTCCAGGAGCGCGTGAAGAAATCATATGAGCTCAGGATCACGGTGGTGGGCGCGCGCGTCTTCAGCGCCAGGATCGAATCACAGATGCTTGCCGAGGCGGCACTGGATTGGCGGCGGGCGCTGCACGACGTGAATTACGAAGCTGTCGAACTGCCGGGCGAGATCGAGGCCAAGATCCTTGCGTTCATGCAGGCGTTCGGCCTCATCTACGGGGCTTTCGATTTCATCGTGACTCCGGAAGGCCGCTACGTATTCCTGGAAGTCAATCCATCCGGCCAATACATGTGGCTCGAGTGCGCCACCGGCCTCGGGATCACCGCGGCGCTGGCCGAGGCCTTGATCGAGCCTTGCCAGACCTGAATCGCGAGGGGCCCCTTCGACTACACCAGCCCCACTGTCCTTAACGCAAAGACATAGCCGAGCGCGACCTCCTCGAGCCGGTCGAAGCGTCCGGCCGCTCCACCATGGCCAGCATCCATATTGGTCTTGAGCAGCAAGAGCCGCCGATCGGTCTTGAGTGCACGCAGCTTGGCGACCCATTTCGCCGGCTCCCAATAGGTCACGCGCGGGTCGGTGAGGCCGGCGAGCACCAGCATTGCCGGATAATCCTGCGCGCGCACATTGTCATAGGGCGAATACCCGCGAAGGCGCCGCAAGACTTCAGCATCGATGAGCGGATTACCCCATTCCTGCCATTCCGGCGGGGTGAGCGGCAGCGTGTCGTCGAGCATGGTGTTGAGCGCGTCGACGAACGGGACTTCGGCAATGATTCCGACGAAAAGATCCGGGCGCAGGTTTGCAACCGCGCCCATGAGCAGTCCGCCGGCCGAACCGCCATGCGCGACGATCCGGTTCTTCGCGGCGAAACCCTCGCGCTGAAGGTACTCGGCCACTGCGATGAAGTCCGAAAACGTGTTCTCCTTGTGCGCGAGCTTGCCCTCACGATACCAGCGCCAGCCCTTCTCGGTGCCGCCGCGTACATGGGCGATTGCATAGACGAAGCCGCGGTCGACCAGCGAAAGCCGGTTGGTCTGAAATGCCGCGGGCATCGCATGCCCATAGGCGCCGTAGCCGTAGAGGAGGCACGGCATGGTCCCGTCCATCGCCAGATCGCTGCGGTGGAGAATCGAGATCGGCACGGTCTCGCCGTCCTGGGCGGGAGCGAAGATGCGCCGGGTGATGTAGCGCTTTGGATCATGGCCGGAAGGCACTTGCTGGCGTTTGCGCAGGGTGCGGCTACACGCGCTGAGGTCGTAGTCCCAAACCTCGGTCGGCGTCGTCATCGAGGCATAGGAGTAGCGCAAGATATCGGTCACGAACTCGAAGCCCGGGTCGATGCCCAGCGCATAGGCTTCCTCGGCGAAGGCGATGGTGTGCTCGCCCCCGTCGGATAGGCGGCGCACCACGACGCGCGGCAGGCCCTCCACCCGCTCGAGGCGCACCAGCCAGTCGCGATAAACGGCGGCATCGAGGATCAGGGTGCCTGGGCGATGCGGCACCAGCTCGCGCCATGAATTCCGCTCCGGGTTCGATAGGGGCGCGAGCATGATCTTGAAATCTTCGGCGCCTTCCGCATTGGTGTGAATGATGAGCATCGAGGTGCCGCCGAGATCGGGATGATGCTCGACGTCGTAGCGTTCTCCGGTCTTGCGCGGTGCGATGAGGCGGGGAGGAGTGGATGGGTCGGCAAGGTCGAGCAATAAAATCTCGCTGGTCTCGTGGTCTCCGCAGGAGATGACACCGTAAGTTCCCGCCCGCAGCTCGGCGATGTTCACGAAGAAGCCTTTATCCGGCTCCTCATAGACGAGCACGTCCGCCGCGGTCGGCATGCCGAGCCGGTGCAGAAACACCCGCGAAGGCCTGTGCTCGGCGTCGAGACGCACGTAATAGAAGGCGCGGGCATCGGCGGTCCACACCACAGCTCCGGTCGCGTCCGCAACCAGATCGGGTAGATCGGCTCCACTGGCGAGATCGCGGACCCTGACCTTGCAGAACTCCGAGCCGGCATCATCGGCCGACCAGGCGAGGTAACGATGGTCGGGGGCATGGCGCGCCGGCCCGAGCTGATAATAGGCGTGCCCCGCTGCCAGCGCGTCGCCGTCGAGCAGCAATTCCTCCGCTCCGCCCGCGGCCGGTAGCCGGCAGACCAGGGGATGTTGTCCGCCGTCGCGATAGCGCATGAAATAGGCGAAGGAGCCGTCGCGAGCCGGAACGGTGGAATCATCCTCCTTGATGCGGCCGCGCATCTCGGCAACGAGGCTGCGCTTCAGATCGGCGAGCTCCGCGAGGGCGGCCACCGCATGTCGGTTCTCGGCCTCGAGATAGGAGCGTATCTTCTGGTCGAGCCGGGCTGGATCGCGCATGACATCGCGCCAATTCGGATCGCGCAGCCAAGCGTAATCGTCGACCAGAAGTTCGCCGTGGAATCGGCGTTCGACCGGGCGGCGGGCCGCTATCGGCGGAGAGGCGGGAGCGCCGCCGGGCGGAGCACCCTTACTTCTTTTTTTCGTCGGTGCCTTCATCGGGCATGAGCTTGAGGGCGCACCCATTGATGCAGTAGCGCTGCCCGGTCGGATTGGGACCATCGTTGAAGACGTGGCCTAGATGAGCTTCGCAGGCGGCGCATCGAACCTCGGTCCGGCTCATCAGCATAGAAAAGTCTTCGTGCTCGTTGACGGTGTCCTTCTCCACCGGCGCGTAGAAGCTCGGCCAACCGGTGCCGGAATCGAATTTGGTGTCCGCATTGAACAGCGGATTGCCGCAACTGACACAGACATACATGCCCTTGCGCTTCTCATCCCAATAAGGCCCCGTGAAGGGGGCTTCGGTGCCATGCATTCGAGTGATGCGAAACTGTTCGGGCGTGAGCTCTTTGCTCCATTCGGCCTTCGACTTGACCACCTTGGGACGGGAGGTCTCGGGCATGGGTTCACTCCAGCGGATATTGTTGATGGTTGAGCGAGATTTAGGTCGAGATACCAGGCGCGGCAAGATCGGCCCGCTACACGAGATCGCGAGGAGCGCCGTTACCCATCGACCGCAACGAATTTCCACGCGTGAAACGGTCGAGTTCTCACGCAGCTGTCGCCATCAGTATAGCAATGACTCGGGCAAAAAACCGCGAAATTGTTCAAATCATCTTGCATGGTCATGTAAAGCGACATAAATACAATAATATTGTCGTATCGATACATCATGGTTTTGTTGAAGATCGACACCGGCGTCTTCGCTGCCGCCGCAGGATCAAAGCGCCAATGAGCAGAATTGAGCCATGAGCCGGGCCGCTCGATCGACCAGCTATATCGAGCTGGCCGCCGACATCGTCTCGGCCTATGTCAGCAACAATTCCGTCGCCTCGGACGAATTGCCGAATCTGATCGGTGAGGTGCATCAGGCGCTCCTCCGTGTCGCCCGCGGTGCAGGCGAGCTGAAAGGCGAGCCGCGGAAACCCGTGGTTCCGGTCAAGAAATCGATTAGACCCGACCACATCATCTGCCTGGAGGACGGCAAGAAGTTCAAGTCGCTCAAGCGGCATCTGCGTACGCAGTACAAAATGACGCCGGAGCAATATCGCGAGAAGTGGGGTTTGTCTCCGGACTATCCAATGGTTGCGCCGAATTACGCAGCCACACGCTCCGCGCTCGCCAAGAAGATGGGATTGGGTCACCGGCGCCGGCGCAAAAAGTGATCTCGAACCGCCGCTTTGCAGCCGAAGTCCAATAGCACTCGATGACCCCCGGCTTTCCTCGGCGGTCGTTTATTTGATTGACGACCCTCCCTCGTCAACGTTGGCGTCCGCCCTCGCCGGATCGGCCTCGCCGTTTGATCGCGCCATCGATGCGCGCGAGGGCAAGATGGCGCAACAGGTCGTAACCGATGGTGCCGGCGCGGGCCGCGCGGCGCTCCGCCCGCAAGGCTCGCCTCAACCGTCGCACCAATAGAGAATCCGGACAATCTCTTGACGTGGCCACGAACTCGAGCCCGTGTCCGAGCGCCGTGAGCCGTCGCTTCAGCTCGGCCCTGATATCGTCATGGCGGAACGCACGAATACGCGAGCGCGCACCTCCGCCGCTGACTGGTTGACGACCACGTTCGCTTTTCCATGCCATCGTTTCACCCTCCGATTCCGGGAGAGTTTCGCGCGATGGACGACTCCGAGGATAAATTCCTAACAACTAGGCTGTTGGCAGGCCACCAACCAATTCAAGTAATTGAAATAGCTTATATATTTACCTGTTGAAAAATCTTATCCCCGCCCCCACGGCTGTTGGCAGAATGGTGATAAGCATATATTCCTATCTACAGGAGGCGACAATGCCAATGGCCGTTCGAATGGCGCGCTTGGGTGGTAGGGAACCAGTCCCGCCGGTGGCCACCCCATCAGTGGTGATCGGGCGGGTCAAAGTCCTCAGAATTGTATCTCTGTCGAAACCGCAAGAGCTCGACCGGGCAAGGTTCGATCCGTTCACAACACCCTTCCGAATGCTGGCGATAGAGAGATTTTCAGCGCCCATCGAGATGGACTTGGGCGTCCACGGCCATGAAGGTCCGCGAGATTGCGACCTCTTCGCATATTGCCGCCTCGCTGCACGGCTTGCGGCTGGATGTTACGAGGTGCCGCTAGGAGAGATCGCTGCTCCGACTCGACGTACCTTACAGATAGCCCGTGCACGCCATGTCGCCATGTACCTCGCCCACGTGGCGTTCGGGTTGTCGCTCACAGCCGTCGGTATGGGCTTCGGGCGCGATCGCACCACGGTGGCCTATGCTTGTCACAAGATCGAGGATCGGCGCGACAATTCGGCCTTCGACGCCGCGCTCGACTGCCTCGAGCTTGCGGCCCGCATCCTCCTCGGTCTTGACGGCAAGGAGATCGAAGCATGAGTCCGCGTCGGAACAGGCGGCGGGCCGAGCCGTTGGGCGGCGCGCTCGATCTGTTGCGCTTCCTCGCCGATGGTCCGGCCGAATGCACACTTGCGGATGGCAGCCGCATCACTTTGATCCGATCCGGCGCCGTCCGAAATCTCACGCGCAAGCATCTCGAGACGTTCGTGGCGACCGATCTCGTCCGCATCGCGCATGGAAAGGTATCGCTCACCGAAGCAGGATGCGCCCGTCTGATACGGATGACGGCGCCGGCCGAACCCTTCCTCGCCCAACACGGACGCATTAGCCAGCGTGAGAAAACTCCGGGCGATCCGATCTACGCGGTTCTATTCGACGAGGCCGAAAGTCCGCTCGTCTGGCTTGCTCGCCGGTGCACGCGAGACGGCCGCCCGCTCGTCGATGTCGCCCAGCTCGCGGCGGGCGAACGACTGCGGTCCGATTTCACACGCGCGGGCTTGACTCCGCGAGTGACCGCCAACTGGATTGCGCCGGTCGCGCAAACAAGGCGCGGGGCGAGCGGAGAGGGGGCGGCCGCCTTCGCCGACTCCGTGCTCGCGGCCAAGGCACGGCTCTCACGCGCGCTCGATGCGGTCGGTCCCGAATTCGCCGGTCTGCTGCTCGACGTGTGCTGTTTTCTCAAGCGACTCGAGACGGTCGAACGCGAACGTGGCTGGCCGCTGCGGGCGGCGAAGGTCGTGCTCGGCCTCGCGCTCGATCGCCTCGCCCGTCATTATGGTATCGCGCTCGAGGCCAAGGGCCCGACGCGTGCCCGGACCCGCGCTTGGCAGGCAGCCGACGCGCGGCCCACCATCGACGGCAGTTGAGACGCGGAATTTCCAATGTTGAAATCAGGCGACAGGGGCAACAGCCGCCCGCGCATCGGCCCGAATGCGCTCGACCATCGAGCGGAAACCGTTGGAACGTTGCGGCGTGAGGTGCTCCCGCAGGCCGAGCCGGTTGAACAACGCGATCGCATCGGTATCGAGGATGTGCTTCGCCGGCTGCCCTGAATAGAGCGCGAACAGGATGGCGATGAGCCCCTTGACGATGTGGGCGTCGCTGTCGCCGCGAAATTCGACCACCGGACCTCCGCCGTTCTTGGCCGGGCGCTGTTCACTCACGAACCAGACCTGGCTGGCGCAGCCCTGCACCTTGTTTGCCTCGGTGCGGGCGGCTTCCGGCAATGGCGGAAGCGTCCGTCCGAGCTCGATGACATAGCGGTAGCGGTCGTCCCAACTGTCGAGGACGCCGAAATCATCGAGGATCCGTTCGATGGTCATGCTTCACCGCGCCTGGACACAATACCTTACCCCCAAGATATAGGGTGCCTGGGAAAGGCGGCGCAACAGCGGCGATCAGATCCAAGCCGGCTCAAGCCGGGCGGCGTAGCGGCAGAGGCACCGGTTTGCGCTCGGGGCCGTTCCAGCCGGGCGCCATGTCTTCGGGCTTGAGGGTATGGCGGCCGGGCCGTTCGTTGGCTCCGCCAAGACGAATCTCGCCGCGCGGGGAGGACGTGGGCGTTTCGGCGAAGCGGTCGGAGAGAAATTCATAGAGCAGCTTGGCGCCATGCTGCGCCTTCTGGCCGAAGGTTTGGAACGCTTGCGAGCCGACCACACAGGTCTCGGGACGGCGCGCGCAGAAGTCGCGCGCGTCCTCGACCACGGCTTGAGCCGCCCCAAGCGCCTCGACGGCGCCGACCTGGCCACGCCCGTCGTCACCCTGCTTGCCGGGGCCGGCCGGCAGCAGCAGCACCACGATCGTGAGCCAGAATGCGACTCGCAGAAGGAATCTCATTACGCCGTCCACTCTCCCGACGCGGGCTTGTCCCCGTCGCGTTTGGGGCCCACCCTAAGCCCGCGCGCTTGAAAGATTTGTTCGGCTTTTGCGACGCATTCGGTTCGAATTTTCCGACAAACCGAACGAACGAATTTGGACTTTCGAAACCATAGCGATCCCGTCAAGGCTCATCAGAGCGGCGGGATCGTAGGGGCTCCGGTGTGATAGCAGGCCGCCTTGCAACCCTTCATTCACCATGCCACGCGGTTCTCAGCCGTCATCCCGTGCGGGGCTAGTCGTCGCAAGGGTTTAGAGCTTCGGGCGGAGTCCGGCTTAGGGTTCGCTTAAGCGGGCAATGCCACGATCGTACGTACAGGTGAGGGGACGGCGTGGCGGCGACCGCGCCGCTATCGTGTTGCGTACCATCGCGTTTCTCGAACCGATTCACGCTTATGTCGAGGCGCTCGTACATCCGTCTGTGCGGGCGAATTCACTGATGGTCGCGCGTCACCGCGCCTTCATCGGGACTCGGCTGTTTGACGGGCTGGTCGCGCTCGCTATCCTGCCGGTGTATTTTGCCGTGCGTGGTGCGCCGACTCCTCTCGAAGCGACCGTCTTCATCTGGCTCGTCTTCCCGCTGCTCACCGCCTGGTATCTCTCGCGCACCGGTGCCTACGAGCGCGCTCATTTTCTTTCCGCCGGCGTGCTGGCAGGCCTCGTCGCGCTCGTGGCCGGAGCAACCGGCGGGATCACATCCTTCACCGCACCCTGGATTGCGGTGATCCCGCTCGAGGCGGCGCTGTCCGCCTCGCGTCGCATCGTCATCGCGACAATCGGGCTCGCGGCCGCCCTCATGCTGGGTCTCTGGGGCGCGGGTACGGCGGGTTGGCTGCCGCCGCGTCCGGAAAGCCATCTCGATGCCTCCACGCTCTATCTCCTGGGCACGCTCTCGGCGGCGCTCTATGCCGGTGCGATCGCGCTCGGCGCCGACGCGCTCACTCGCCTCGGCGAACGCGTGAAGCTTCTCGGCGATGCGCGCTATCACTTGCTCGCGCAGAACATGACCGACGTCATCACCCGCCATGGGCGCAATGGCGCGGTCACTTTCGTCTCCCCCGCCGCCGAGCGGCTCATCGGCGTCCCGACCGCGCAGCTCCTCGCGCATGGCCTGTTTGATCGCGTGCACGTGGCCGATCGTCCAGCCTTTCTCACCGCGATCTCCGATGCGGCCACGCGGGCTCGGGCGACCTCGGTCGAGTATCGCCTGCGTCTCGGCCCGCTCGCGAGCGAAGGCAACGCAGAGGCGGCACCGACTTACGTCTGGGTCGAGTCCTCCTGCCGTGCGGTCGAACAGGGATCGAGCGGATTTGCCGGTGGAACAAGCGGCGAGGTCGTTGCCGTGACCCGCGACATCTCGCGTCACAAGGCCGATGCGCTCGAGCTCGAGGCGGCCCGTGCCGAGGCCGAGCGCGCCAACGAAGCCAAGAGCCGATTTCTCGCCACCGTCAGCCACGAGCTTCGCACGCCGCTCAACGCCATCATCGGTTTTTCCGAGATGTTGACGCATGAGCGGACGATGGGCCTCGACGCCGAGCGCCGGCAGGACTATGCGCGTCTCATCCACGACAGCGGCCAACATCTGCTGGCCGTCGTCAACGGCATTCTCGACGTATCGCGGATCGAGGCCGGCCACTTCGACATCAAGCCCGAGCCGTTCGCGATCGGTCCGCTGCTCGAAAGCTGTTGCGAGATGATGATGTTGCGTGCCGAGCAGGCAGGCGTGCGCTTCAAGCTCGAGAATGCACCGGGCCTGCCCGAGGTCGTCGCCGACAAGCGCGCGCTGCGCCAAGTGCTGATCAATCTCATCTCGAACGCGATCAAGTTCACCCGCCGCGGCGGCTCGGTCGATGTCCTGGCGCGGATCGAGGGCGGCGAACTCCTGCTCATTGTCGCAGACACCGGCATCGGCATCGCCGAGAACGATCTGTCGCAACTGGGTCATCCTTTCTTCCAGGCGCATTCGTCCTACGACCGACCCCACGAAGGCACCGGGCTGGGCCTCTCGGTGGTGAAGGGATTGGTCGAGTTGCACGGCGGACGCTTGCAGATCGAAAGCCGCCTCGGCGAAGGCACTCGCGTCATGGTGCGCCTGCCGCGCGAATGCAAGCTCGCGGCAAGAGCGTCGAATCCCGGCGTCATCGAACGCCTGAAGCCGCGTTCCAATTCCTCTGAAATCGAGAAGGTGAAGCGAAGTGCGTAAATTGACCCACGGCAGCCGAGGCGCCGCCTTCCCTCGCAACCTCGATGTCGATCTTCGCGCGCCGCGCCGGATCGAGCGATCGCGCCTCGGCGGTTTATTGAAGCGTATGATGCCGCGCCGGTCGACTGATGCGATTGCCTCGGTCTGCGCCCTGCTAGCGGTTGCTGCCGTGCTCGTGAATGCGCTCGCGCTCCAGCGCCCGCCTCGTCCGGCACCCGGGATCGTGGAAGCACCACGAGCCGCGCCCGCGACGAGCCAACCGGGCACGACCCTGAAACGCACGGTACCGGCGACGCCGGCGCCCGCCGCCGCACCCGTTCCGCCGCAGCGCCCGGCAAGTGCCACCGCCCATGGCCGCGCCGAACTCGTGCTCGAAACCCAGCGCGAGCTCGCAAATCGCGGTTACTACGACGGAGCGGTTGATGGCGTTCTCGGTCCACGCACCGATCAATCGATTCGCGACTTCGAACAAGCGCAGGGACTGCGGATCACCGGCGAGCCCAGCGACGCGTTGCTCAACCAGATTCGACGGGCGCGCGCGAAAACGGATATCACCGGATCGATTCCTCCATCCGTCGAATCGCAAAGATCGTCCCGCGTTCTGACCGTCCAGCGGGTTCTCGCCAGGCTCGGCTACGGTCCGGTGCGCCTCAACGGGACCCATGACGCAGCCACCCGCGCCTCGATCGAACGGTTCAAGCGCGATCGCAACCTGCCCCCGAGCGGCGAAATTACCGATCGACTGATACGCGAGCTTGCCGCCGTCACTGGCGCGCCGCTCGAATAGGCCAAATTCCAGGACTTCCGATCTTGCGTCTCAAAAGCGCGATCTGGGTTGCGGCCTATGTCCGCCGCTGTCACCTCGAAGGTACCTTCGCGGTCCTACGTCGACGGGGCGCCGAGGAGGCAGGTGCGATCTTCGTGAAGGTCTCACGGCTCGACGGCACCGCCGCGCTGTTCGGCCCTGCACCGCAGACGGCTTTCGCGGAAGCGCACCCGAGTGAACGCCGCTTCGTATCCTGTCTGGTCGAAGGTTTTGTGGCGGAGGCGAATGTCGAATCGCGTATAGCGCGCGAACTGAACTTCGATTCCGATATCTGGATCGTCGAGATCGAGGATCGTAGCGGCCGGCATTTCCTCGATGTGGGAGAGAGTTAAATCAAGACTTGCGTGTGGCCGCACGCCGTTCGGCAGATTCGACCGGTGTGGATTGCGCTAGCGGCACGAGCATGCGCGGATCTCGCTGATCCCCGGCCTCCCGTTCGGCAACGCTCTGGCGCACCGCATGGCCTGGTGATGCAGAGCGGCACCATGCGGCGACGAGACGCTGTGCCGCCGCCTTACCAATGGTTTCGTAAAAATCGGCCAGCGCGAAAACCCGTTGCACCGACCTCCCTATATCCGGATTGAGGAATAACAAGATTCGCGACGCCGTTTCGAACGGCAGATCGAGCGCACGACAGACCACGGCGATCGGATCACCCGCTGGATCGGTGATAATTCGCGCGGCGAGCGCGGAAGCAAACCCGAGCATCTGTTCGAGCAATAACGCGAACTCTTGCGGCCGGTGCCGCAACGCGGCTTGTTCGAGCCGCTCGATGCTCACAGGATCGGCGCGCTGAAGCCGCTCATTGGATTCGAGTGGACCATGACTTCCCAGTTCAACGAGGATACGACGGCGCTCGTCTTCGTTCGAATCGAAATAACGCTTTGCCAGCGACGCCGTCCGCGAAGTGACGTTTACCGCCGCAGGGACGAGTGATGGGCTCGGTTCCATATCTCCGTTCCATACGGCGGCCGCGCGGATTTCATCGAGCATCGAAAGCGCTTTCTCCGCGGTCGCGTGGGTTAGCCCGGAAAGGCGCGTGACGATGCTTTTGGGAAGATCGACTCTGGATGCGATCGCGATCGCATGCGCCGGTCCGGTCGAATCCAGTATGGAATGGAGCTCTGCTTCGCCGAGTACCAGGGATTGCCGCAAGATTGGCTCCGCGACGGCGATCTCGTCACGGGCGAGCTTCAATGCGACGGCGATTGGTACGCCGGTATAGAGAGCGAACCGCTGTGCCACCGCTGCCCGCGTCGCCGGATCGACACCGTCGAGGAGCCTGCAGACGAGTTCGATGAAGCGCGCCTGCTCGCTCGGCGTGTGAACGCATTCCTGGATGTAGAGATCGACGAGCACGCGCAGCAGCGTCGGGCGGATGTCGACCCCGTCGCGGCGTGCCAGCTCGAGCAATCCCTGAATATTCGGATGGTGAGACGCGGACATGTCCCTGACGCCACTGGAAATTGCCGCAAGCCTACCTTTGTTGCGTTAGCAATCTATTAACCTTGACGGAACCTAACTGTGGGGGACCGGGGCAATCCGTCGGTCATGACCGAACACGAGCCCAGAGGAGGGCGACATGGGGACGGTCCATAGATTTCCCACAGAGCGCGTGCGCGGCGCGCTCTATCCCGCCTTCCGACCGGAAGCCGCGGATATCTTGATTTTGCCAGTGGTGCGGATCGAGCGTGAGGCTTCCCCCGACGATGGTCCCGCCGAGCCCGGAATCGATGCTGCCACCTCTGGGACAGGCAATGGCACCAGTAGTCGCCGCCGCCGGCGCTCGCCCCGTTCCTGACACCCGACATTTCGAACCTGCTCATCGAGCATCCCGCATGCGCACCGGCCCGTCGGGAATCCTTCTCACGCTTCTGCCATTGCTGGCGACCGGCTGCGCGGCGCCTGCTGGCGATCTCGGCCGGCCGCAACCCTCCTTCATCCATGATAAAGTCCTCCCGCTGGTCGGCAGCTACACGGCCGCGGGTCGTGGTGAGCCGGTCTCGCGAGCACCGCTCACCGACGACGAGCGCCAATTGCGCAATCTCGCCTATGCGATTCTGATGCCGCCCTACGAGCGTCAGGAGTGGGAGAAGGGGTTTGCCGAAATGCGCCGCACGCGCATATTCGCCAATGACGTTCCTGCTTTCGACTCGTTCGGTTATGCCGACACTCTGCTCCAAACTCACTACCGATCGAGCACGGCGCGCTATGCTCGGATCATCGAAGATATACGCGCCGATACGGTGCGCGCCGATCCCTTCTTCGCGACTGCGCGTCGGGTCGTCGAAATGGATACCATCCGGGAGAAAAGCCTTTCGCACGTCACACGCTTGACCGCCGACGAGCGCGAAATGGCCATGGCACGGGTCGCCGAAAATCGCATGCTGATCGGCTGGGTCTACCGACGGTTCGGAGAACGAATTGTCGGATATCGCCTGGCACTGGAGCGCCTCGTGATCGCGACTCCTGCTCCGGCGGCGGTAGGAGCCGAGCGCGCGCTGCGGGCATTCGAGGATCGACTCGCACACATTCCAGTCGTGACACAGACCGCCACGGTTGGCGGCACGATCACCAAATAATTTTCAGGACACCGGCGCGCAGATCGCCTCGGCGAAACGCGCCCGGACCGCGTCCAGTACGCCGCGCTCACGGACGAAGGCGCGGATGTAGACAATTCCTTCTACGGAGGGAGATTCTACGATGAGGCGATCGGCGGCCGTGATCTCCTCGTCCTCGGGCAGCGCTGCGCGCTGTGCATGCGTCATCAACTGGAGATCGATGGCTCTGCGACCGGCGGCGCGATCATTGATCGCATAATAGGCAAGGCCGTACCGCGTATAGAATGAAACCGATATGTAGTCGGGGGAGAGCGGTACGCGAACTCTGAGCGCGCCACGCGAGAGATCATAACGACACACAGCGGTGGCAAAGGCAGGATCCATGCGCGGCAGAGTCGCCGTGAACGGAGTGGGATTCGGCACGAGAACCACTGTATTCACGGGACCGAGTCGCTCGAGCCGCGCGAAGGCGTCCGCGAGAGCAAAATGCGGCATCGTGAGCGTGGTAGTGAGATGCACCAACCCGCCAAGCACGAGACCCACTACGATTGGAAGCATGTAATTTCTCATGGGCAGCGCACCTGCGTGATCGTGGGCATTTCCGCGGTCTCGCCCGAACGGGTCCCTAAGCCGACCGGGGCATCGTAAAGTCGCAGTACGACGACGATGTGATCACGTCCGCCAGTCGGCAACCAATTGCCGCTACGCGCCCGCGGCGCAAGTGTGATTTCAACCGTGCCGTCGACATTCCAGACTATCTCGGAGCTGTTGAAGTCGTAACGTTCGGCGGCGTTGTCGATCAGTCGGCCGCGCGAGTCGTAGATGGTGATGGTCCAGAAACGTGCCGGCGGGAGACGGCCGGCGATGCGCGTATCGCAACGCCCATCGAGTTTCATGCCGCTGTCGTCGCTCGTAGCTTCGAAGGCGATACCATCGGCGAGTCCGAGCGGGAGCTCACCCGAACGCGCGAAAACCGCACGCGCGTAGGGGTCGGCTTCCGCTGTCCCGCTTTTCGGCCAAGCCGTCCAGGCTCCGATCTGTACGGCGCCGAAGCCGTTACTGCGCGCAGACGCGAGCCAGGTGAGGCCAAGGCCGGTTAAGGTTCCGACCGCGAAGGCGACGAGGATGATAAAGACACGCACAGGGTCTCAGGATCCGAGAGTTTCGCGGCCGGTCTCGTGGGGTCGCGGCGTCCATCCTTGGAGCGACGAATGTCCCGCGTCAATTGCCTCGAATGGTGTTGACGAGACTTGCGTTCGTCTCGGTGGGCGAGGTTGCGGCGCTGCGCCCGGCTTGCACGGCGGTCGGCGCGGTTGGCGGCGCTTCACGGAAGAGCTGCTCGAGACGTTGGAGACGCTCGGAACTGCGTTGCGACAAGGTGGTTGGACGCGGCCCCACCGGGAATTCCGGGTTAGAGGCTACACGCGGCTCCTCCACTCGAGGTGTCGGCACGCCCTTCAACCCGGGGACAGGGAGCGGATCGAGGCCTTGATGGGCATAGGCCATGACCTTCTGCCAGGTCATGGCGGGCAGCGAGCCGCCGGTCATGCGCCGGGTCGGGCTGTAGTCGTCGTTGCCGATCCAAATCCCGCACACATAGTTCCCGGTGTAACCCATGAACCAAGCGTCGCGATAGGCGTTGGTGGTGCCGGTTTTTCCGGAGACATTAAAGCCATCGATCCTGGCACGGCGACCGGTGCCGTTCTCGACCGCATTGTGCAGCATCGTGTTCATGTCTTCGATGACCTTGGCCGGAATCACCTGGGTGGGCTTTGGGCCGTCGCGGTCGTGCCGCCAGACCACTTCGCCGAGAGGTGTGCGGATTTCAATTGCCGCATGGGAATCGACCGACTTGCCGCCGCTGGCGAAATGGGCATAGGCGCGCGTGTGCTCCAGCACCGTGAGGTCGGCGGCGCCCAACGGCAGCGGGCGGCTGTTCACGATCTCGCTGGTGACCCCCATCGTGCGCATGGTGGCGATGATCTTGGGGCGGCCGACGGCTTCGGCCACCCGCACCGCCGGGATGTTGATGGAGCGCGTCAGCGCCTGCATAATTGTGACGGGGCCGGAATAGCCGCCGGCGTAGTTTTTGGGGCACCAGTTGCCGATGCAGAGCGGCGCATCGTTCACGATCGAGGTCGGCGTGAAGCCGTTCATCAGCGCGGTCACGTAGACATAGGGCTTGAACGAGGAGCCGGGCTGGCGCTGAGCGTCGACGGCGCGGTTGAACTGGCTCTCGCCGTAATCGCGCCCGCCCACCATGGCGCGCACCAGGCCGTTCGGATCCATCACCACCACCGCCGCCTGGCTGGCACCATAATCCCTGCCGTATTGGCGGAGCGAGGCTTCGACCGCAGCCTCCGCCGCGCGCTGAATATTGGGATCCAAGCCCGTGCGCACCACGATGACGCGGTCGCCGATCCGGCCGGCGAGATGCTTCTCCACCACCTTCTGGACGTCGCGGAAGGCCCAATCGAGATAGTAATTCGGCGTGTCCTCGTCGCGCCGGTCGATCGGCTTCGCCGGATTCTTGCGCGCGCCGAACACCTGGCCCTCGGTCATGAATCCGGCATCGACCAGGCCGTCGAGCACGATCGAGGCGCGCGCGCGGGCGGCGGCGAGATTGATGTGGGGGGCGAAGCGCGCCGGCGCCTTGAACAGGCCCGCGAGCATGGCGGATTCGGCGAGGCTCACCTCGCGCGCCGACTTGTTGAAATAATACTGCGCCGCGGCGTCGACCCCGAAGGCGCCGCCGCCGAGATAGGCGCGGTCGAGATAGAGCTTCAAAATCTCCTTCTTGGAGAGCCGGGTCTCCAGCCAGGTGGCGAGGAAGGCCTCCTTCACCTTGCGCTCGAGCGTGCGCTCGTTGTTGAGGAAGAGGTTCTTGGCGAGCTGCTGGGTGATCGAGGAGCCGCCCTGCACCACGTTCTGGGCGCGGAGATTCGCGCCCAAAGCGCGCAAGGTGCCGGGGAAATCGATGCAGAGATGCTCGTAGAAGCGCCGGTCCTCGATGGCGAGCACGGCTTTCACCAGATGATCGGGGAATTCCTCCAAGGGCACGGTGTCGTTGTGGCGGATGCCGCGCTCGCCGAGCTTGTTGCCGTAGCGGTCGAGGAAGGTGACGGCGAGCTCGCTCCGCTTCAGCCAGTCCTCGTCCGAGGTCTCGCGGAAGGCGGGGAGGGCGAGCGCGAGCGCGAGCACGGCGCCGACGGTGCCGAGCGTCAGGCCCTCGGACACCGCCTCGGCGGCGAGGCGCTTTACGCCCGCGACATGGAAACGGTCCATCTGGACGGAGAACGTGTCCCAGCGGTTGCCGAGATAGACGCGGGTGGCGAACAGAGAATGGTCGATGCGGGCGTCGAGATCGAGGAGCCACCGGTGCAGGCGGCCGATTTTCTCGATCTTGCGGTGGTTTTCGTCGCGTTCGGCCATGGGGGGACCTCGGGGAGGGCGGGGTCTGGGGTCTAGGGGGCGCTTCGGCTCTTATAGACGAAGCACGGCGAACGGGTCGAGGCAGCCTGTAAACGGCTATCGTGTTGTTGCTGAATTCAATTAATGGATGTAGAACATATCAAGAACATATTTGGAGGGGAGCGATGTCCGCTCTTGCTTTTGGCGGCTCTTGGACGGAGCGGAAACTTTCCGTCGTCCGCGAATATCTCAAGCTCTATGCAACTGCGCTGAAGAAACAGCCTTCTCCAGAAAAGCCCTTCACCAGAATCTACATTGATGCGTTCGCCGGAACCGGAGATCGCAAAGTGAAGCGGCTGGAAAGCCAGCCTTTACTCGATCTTCCAGATCTCGATGCGATGGCAAAGAGCTCCACGCGACTCGCGCTAGATGTCGAGCCAGCGTTCCACCGTTACATCTTTATCGAACGTGTGACGAAGCGCGCGGGCGAGTTGGACGCACTCAAATCGCAATATCTGAACCGCAATATCGATGTCGTTAACAAGGATGCGAATGACGCCATCAAAGAGCTATGTCGAACCACGAATTGGCGCGTCACGCGAGGCGTCGTGTTCCTCGATCCGTATGGCCTTCAGGTATCCTGGGACACGCTTATAGCGATCTCGCAGACGAGGGCGATAGATGTTTGGATTCTTTTTCCATCCGGAATGGGGCTCAATCGTTTACTGACCAAAGACGGAAACATTCCGCAGGAGTGGCAGGATACGCTCGATCGCGCACTTGGAAAGACAGAATGGAGATCGGTCTTCTATCGAAATGAAGAAGTACCGGATTTATTCGAAGGCAGCCGGCGAACGACGGTGAAGGACGCCGGCGCCGATAAGTTTGAATCGTTCTATTTGAATCAACTCCGCTCAATATTCCCCACTGTAATGGATCCTTCCGTTCATTTGACTAACAGCAAGGAACAGACGATGTATCTCTTATGTTTCGCCAGCGCGAATCCGTCCCGTAAAGTAAAGGAATTGGCACCGAAACTCGCACGCTGGGCAGCGAAGGTTTGAGGCAATGGCCGGTTCCTCCGATATCGAATGGACCGAAGCGACCTGGAATCCGATCGCCGGCTGCAAAATCGTCTCGCCCGGTTGCACCAATTGCTACGCCATGCGCATGGCCGCGCGGCTCCAAGCCATGGACATGAAGAAATATGCCGGCACCACGAGGAAGTCGGGCACGCGCCATGTCTGGACCGGCCGCGTCAACATCGATGCCGCCTCGCTCGCCGCGCCGCTCGATTGGAAGAAGCCCCAGCGCATCTTCGTCAATTCCATGTCCGATCTCTTTCAGGAGGCGGTCGCAGAGAATTTCATCCTGCGCGTCTGGCAGGTGATAGAACAGGCGCACTGGCACACCTTCCAGATTCTTACCAAGCGCCCGGAGCGGATGCTCGAACTGCTGACGCGGCCGGCCTTCGCCACGCTCCCCAACGTCTGGCTCGGGACCTCGATTGAAAGTGAAGACTATCTCGATCGCATCGACGTTTTGCGGCAGGTTCCCGCGAGCGTGCGCTTCATCTCGTTCGAGCCGCTGGTCGGGCCGATCGTCGAGCCGGACATGCGCGGCATCCATTGGGCAATCGTGGGCGGCGAATCGGGCCCGCGCGCGCGGCCGATGGAGGCATGGTGGGTCGAGGCGCTGCGCGACTCCTGTAAAGATCAAGGCGTAGCCTTCTTTTTCAAGCAATGGGGCGGAACAAGGAAGAAGAAGAGCGGAAGGCTGTTGGATGGAAGGGTCTGGGAAGACTATCCTTCGGTTGCGACTCAGCCTTGAGGCTGTGCTCGCGCAGCGAGGCGCGGATCAGCGTGGTGGCGGCGCAGATACCGCCAAGAAGCCGCTTTTTTGGAAAAGACGAATGAGAGCAATGATGGCTACCAAGCACGATCTTCCCGCATTCGATGAGTATTTCGTGCCGACAGTTACCTGTCTGAAGGCTCGTGGAGGTTCGGCAACGATTGAAGAAATGGAAGAAGACGTTGCAGAGCTAATGAAGCTTAGCGATAAAATTCGATCCGCGCCACATGGCGATGGCCCGCGAACTCAATTCGAATACGAGCTTGCATGGGTACGGACCTATCTGAAGAAAGTAGGAGCTGCGGAAAACAGCGAGCGAGGAGTTTGGCGTTTGACGCCTCAAGGCGCCGCAATGTCAATAGCAGAAATTTATGGAATCAGAAAAAAAGTTCAGGCCGAAAGGCATCGAAATCGAAAACCTGATTCAGATCGACAAATCTCAGAAGAAGCTGACGAAGAATCTGCGGAAATATCCTGGAAGGAGAATCTTCTCGATGCTCTGCTAGCCATGAAACCAGACGCTTTCGAAC
Organism: Hyphomicrobiales bacterium; assembly: GCA_023266695.1. GTDB lineage: Bacteria > Pseudomonadota > Alphaproteobacteria > Rhizobiales > Xanthobacteraceae > JAUSIF01. Next base: position 137 of record JAHFPO010000006.1, on the reverse strand, counting down.
GACTATGTCAGCGAGTGTTGCGCGAATCTGGCTTTACGAAAGTCGAGATTACTGGACGATCAGGAGACGGCGGAATCGATGGCGTTGGTGTTCTTCGAGTCAACTTACTTTCATTCCATGTATTATTTCAGTGCAAA
>JAHFPO010000073.1 GCA_023266695.1 Hyphomicrobiales bacterium | reverse complement strand
TCACCGGCCGCGCCTTGATCATGGTCGTCGCCATCATGACTTTCCTCGCCGCGCTCACCATCGGGGCGGTCCAACTGGTGCGCACGGCGGCGACGGAATGGCGCACGGACATGGTGCGCGAAATCACGATCCAGGTTCGCCCCCTCGAAGGACGCGATCTCGAGGCCGAGATCGGCAAAGCGGTCGAGGCCGCCAAACGCACCCGCGGCGTGGCCGATGCCCGCGCCCTGACCCGGGAAGAGACCAGCCGGCTGCTCGAACCGTGGCTCGGCACCGGCGTCGATCTCGGTAATCTGCCGCTGCCGCGTCTCGTCGTCGTGCGCCTAGCCGAGGGGGTCGAACCCGACCTCGCCGGATTGCGCCGCGCGCTTTCCGAATCTGTCGCCGGGGCGAGCCTCGACGATCATCGCGGTTGGGCGGCGCGGCTTGCCGCAATTTCGGACTCAATCGTTCTGGCCGGATTTGTCGTGCTCGCTTTGGTGCTGGCCGCGACCGTATTGTCGGTGTCATTCGCGACCCGCAGCGCGGTGGCGGCGAATCGAGCGATTGTCGAGGTGCTGCATTTCGTCGGCGCACGCGATTCCTTCATCGCTGGCGCATTTCAGCGGCACTTTCTCACCGTCGGCCTGAAAGGCGGCGCCATCGGAGGAGCCGCTGCGGCCCTGTTGTTCGCATTGACGGGCGTGATTCCGGGCTTTCTTGCCCTGTTGCCGGGCGGCAGTGAAGCCGCATTTCTACTCGGACGATTCGTGCTCGGCCGGCAAGGTTATGTCGGCATTGCCGGTGTTGTCCTGCTGGTCGCTATTGTCACCACGCTGACCTCGCGATTCACCGTGCATTGGACACTGCGGGCGATCGACTGAGGACGAGGCGTATCGGGGCAGGACCCGCTCGCGCTGTAGCGGCGTTTCGCGATAGGATTTGGCGGGGGACATCAGCATGCCGCCAGAGACCGACAGGGAGCGGAAGGAGCCATTCCCAGCGGCCGGAAAGCGCGGCGTGCACCGGCGGCTGGGTCTGTGGCGGAGAGCCGTGCTGCTCGCGGTTGCTCTCTTCGGCTTTGGCTTCTTCGTTTTCGCCAGCGGGATTCCGCGCGACGAAGTGAAGCTCGAACGCTCAGCCGACGGAATCGTCGTGCTGACGGGCGGCGCATCACGCATCGTCGACGCGGTCGAACTGCTCGCCGCAGGTCATGGAAAACGGCTATTGATATCGGGTGTCCATCCCTCGACCACTCCCGGCGAACTGACGCGTAGGAGTCCCGAGTTCGAGCGACTGTTTCAGTGCTGCATCGATCTCGGTCATGAGGCACTCAATACCACGGGCAATGCGATCGAGACCGGCCGATGGGTGCATGATCATGGGTTCCGTTCGCTGATCGTGGTGACCTCGGGTTGGCATATGCCGCGGGCCTTGATCGTACTTGAGCGCGAACTGCCGGGTGTCGTATTGATTCCTTATCCGGTCATCAGCGAGCGTATGCGCGAGGAGTCGTGGTGGGCGAGCGCCCAGACGATGCGTCTGTTCCTTGTCGAGTATGTAAAATACGTGGCCACCTATGCTCGCATGCTATTCGATCCGGCGGTAACCGGCGCAAGCCTCCGCGGGGGCGAGCGCAAACCGCAGTCCTGACGCAACCAAGGCCTGCTTCCCCGTGCCCCTTGTCCGCTCGCTCGCTTTCAACGTCGGCTTCTATCTCAACACCATCATTCATCTGTTGGTGTATCTGCCGGTTCTGCTGCTGCCTCGTCGGACCATTTGGACGGTCGTCCGCACCTGGGCCACTATCAATCATTGGCTGCTCCGGACGATTTGCGGCATCGACTTCGATATCCGGGGCATCGATCGTATTTCTTCTGGCCCGCTCCTCGTCGCCTCCAAGCACCAGTCGGCGTGGGAGACCTTCACGCTTCCCACCCTGTTCGACGACCCGGTGTTCATCCTCAAGCGCGAGCTGATGTGGCTGCCGATCTTCGGCTGGTACCTGGCAAAGTCGAAGATGGTTCCGATCCGGCGCGGCGCGCGTAAGGCGGCATTGGCCGGAATGGCCGAGCGCGCCAAGGTCGAAATTTCCGCTAGCCGGCAGATCATCATCTTTCCTGAGGGAACGCGACGCCTTCCCGGCGCCGAGCCCGCCTACAAATATGGCGTCGCGCATCTCTATGCCGAACTCGGCATTCCTTGTGTGCCGATCGCGCTCAATTCGGGCCTCTATTGGCCGCGCCGCACCTGGCGCCTGCGGCCTGGAATCATCCGAGTCGAGATACTCGAGCCGATTCCTCCTGGCCTCGACCCACAAGCCTTCCTCGCCCGATTGCAGAACGAGATCGAGACGGCGACCGCCCGGCTGCTCGCCGAAGGACGCGCCGAGGTGGGTCGACGGAACTCCACCTAGGACGACGGCATTGAAAGCTTAGGAATCCCCGACCCCTTGAGACGCTTGACTTTGGTGTATTTTGTTCTAGTTTTGTTCTCATGACAAAACCTGTTCGAACCATAACCTTGGAACTCGCGGCCGAGAATGTGACGCCCGGATATGCGGGAACGCTTGATGCTGCGCGCCATCCCCAACTCGCCAACCGCTTTCACTTCTGGCGGGGCGCTTCGGGCCGGCGCTACGCTTGCACCATGTTCCCGGTGAACGCGGCGCCTTGCTATGACGATTCCGTCGCCCTGTTCGTGCGCCGCAGACGGACCGGACCCGTCCTCGTCTCCGTTGGCGCCGGCCTCGACGCGAGCAGCGCGCCTCCCGATGCCGACGAGATTCACGTTCATCTGGTGCAAGGCGGCGCCAATGCGCTCACCATCGCGCTGCGCGATCTTTCCGGTCTTCTCGCCATTGGTAATGGGTTCGACGGCATGCAATTGCATGCCGCCTGAGCGCGTTCACAACCGCGTCGCAAGCCATTCGAGCGTCTTGTCGCGGATACCGAGCGCTTCGAGTTCTTTCACCGTCTCGAGCAGATAGTCCCGGTTGGCGCCCGAGCGGCCGTGGCCCTGACGTACCAGATGGAGCTGCGTCTCGAACGGCAATTCTCCGGCATATTGGGCGTGGGAATGATCGACAAGATAGGTGAGCGCCCGCACGCGCCCGTACGGCGCATCGATGAGATCGACCGGCCGCATCGTCTCGCGATAGACCTGCGTGATCTGCTCGCGTTCGCGCAAATAGGCGAGCGTCGGCTCGACCTTTGCCGCCGCGATGCGAAATGCGATACCGCGGCAACTGCCGCCACGGTCGAGGCCGAGCACGAGCCCTGGTCGCTCGGGCGAGCCGCGGTGATGGTGCGAGAAGACGCAGAGCGCCCGATGGGCGCCGTTGAGCCGCGCCGGTCTGCGTTCGAGAAAGTCGAATGCCGGACGCCACATCAGCGACCCGTAGCCGAACACCCATAAATCGACGGCTTCCGCGGAAGAGGACATCAGGCGGTCTCGTCAGATCGGGCGATCCTCAGTCGCCCGTCGCATAGGGCCGCGGCATCGGCGTCGGCGATTCCTTGGAGTGCTTGGCGCGGCCGAAATCGGGCTCGGCGGTTTCCTGGCCGATCTCGATGATCGAGCGGCGGATCGCCCGCGTACGGGTGAAAAGGTCCATCAGCGTCTTGCCGTCTCCGCCGCGGATGGCGCGGGTGAGGACGGAAAGATCCTCGTTGAAGCGGCCGAGCATTTCGAGCACGGCCTTTTTGTTGTGCAGGAAGATGTCGCGCCACATGGTCGGATCGGAGGCGGCGATACGGGTGAAATCGCGAAAACCGCCGGCGGAGAATTTCAACACCTCGGAGCGCGTCACCGACTGTAGCTCGTCGGCGGTGCCGACAATGTTGTAGGCGATCAAATGCGGCACGTGGCTTGTGATCGCAAGCACGAGATCGTGGTGCTCGGCATCCATGATCTCGACGTTCGAGCCCAGTGCCGTCCAGAACGCCTTCAGCCGTGCGACCGCGGCCAGGTCCGTTCCCGCCGCCGGCGTCAGGATGCACCAGCGATTCTCGAACAACTCGGCAAAGCCCGCATCGGGCCCCGAATGCTCGGTGCCCGCAACCGGATGGGCCGGGATGAAATGAACCTGCGCCGGCACATGCGGGCCCATGTCCTTGAGGACCGAGTCCTTGACCGAGCCGACATCGGAGAGAATCGCCCCGGGTTTCAACGCCGGACCAATCTCGGCCGCGACCGTTCCGCTGCTTCCGACCGGCACGCAGACGATGACGAGATCGGCGCCCTTCACCGCCGCCGCATTGGTTTCAACGACTTCGTCGGCCAGTCCAAGCTCGGCGACCCGCCGGCGCGTGGCGGCGGAGCGGGCGGTTGCGACGATCGTACTCGCGGCACCTTGCGCGCGCGCCGCACGCGCGATCGAGGAGCCGATGAGACCGACCCCGATGATCGCGAGCCGGTCGAAGACGGGCTTTCTTGCCTCAGGCATGGGCGGCCTCGCGGGCGACGAATTCGCCGAGCGCCGCCGCCACCAAGCGGTTTGCCTCCTCGGTGCCGACGGTGAGGCGGAGCGCGTCCGGCAACTGATAGGGCTCGAGCCGGCGCAGCACGAGGCCGCGCTTTAAGAGAAAGGCGTCCGCGTCCTTGGCGCTCCTGCCGGGCTTCTTCGGGAAATGGATGAGGAGAAAGTTTGCGACACTCGGCGTCACCGTAAGGCCGAGCTTCCCGATCTCCTCGGCAAGCCAGGAAAGCCAGCGCGCATTGTGTTCAATCGACTTTTCGACATGAGCCGCGTCGCCGAGCGCGGCGATACCCGCCGCATTCGCCGGCGTGTTCACGTTGAACGGGCCGCGGATGCGGTTCATGACATCGATCACATGAGCGGGAGCGTACATCCAGCCGAGCCTGAGCGCCGCGAGCCCGTAGATCTTGGAGAAGGTTCGCGTCATGACCACGTTCTCGCTCATCGCCGTGAGCTCGATCCCGGCTTCGTAGTCGTTGCGCCGCACGTATTCGGCATAGGCCGCGTCGAGCACCAGGAGCGTGCGCGGAGAGAGCGCCGCATGCAGCCGGCGCACCTCGGCGAAGGGGATATAGGTGCCGGTCGGATTGTTCGGATTGGCGATGAAGACGATCCGCGTGCGGGGCGTCAGTGCCTTCAGAATCGCATCGACATCGGTGGTATAGGCGCGCTCGGACGCGACCACGGGCTTGCCGGCGGCGGCGAGCGTCACGTTGCTATAGACCAGGAAGCTGTGGGTGGTGATGATCGCCTCGTCACCCGCGGTCAGATACGCCTGCGCAAGCAGATTCAGGAGATCGTCCGAGCCCGCGCCGCAGACGATGCGCGCTGGATCGAGACTGAACGTACGCCCGATCGCCTCGCGCAAGGCGGTCGCGCCGCCGTCGGGATAATGCTGGAGTGAAGCCGCGGCCGCGCGATAGGCCTCGACGGCTTTCGGACTAGGACCGAGCGGAGTCTCGTTCGAGGAGAGCTTGTAGACCTTGGCCGCCCCGGGCGCATGGCTGTGCCCCGGCTGATACGTCTCGATGTCGAGGACGCCGGGTCGTGGAACTGGACGTTCGGACACGCTCATGACTGGGTTCCGGACGCGCGACGGGTCCGCGCGCATGGCTGACCATCGGGCTAGACGGTATAGCGGTTCGCGTGGCCGCCGACGAGGGCCGTCGCCAGCACCGTTGCTCCCGCGGCGGTGAGCGCGGCGGTGATGTCGGCAAGTTTGCGGTCGGGCGGCAGCGAAACCAGCAGGGCCGCATCGTCGAGCGCGCGGTCGGACACGGCCAGAGCCTCCACGAGCGGCGACAGCGCGCGCGCGACTGTGACGTTCCAACCCGCGACCCTGATGCTCCAGGTCTCGACCTCGGTAGCGGCAGCGTCGGCGACGACCGGCCGCGACAGTACGAACAGCGGCAATGAGGCGGGATGATCTTCCCGCTCGACGAAGGGGAGCCGGGCGATGATCTTCGGCGCCTTTTCGTCTTCGAGAGCGCTCCACCAGGCGCCCGCGCTTGCGACGTTCGTCGCCGGCACGAGGCCGAGATCGCCTTTCGAAGCGGCGACCGCCGCAGCCACCGCGGAAGCGCCCATGTGCGGCGTCAGCGGCACCGTGAAGCCGAAATGAAAGCGCGCGGAATCGCGCATCAGCGCTTCCCCAGCCGAGAAATCCGCATGCACCGCGTAGGGCGCCTGCACGAAAGTGAAGGTCGCGATGATGACCCGCCAGATGCTCTCGACCGTATCGAGCGGCAGAATCCCCCGATGACGCTCGACCAGGCGGCGCATCATCTCGGCCTCGCGCGCCGGCCGGAAAGCACCGCCCGTCTCCTGGGTGCGCTTAACCTTAATGAGCCGGTCGACGATCTCGCCGCGCTCGATCAGAAGCGCATGGAGCCCGGCATCGATGCGGTCGATCTCGGCGCGCAGCTCGACCAGCGTCGGCGCGGCACCGGATTTCACCTCGGGTTTCTGTTGCTCGGACATGGCGCGGCCACTCGGGAAGCGGCGCCGTGATAGCGGCGGGACCGACGGAACGCAAAGAAAACATTGACAGGGGAACGGGCGGCTTCCTAGCTCTAGCGCCCGCTCGCTCCGGCGGGCGCCGTATCCGAGGGTGCAATGAGCGTGATTCGCGTAGACGTCGAGGCACCAGACCGTCGCGCCGAGGCAATCCGTCGCGAGGCCGATGAGCCGCGCTCGCCGCTCGTGCGCTTCGGTCTCGACAAGCCGCTGAGGCTCGATGCCGGTGTCGATCTCGCCCCGTTCCAGGTCGCTTACATGACCTATGGCGAGCTCGATCAACGCCGCGCCAATGCGATCCTGATCTGCCACGCCCTTTCGGGCGACCAGCACGTGGCGAGCGACCATCCGGTGACCAAGAAGCCCGGCTGGTGGGAAACCATGGTCGGGCCCGGCAAGCCGATCGACACCAACCGCTTCTTCGTGATCTGCCCCAACGTGCTCGGCGGTTGTATGGGCACGACCGGTCCCGCCTCGTGCAATCCTGCGACCGGCGAGCCCTATGGCCTATCGCTTCCCGTCGTCACCGTGCGCGACATGGTGCGGTCGCAGGCGATGCTCTTGGATCATCTCGGCATCGAGAGTCTGCTGTGCGTCACCGGCGGCTCGATTGGCGGCATGCAGGCACTGCAATGGGTGGCAAGCTACCCGGAGCGCGTGTTCGCGGCGCTGCCGCTCGCAACCGCCGCTCGCCATTCGGCGCAGAACATCGCCTTCCACGAAGTCGGTCGCCAGGCGGTGATGGCCGATCCCGATTGGAAAGGCGGCCGCTATCTCGTCGAGGGCACCAACCCGAGCCGCGGGCTCGCGGTCGCGCGTATGGCCGCGCACATCACCTATCTCTCCGACGCGGCGCTCCATCGCAAGTTCGGCCGCCGTCTGCAGGACCGCGAGACGCCGACCTTCGGCTTCGATGCCGATTTCCAGGTCGAGAGCTATCTGCGCCATCAGGGTTCGATCTTCGTCGAGCGCTTCGACGCCAACAGCTATCTCTACATCACGCGGGCGATGGACTATTTCGACCTCGCCGCCGACTACGGCGGCGTGCTCGCCAACGCTTTCAAGGGAACCCGTTCGCGCCTGTGCGTCGTGTCCTTCACCTCCGACTGGCTGTTCCCGACGTCCGATGCCCGGCAGATCGTGCATGCGCTCAATGCCGCCGGAGCCTCCGTATCGTTCGCCGAGATCGAGAGCGACAAGGGCCATGACGCCTTCCTGCTCGAAGAGCCGGAGCTGTTCGCGATTACGCGCGGGTTCCTCGAAGCCGCCGCCCGGGCGCGCGGGCTTCCACCGGCGAAAGGCTGAATGTCATGCTTGTGCGCGGGCAGCACCCGTCGCAGGCCGGCGGCCGCGTCGACCTTGTCCTGGTCGCCGAAATGGTCACTGAGGGAGCCCGCGTCCTCGACGTCGGCTGCGGTGACGGCAAGTTGCTGCGACTGCTGGCCGAGACGCGCGGCGTCGACGGCCGCGGCATCGAGATTTCGCGCGAGGGCGTGAATGATTGCGTGGCCAAGGGGCTCGCCGTCATCCAGGGCGACGCCGATGTCGATCTCGCCGACTATCCGGACGATACCTTCGACTACGTCATCCTCTCGCAGACGCTGCAGGCGACGCGGCGGCCGCGCTGGGTGCTCGAGCAAATGTTGCGCATCGGACGCCACGCCATCGTCTCGTTCCCGAACTTCGGCCATTGGCGCATTCGCCTCGAGATCCTGTTGCGGGGACGGATGCCCGTTACCGACAACCTGCCCGACAGCTGGTACGACACGCCCAACATCCATTTCTGCACCATCCGCGATTTCGTCCAGTTGGCGCGCGTAATCGACGCGCACATGGAGCGCGCCGTCGCGCTGAATAGCTGGGGGCGTCCGGTGCGCTGGCATGCGCCGTGGTGGTTCTGGAACCTGTTCGGCGAGCAGGCGGTATTTCTGCTGTCGCGCCGCGGCTGATCAGATGCCGGCGGGCTCGGGCGATGCGGGAGCGAGAATCGGTTTGAGCCGCCGTATCGGCCGCGCCGGAACCGGCCGCCAGACCTGTTTCGTCGCCTCGACGATGTGAACGCCGGCGAAGGGAAGCGCGAGCGTCCTGCCCACCCGTTCCCAGGCAATCGCCGTGCGCAGGAACGAAGTCCGGGCGAACGGCGGCACCCACAACGCCTCGCTCCAACCGACCGGCGTGAACAAAGCCTCGCGCAGAAGCTCGAGGAGCTGCGCTCGCGAATAGGGCCGGCCATGGCCGAACGGCGTCGTATCCATCCGCGCCCAAAGACCGCGCCGGTTCGGCACGACCAACAACAACCGTCCTCCCGCCGCCAGCACCCGCCACACCTCGCGCAGCATGTCAGGCGCGTGTACCGTCATCTCAAGGGCGTGGACGGCGAGCACACGATCGACGGCGGCGGCGGGGAGCGGCATCAGAGTCTCATCGACCAAGGCCGCCAGCGAAGGCGCCGCCGAAGGCCATTTCACCACGCCCTGCGCCGCCGGCATGAAAGCGAAAGTGCGTTCACCCTCATCGCGAAAGACGCCGAGATAAGGCGTCGCATAGCCGATACCGACGACGGAGAGGCCGCGCGTGTCGGACCAGCGCATGCGGACGGCACGGTTGATGAGCCGGCGCGCCATGATACCGAGCGGCTGGGAGTAGAAATTGCGAAGATCGACGACATCGTGAAACATTGAGGCGTTCCGTCCGCGACGACGACAGAGAATAGCCCCGCCGCGCTCCCGCCACCAATCCGACTTGAGGCAAGATCGGGTTGCGGGCATCGGGCTTCATGTTAGGTTCCCACGGGATCGCGGGATTTCCCAATTCGGAGCATCCCATGGCCGTGGACGTCCGCCTGGTGCCCTGCCTCGCTGACAATTACGCCGTGATCCTGCGGGATTCATCGACCGGAGCGACCGCCGTCGTCGACGCGCCCGAGGCCGAGCCGATCGAACGCGCGCTCGACGCCGTAAAATGGCCACTCACCCATATCCTGGTCACCCATCACCACGGCGATCACGTCCAGGGCATTCCGGCGCTGAAACGACGTTATGGCGCCAAGGTCGTCGGCCCGCGCGCGGAAGCCAAACAAATCCCGATGATCGACGTCGAGGTCGGGGCGTCCGATATGGTCGCGGTCGGAAATATGCGCGCCCGCGTGTTCGAGACGCCGGGCCACACCGCCGGTCACGTCGTCTATTGGTTCGAGGCCGAGAAGTTGCTCTTCGCCGGCGATACCTTGTTCGCGCTCGGTTGTGGCCGAGCGATCGAGCGGCCAGCGGCGACGCTCTGGGCTTCGCTCCTCCCCTTGCGCGATCTGCCCGGCGATACCGTCGTCTATTGCGGACATGAATACACATTGGCGAATGCGCGCTTCGCCGTCACCGTCGACCCCAGGAACGCCGCGCTGAAGGCCCGCCTCGCCGCCATCGAAGCAATGCGCGCCAAGGGCAAGCCGACCTTGCCGACCACCATCGCCGAGGAGCGCGCGACCAATCCGTTCCTGCGCGCTGACGACCCTGCGATCGCCGACGCGATCGCAATGAAGGGCGTGGACCCGGCCGCGATCTTCACCGAGCTGCGCCAGCGCAAGAACAACTTCCGGGGCTGAGCGCGTCGTCTCAAATAAAATATTGCCCGCCGTTCACGGTGAGCGTCGAGCCGGTGATATAGCCGGCATCGTCCGAGGCAAGGAACACGACGCAGCGCGCGATCTCCTCCGGCTCGCCGAGGCGGCCGAGCGGAATCTGCGGCAGAACGTTCTTCTCCAGCACGTCCCGCGGCATGGCTTTCACCATCTCGGTCGCGATGTAGCCGGGACAGATCGCGTTGACGGTGACACCCTTCTTCGCATTCTCCTGGGCGAGCGCCTTGGTGAAGCCGAGCTCGCCGGCCTTGGCCGCGGAATAGTTCGTCTGTCCCATCTGGCCCTTCTGGCCGTTGATCGAGGAGATATTGACGATCCGGCCGAAGCCGCGCTCGCGCATGCCCTCGATCACCGGCCGGCACATATTGAACAGCGAATTGAGATTGGTGTTGATGACGATCGTCCATTGCTCGGCCGTCATCTTGTGAAACATACCATCGCGAGTGATGCCGGCATTGTTCACGAGCACTTCGACCGGTCCGAGGTCGGCCTTGACCTTTTTAGCTCCGGCGGCGCAGGCATCGAACGAACCGATGTCCCATTTGAACACCGCGATCCCGGTCTCGGCCTTGAATTTCATCGCGGCCTCGTCGTTGCCGCCGTAATTAGCGGCTACGCGATAGCCCGCCGCTTTGAGCGCCTTCGAGATGGCAGCGCCAATTCCGCGCGTGCCGCCCGTAACCAACGCGACGCGAGCCATCAGCCTCTCTCCACG
>JAHFPO010000181.1 GCA_023266695.1 Hyphomicrobiales bacterium | reverse complement strand
CCTATGACTTCACCGGGACTCAAGAAGCGTCCCGATGAAACTCGTATTCTCCATAGCTATCCCGATTGCGCGCGGTGTAGTAGTCCCCGGTCATGCGCAGAGCTCGAGTCGTAGCGGGGTCATTATGATCAACGATAAATCGGCATGTGCCTCGATGCATCTGGACCTTGTTTGGCGCATCAGGTTTTGGTTCTGATATGTATTCAACAGTGAGCTCGATTCTGTCAGGACTCGTCCGTCGAATCGCGGCCATGTGAGATTGGCTTGATGTTACCTGCGTTTCGAGCACGACTTTGATGGTTGTCCAAGTCTGATAGATCCGTAGCGTCGCCGGAAACGCCTTCTGATAGTCGTCAAGGGACGATTTGATCGAACCGGTCCAAAGGCCATTCAAGTCCGGCGTGCCGGAGCCACGAATACGCTGTAGAAGGCGCCAACGCCAAACGGACGCGTCGTAGAATCGATGAAGCAGCCCGTAGAATACCATCACCGAAGGTGCACTAATCATCCAACCGATTTCAGGAACCTGCCCGGCGGTCGCTGCGAGCCATGGCGAAATGAACCGGGCAATAACAAAGCTGAGAAGTATGCTCAGGAACGCCAGAGCAATCGTAACGTAGAATCGCTCCTTTCCTTCAACAGAATAGGTGAAGTCATAGGATTGCTGGAAAAAGAGTTGGGGTGCACCCTCGCCTGATTAGGCGAATCAACGAGGTTCGGTTTGGCGACCGGCCTCCACGAAGGAGCACCCCGATGGAGAGGATACAGGCATCCGAGCGGACGCGCGAGAAGCTGAAGCGGCTGATGGACGGCGGCGGAGAGAGCGGGGAGACCGGCTCGGAGCTGGTGCGCTTGGCGGCGCGCCTGATCGTCGAGGAAGCGCTGGAGGGCGAGGCGGGCGACGCGTTGGGGCGCGAATACTACGCCCGTGGCGCAGCGCCGGGGGCGGGCTATCGCAATGGCTACCGGCCCGGCCGGCTGAAGACGGCGGAGGGCGCGGTGGAGTACAGCGCGCCGCAGATTGCGGATCGGGCGGAGCCGTTCCGCTCGAAGATCCGCTCCATTCTTGGCAGCCGGACCGAGGAACTGGAGCGGTTGGCGATCGAGATGTACGCGCGCGGTCTGTCGACCCGGGACATCGAAGCGCTGTTCGCCGACGACGAGGGCCGCAGCCTGTTGAGCCGGAGTGCGGTGAGCGAGATCACCGAGCGGCTGTGGGCGGAGTACCAGGCCTTCGCCGGGCGCGACCTGGCCGAGTTCGAGGTCTTGTACCTGTTCGTGGACGGGATCGCCGAGCGTCTCCATCTCGGCCAGCCGCGCGAGGCAGTGCTGGCGGGGTGGGGCATCTTGGCCGATGGCGCCAAGGTCCTGCTGCACTTGGCGCCGGGCACCAAGGAAGACACGGCGAGCTGCCGCGAGTTCTTCCACGACATGCGCCGGCGCGGGCTCCCCGACCCGCTCCTGGTGGTGAGCGACGGGGCACCGGGTCTGATCCGGGCGATCGAGGAATGCTTCCCGCGCTCGCTGCGCCAGCGTTGCCTGGCGCACAAGATGCGCAATCTCGAGAGCAAAGTGCCGGAGACCATCTGGCCGGAGTTCAAGGCGCGCGCCCAGGCCTGCTATCGGGCGGCCTCGCCGGCGCTGGCGCGACTGCTGCGCGCCGACATCGCGGCGACCTACGGCAGCGATCTGCCCTCGGCCGTGGCGTGTCTCGATGACGACTTCGAGGCCTGCATCGCGCACCTCAAGTTCCCGCTCGCGCACCGGCGCGCGATCCGCACCACGAATCTGCTCGAGCGCCTGTTCGGCGAAGAGCGCCGGCGGACCAAAGTGATCCCGCATGCCTTCGGCGAGCGCGCCGTCTTGAAGCTGATGTATGCCGCGCTGATCCGCGCCGCCGAACGCTGGCGCGGCATGCGCATGACCGAGTTCGAACGGCGTCAGCTACAGGCAATCCGCACCGAGCTCGACCGCGCTCACGCCGAGCAGACCGCGCCCGTCGTCGGCGCAACTATCCCCGCATCCCCAACTCATTTATCCAGCAAGAACCGGACTTGACCTTACCTCGAGTTACGGATTTGTCTTCCGTCGACTCCCTTGAGTTCAATCTCCACCGGCGAGAAAGAAATAAAGGCATTGCGCCGATGAACGCTTTCACGAGGAAGCTGCCCCGAGACAATAAGCCTTTCATCTCTTTGCCGTGCGGCAGCCTTAGCCTGCCCGTGCTCAAGAGCTGAGTAAACGGGATCGCCTTTACTCGCATCCAGTGGAACTAGCGCCAATCGGAAACCCGCAGCCAAGGCGAGGTTGTGTAGAGTGCTGACATCGGCATCTTGCCGATGCTTTAGGCGCGACAATGTCTCTGGACGAATTCCCGCCCGCTCGGCAAGCCGAGCGAGTGGAATGCCCTTGATCCGGGCCTGGAGAAACACTTCTTCCAGAAGGCTTTGAATCTGCATGACAGCACCTAGACACTTGAGCGGCTATATGCGACGTTGATCCCCAAGTCAAGATATTTGATCTTGAAGTCAATAATATGATGAGACTAATTTGTGTTATATATCATAAACTTAGTATAATATGATCCGCAAAATTCCCTGTTTAGCCGTCAACTCGGGCGATCTACCGCTTCAAAAAGAGCCGATTCGAGATGAAGCGCCGGATTTATGTTCAAGCACAACATCTATAGCCTTCTGCCAATTGAAGCCGCCTGCCCCCTCCGACACCCCGTACTTGGCCAGCGCGTCCACGAACCAATCGTGCAGCGCCGCCGTGGCGGACGCCATGCGCGGCTCGATCCCGCCGTCTCGGAGCGTCGCCGCCACTTCGCGCATTTCGGCGGCGCGGCGGCGGCCGTGCGCGGCGACGCGGCTGATGAGGTAGTTGGGCAAATCCTCGTCCCAGCCCATGCTCGGGAAGGTGCCGGCGAGCGAGGCCAGCACTTCTTTCTCGGCGCCGTAGCGGCGCGCGCCCATGAGGCATTCGATGGTGAGGGCCTCCAAGCCCTTGATCATCACGCTGCGGCACATCTTGATGGCCGAGGCGACGCCGACGCGGCCGGCGGCGACGGATGTGTCGAAGCCCATCGCGTTGAGCGCCGCCGAGACCGCCGCGGCGCGCGGGCCGCCCAACAGCATCGGCACCTTCAAGCGCTTGGGCGGCACCGCGGCCATCACCGCCGCCTCGACATAGTCGGCGCCCGCCCCCTCGACCATGCGCGCGCTCGCGCGCTTCGCTTCGGGCGAGACCGAGTTGATGTCGAGATAGATTTGCCCGCGCGTCAGATGCGGCGCCACGGCCTTGGCGACATCGACTGCCGACGCGGCGGTGACGGCCGAGATCACGAGATCGGCGCCGCGCGCCGCCGCCGCGTGCGCGGCCGCGGCCGCGACCTGCGCCGCCTTGGCCTTGGCGCGCATCGCATCCCGCGCCGCGGGATCGTCGAGCAGGAGGTCGTAAGCGCGGACGGCGATGCCCCGTTTCGCCAGCTCGGCGCCGAGAATGCCGCCCGCCTCGCCGAAGCCGATGATGGCGATGGTCTTCCATGCGCGCGCGCTCATGGCACTCTCCCCATGGGTCTCGTTCACGCCGCCGCCGCGCGATCCGCGGCGATCCGCGCCAGCCAGTCCTCGAGCGAGCCAGCCACCGCGCGCGGCCGCTCCATCGGCGACATGTGGCCGCATTTTTCGACCACGACGAGCGCGCTGCCCGCGATGGCCGCGGCCATCGCCTCGTGCCGCGCGAGCGGGC
>JAHFPO010000180.1 GCA_023266695.1 Hyphomicrobiales bacterium | reverse complement strand
TAGGGCCGCTCCGCCTTGACCTGGGCGCCGCAATAGCAGAAGGCCGCCGTGCCCGGATCGCCGATCGGCCAGCGGCAGGTGGATTCGGTGAGTTCCACGATCGAGACCCTGGGGCCCATCGGCACCACATTGGCGAGCGGGTCGTAGTCCGGATCGAGTTCCGGCGACATCGCAGGCAGCAAGGCGGCATTGCCGTGGTAGCGCATGCGCGGCCGCATCGAATGGGAAGCCGGGCGCGGCTTGCGCGCCCGCGGCACCATCGAGGAAGGCGATTTCGCCCGGCCGGAGAGGCCGAGCCGGTGCACCTTGCCGATCACCGCGTTGCGCGTGACCCCGCCGAGCTGGGCGGCGATCTGGCTCGCCGACAGGCCGTCGGCCCACAGCTTCTTCAGAAGTTCGACCCGCTCCTCCGTCCAACCCATGCGCCGCTCCCCTTCGGTCCTGGCCGCAGTTGCCGGCGGAATCCCTCATCGCGCTCCGGAATCGGGGTTTCACCGCTCCGGCCGTCCTGGCGCTTCACGCTGTAAGGGACTAAGCCCGCCGCACGAGATGTCGTGTTTTGTGACAGTCAGGCTACAATAGGCAGACTCGCGCCGACAAGAGTCCGCAACAACATTTCGATGGTTTGCGGCCCTGTTGTCCCCAAGATGCTGCGGTTTTTCGGGGGGTTTCCCCATCCGGGAGCGAGTTGACAGTCCGTGCGGCTGAAATAGATTGGCCCGAGTGCCGCTCGCGAGCCGGGCGGCATGTTTCGTTTCGGCGCCCTTCGGCTTTGCGGCCGACCCCGCGAGCGGACAAGATGGGGCGAATTGTCCCGATTCACCGGTGCCGCTTGATCGAGCCGCCGCCCCGGCGCGGCAGCCAATCTTTGGAGGCGAATGTGATCCCGCCGCTGATGCCCACCTATGCGCGCGCCGGCCTCGCCTTCGAGCGCGGCGAGGGCGCCTGGCTGATCGCGGCCGACGGCAAGCGTTATCTCGATTTCGCCGGCGGGGTGGCGGTGAATTCGCTGGGCCATGCCCACCCCAAGCTGGTCGCCGCGCTCGCCGCGCAGGCGGGCAAGCTCTGGCACGTCTCCAATCTCTTCCGCATCCCCGAGGCCGAACGCCTGGCCGCGCGGCTGGTGGAAGCGAGCTTCGCCGACACCGTGTTCTTCGCCAATTCCGGCGCCGAGGCGATGGAATGCGCGATCAAGACGGCGCGCAAATATCACGCCGCCTCCGGGCATCCGGAAAAATTCCGCATGGTGACCTTCGAGGGCTCCTTCCATGGCCGCACGCTGGCGACGCTCGCCGCCGCCGGCAACGAGAAATATCTCGAAGGCTTCGGTCCGCCGCTCGCCGGCTTCGATCAGGTCGCCTATGGCGATCTTGCCGCCGCGAAAAAAGCGATCGGGCCCGAGACCGGGGCGATCCTGGTCGAGCCGATCGAGGGCGAGGGCGGCGTGCGCGTGCCGCCCGCGGGCTTCCTCAAGGGCCTGCGCGCGCTCAGCGACGACAACGGTCTGCTCTTGGTGCTCGACGAGGTGCAGACCGGGATCGGCCGCACCGGAAAATTCTTCGCCTATGAATGGACGGGCGTCACGCCCGATATCCTCGCCGCTGCCAAGGGCCTGGGCGGCGGCTTTCCGGTGGGCGCCTGTCTCGCCACCGCGGAGGCCGCCAAGGGCATGACCGCCGGCACCCACGGCTCCACCTTCGGCGGCAATCCGCTCGCCATGTCGGTCGCCCACGCCGTGCTCGACGTGGTGCTGGAAAAGGGCTTCCTCGATCGCGTGAGGAAGACCGGGCTTCTGTTCAAGCAGCGCCTTGCCGGGATCGTCGACCGCCATCCCGCCGTCCTCGCCGAGGTGCGCGGCGAGGGGCTCCTCATCGGCCTGCGCGCGCTCGTCCCCAACGGCGAGCTCGCCGCCGCCTGCCGCGAGGAGGGACTCTTGACCGCCGCCGCCGGCGACAACTCGGTGCGCCTGTTGCCGCCGCTCATCATCGGCGAAGCCGAAATCGCGGAAGCCGTCGCCAGGCTCAATGCCGCCTGCGCGAAGCTCGCGGCCGTGCTCGCTTCGCAAGCCCGCGGAGCCGCCGAATGAGCGTGAACGCCATCCGGCATTTTCTCGATCTCGCCGATCTTCCCGCCCGCGACCTGCGGCGCATGATCGAGCTCGCCCGCACCTTGAAGAAGGGCGGCCGCGCGCTTGCCGAGGCGCGCAAGCCGCTCGCCGGCCGGACGCTCGCCATGATCTTCGACCGGCCGTCCACCCGCACGCGCGTCTCCTTCTATGTCGCCATGCGCGAGCTCGGCGGCAATGTCGTCACCCTCACCAGCCAGGAGATGCAGCTCGGCCGTGGCGAGACCATCGCCGACACCGCCCGCGTGCTGTCGCGTTATGTCGATTGCATCATGATCCGCACCCTCGATCACGATGAACTCTTGGAGTTCGCGCAATACGCCACCGTGCCGGTGGTGAACGGGCTCACCCGGCTGTCGCATCCCTGCCAGGTGATGGCCGACGTGATGACCTTCGAGGAGAAGAAGGGGTCGATCCGCGGCAAGCACGTCGCCTGGACCGGCGACGCCAACAACGTGCTCGCTTCCTGGGTCCATGCCGCCGCGCGCTTCGAGTTCGTCCTCAAGGCCGCGACCCCGGCTGCGCTCGCGCCCGGCCCGGCGTTGCGCCATTGGGCGAAGCATTCGGGCGCCACGATCACCTTCACCCGCGATCCGGAAGTCGCGGTGACGGATGCCGACTGCATCGTCACCGACACCTGGGCTTCGATGGGCGACAAGAACAGCAAGCAGCGTCACAACGTCTTGAGGCCCTATCAGGTCAACCGCCCGCTGATGAAGCTCGCCAAGCGCGACGCCATCTTCATGCATTGCCTGCCGGCGCACCGCGGCGACGAGGTGACCGCCGAGGTGATCGACGGTCCGCAATCGGTGGTGTTCGACGAGGCCGAGAACCGGCTGCATGCGCAGAAGGGCATTCTCGCCTGGTGCTTGGAGGCGGGCGTGGCATGAACATCGGGATTCCCCGGCGCTTCCCGCGCGCGGAAGCCGAGGACGACCGGGTCCAGGCCTTTCAGGTCGACCCGCTCGATCTGCGCGGGAGGATCGTCCGCCTCGGGCCCGCGCTCGACGAAGTGCTCGCGCGCCATGATTATCCGCTGCCGGTGGCGCGCCTGCTCGCGCAAGCAATCACCTTGGGCGTGTTGCTCGGCTCGACCCTGAAGCAGATGGGCCGCTTCATCCTGCAGACCGAGAGCGACGGCCCGGTCGACATGATGGTGGTCGACATCACCGCGCCCGACCGGGTGCGCGCCTATGCCCGCTTCGACGAGGCGAAGATCGCCGCGGTGGCGGCGGCGGGCGAAATCGACGGCGCCGCCCTCATCGGCCGCGGCCATCTCGCGATGACGATCGAGCCCGGCGGCGATCACAACCGCTATCAGGGCGTGGTCGCGCTCGAAGGCGAGGGACTGGAGGCGGCGGCGCACCGCTATTTCGTCCAGTCCGAGCAGATTCCGACCCGGCTGCGGCTCGCGGTCGGCGAGGAGTTGCGCGCGGGCGGCATCCCGAGCTGGCGCGCGGGCGGGCTCCTGGTCCAGTTCCTGCCGCGCGAGGCCGGGCGCGGCGCGCGCACCGACCTCGATCCGGGCGACGCGCCCGCGGGCTTCGCGCGCCACGAGGTGGCCGAGGACGACGCCTGGGTGGAGGCGCAATCGCTGGTCGCGACCGTGGAGGATCATGAATTGCTCGAC
>JAHFPO010000072.1 GCA_023266695.1 Hyphomicrobiales bacterium | reverse complement strand
TTCTCTTCATTGCAGTACGCATCATCCTGAGGTGCGAGCGGCCGCAAGGCCGCGAGCCTCGAAGGATGATGTACAGAATTAACCCGTCACCCTTCGAGGCCGGCCCGTCATGGTAAGGTGCCCGGCGTCTTCCTTCGAGGCTCGCTCCGCTCGCACCTCAGGATGACGCCGGGCCTCGAACCACGCCGGGCACCTCAGGGTGACGGGCTATTTCGCCGGACGGGTAGAGCAAGTCTTGCTCGCGCCACGTCCGCGGCCTATGTCACGGGACCCGATTCCGGATCCGCCCGCGTGGCCCGCTCCTCCGAGCCGATCTTCAATCTGCCCTCGGTGATCGCGTGGCTCGGCGCGGCGCAGGTGCTCGTCCACGGCGCGCGCGCGCTCTTCGACGCCGAGACCGATCTCAAGACGCTGATGTGGTTCGCCTTCGTGCCGGCGCGCTACGATGCGAGCTTGCCGCTCGGCTTGCCTTTGCCGGGCGGCTTGGCGGCGGAAATCTGGACCTTCGTCACCTATGCGTTCTTGCACGGCGATATCGTGCATCTCCTGGTCAATCTGGTGTGGTTTCTCGCCTTCGGCAGCGCGGTGGCCTGGCGGTTCGGAAGCGCGCGCTTCCTCGTCTTCTTCGCGGTGATGGCGGCGGCGGGCGCGCTCACCCATCTCGTCACCCATTACGGCGAGTTCGCGCCGCTGGTGGGCTCCTCGGCGGCGATTTCGGGGGCGATGGCGGCGGCGGTCCGCTTCGCTTTCGCGGACGGCGGCCCGCTCGGATTCTTCCGCAACCGCGGCGAGGCCGCGTTCCGCATACCGGCGGCTCCGCTCTTGACCTCGCTGCGCAATCCGCAGGTCATCGTCTTCCTCGCCGTGTGGTTCGTGCTCAACCTCGCCTTCGGCGCGAGCGTGATCTCCGATTTATTCACCAGTGCGACGATCGCCTGGGAGGCGCACATCGGCGGCTTCCTCGCCGGCCTGTTGCTGTTTCCGCTGTTCGATCCGGTCGAGGCCGCCCGCGATTGACCTCTTGCGGACGCGACCGTTCCGACCGAGTATTCATCCCGGTCGGGGTTGGGAACATGGAGGAAGCGCCATGACCGTCCGCACCATCCTCTCGCTCAAGGGCCGTGAGGTCGCCACCATTCTTCCGCAGGCGACGCTCGCGGAGGCGGCGCGCCTGCTGTCGGAGAAGCGCATCGGCGCCGTGGTCGTCACCGGCGCCGGTCAAGCCGTGGCCGGCATCCTGTCCGAGCGCGATATCGTCCGCGCCCTCTCCAAGCACGGCGCCGGCGCGCTCGCGCACACGGTGGAAAGCGTGATGACCAGCGAGGTCGTGACCTGCACCCCCGAAGAGACCATTCCTTCCCTGATGCAGCGCATGACCGCCGGCCGGTTCCGCCACGTCCCGGTGGTCGAGCACGGGCGGCTCGCCGGTATCGTGTCGGTGGGCGACGTCGTGAAGCACCGTCTCGAGGAAATGGAACGCGAGAGCCAGGCGCTCAAGGAATATATCGCAACGGCGTGACGGAACTCAGCCGAGCGCGGCGATGGCCTCGGTAAGCTCGCCGAGCGCGCGCTCGGTCGCTTCGGCGCCGAGCCGGATCGCCTCCTCGGCGCGGTGGAATTCGAACAGGCCGATCGAGCCGAGGCGCGGCGAGATCATCACGTCGGGCGGGTCGCCGGCGAGCCGCGACCGGGCGATGCGGTCCTGGATGATGTTGTAGGCATCGACCATGACCGAGCCGATGCCTTGCGGTCCGTCCTTCTCGCCCATCACCTGGCGGCGCAACAGCCGGTCGAGGCGGAACACATTGCCGAAACGGCCGCGCTCTTTCGGTTCCGGCGCCGGTTCGGGCTCCGTTCCAGGTTCCTGGATCACCGTGCTGCGGCCGAACACGTCGGCATGGAGATTGACCGCGATCACCACCCGCGCGCCGAGCGCACGCGCGGCCGAGACCGGGATCGGATTGACCAGCGCGCCGTCCATCAGCCAAC
Source organism: Hyphomicrobiales bacterium (assembly GCA_023266695.1). Lineage (GTDB taxonomy): Bacteria > Pseudomonadota > Alphaproteobacteria > Rhizobiales > Xanthobacteraceae > JAUSIF01. The sequence continues at coordinate 8,873 of JAHFPO010000072.1, read as the reverse complement.
GTCCGGCGACCTTCACCGGGCTGAAGATGCCGGGGAGCGCGTAGCTCGCGCGGATCGCGTCGACGAGGCTGCCGCGCGTGAGCCAGATTTCATGGCCGGAGCCGAGCTCGGTCGTGATGGCGGCAAAATGCGTGTCGAGGTCCTCGATGGCGATGTCGCCGAAATTGCGGCGCAGGAGCTGGGCGAGCCGGCTGCCGCCGATGAGGCCGCTGGCACCGAGCCGGACGTCGAGGAGACCGAGCACGCGCCGCCTGGTGATGTCGCGCGCCCAGTACTCGAGCACGTCGAGCCGGCCGGCGGCCGCGGCGCCGCCCACGAGCGCGCCCACCGAGGTGCCGGCGATCACGTCGGGCACGATGCCGGCGGAAGCGAGCGCGCGCATCACTCCGATATGGGCCCAGCCGCGCGCGGCGCCGCCGCCGAGCGCCATGCCGATGCGCGGTCTCGCCGCCTTCGGCTCCTGCCGGTCGACCGGCTCTACGGGATTGAACGCGGGTCGATTGGATTTCGTCCAAGCCTGAAACAAAATTCACCTTCCTTCGCCGCTCGGCACCGAACCGAGCAGGATCCATGCCGTGAATGGGTTCTTTTTTCGCCGCCGGCTTAACGGTCAACCGTGACCAAAGCGCGTCGGTTCCATTAACCTTCGACGAAGGTTAAAGCCGGCGCGGCTCCGGAGCGGCCGACCGCTATCCGTCGGTAGAAGCAGGAGCGCCGGCCGGTGTGGCAGGCGACGCCCTTGCCGCCGACCCGCGCCTTGAGGAGCAGCGCATCCTGGTCGCAGTCGATCAGGCACTCCTCGACCTTCAGCGTATTGCCGCTCTCCTCACCCTTTCGCCACAATTTCTGGCGCGAGCGCGACCAGAACCAGGCCTCGCCGGTCGAAATGGTGCGGGCGAGCGCGTCCTCGTTCATGTGCGCGAGCATCAGCACTTGGCCATCCTTGGCATCGGTGACGACGCAGGCGATGAGGCCATGCTCATCGAAGCGCGGCGTCAATCGGGTGGTGGATTCGATATCGCTGGCGGCGGTCATGACGGTCTCCTGCCGCTAGAGCGCGGCGGCAAGGCTCAGTGATAGCAAATTTGGCGGCGGTCGCGCGCCCTTCTGAAATGCAAGCGGCCCCGGATCGCTCCGGGGCCGCGCACCCATGAGGTCGGATCGATCTCGATCCTCAGAAGCCCTTGCCGTTGCGCACCATGGTGATGAAGCGCACCTGCTCGGCCGGATCGTCGCGGAAGACGCCGGTGAACTGGGTGGTCACCGTCGAGACGCCCTGCTTCTGGACGCCGCGCATGGCCATGCACAGATGCTCGGCCTCGAGCATCACGGCGACGCCGCGCGGCCTCAGATTCTCGTCGATCGCGTTGATGATCTGCGAGGTCAGATGCTCCTGGGTCTGCAGGCGGCGGGCGTACATCTCGATCACGCGGGCGATCTTGGAGAGCCCGACCACGCGCTCGACCGGAAAATAGGCGACGTGCGCCTTCCCCATGATCGGAAACATGTGATGCTCGCAATAGGAGAAGAACTGAATATCGCGCACCACCACCAGATCGTCGAAGGTGCCGATCTCCCCGAAGGTGCGGTCGAGCACGTCCTCCGGCTTGACGTTGTAGCCGGTAAAGAATTCCTCGAAGGCTTTGACCAGTCGCTCCGGGGTATCGAGCAGACCCTCCCGGGTGGGGTCGTCGCCGATCCAGGCGACAAGGGTACGCGCCGCGGCTTCGGCCTCAACGCGCGAAGGCTTCTGTATCGGTTCGGCCTTGGCGAGGGCTTCGGCACGCGGTTGGAACGACTTAATTACGGCATCCATGACGATCTTTCTCCCCGTTCGACCGGCCGCCACGCGGGCGGCCGGAGTGTCACCGGTGTTGCATCCCTCAGCGGCGATCGTCAGGACGAACGTATGCCGCAAAATAGCCCGGCAGAGGGAACCCCGGCATGTGCTGGAGTCTTCCGCCTGTCCCTAGCGACCACTATATTGACCTGGGATCGTGACTTGACAACGACGCCCCGGCAGGATCGCAAGCCCTGCTTGGAAACATACCTAGTGGCCGATCTAGGCAAAATTCAAGCAGCCGGAAAAAGTTCCGGTTTCCTGAGAACGAATAGTGGCCGAAAGCTACCCGGGAGGGTTAGGCCGGGTCAGGAGCAACGCCCAGTCTGATGATCAACGAGGTCTATAACCGGCGGATTCTGGAGCTGGCGGGGGATATTCCCCGCATCGGCCGGCTCCCGCGGCCGGACGCCAGCGCCACCGCCCACTCCAAGCTCTGCGGCTCGACCGTGACCATCGACCTCGCCATGGAAGGGGATACCGTCACCGACTTCGCCCACGAGGTGAAAGCCTGCGCCCTGGGCCAGGCCTCCGCCTCGGTCATGGCGCGCCATGTGGTGGGCTCGAGCGCCGAGGAGCTGCGCGATGTCCGCATCAGGATGGGGAAGATGCTCAAGGAGAAAGGGCCGGCACCGGGCGGCAAATGGGCCGATCTCGCCGTGCTGGAGCCGGTCAGGGACTACCAGGCGCGCCATGCCTCGACCATGCTCACCTTCGACGCGGTGGTGGCCGCCATCGGCCAGATCGAGGACAGGCGCCGCCGGGAGGCGGCCGAATGACCATGCCGGCGGGGGGCCGGATGAAGCTCGATGCGCTTTTTGACGCAGCGGCCAAAAGTCCGCGCCTGGCCGGGCGCGGCCTCGTCAAAGCCTACCGCTATACGTTCTCGGCCCTGGCGGGCTTCGAGTGCCGGCATCTGCCCACCTGTTCGGACTATGCCGACGAGGCACTCGCCCGCCACGGGCTGTGGGCGGGAAGCTGGATGACGCTTGCCCGCATTCTCCGCTGCCATCCCTACGGCACTTCGGGGCTCGATTTCGTGCCGCCCGCCTTGCCGCCCGAGGCGCGCTGGTATCTGCCCTGGCGCTATGGGCGCTGGCGCGGCACGCTCGAACGCGCCGACGGCTAGGCGGTGCCGCCGGCGCGCCGAGCGCATCAGCGACTCTGACTGACTAATAACTCGAGCCGCCGCGGCGCTTCTGTCGAACCGAATGCTTTGGCCTTTTCGTACCAGGCGCGCGCCTTGGCGACGTCGGCCATGACGCCGTAGACGCGGAGCTCCTGCAGCACGAGCGGGTCGTAGCTGGCGCCGAGGGCATAGGCCGCGCGCGCGTTGCCGGCTTCGGCCGCCCGCTGCAACAGGAGACGGGCGCCGGCAAGATCGCCGGTCTCGAACAATTCCTGGCCGCGCTTGAGAAGAACGGCGATTTCCTCGCGATCGAGCTCGCGCGCGGTCCTCTCGCCACCCGCGCTCTGAATCTGCGACCAGTCGAGGCGCATGGCCTGCTGGTCGACGATGGAGTTGTCGGGACGGCGCAGGGTGATGACGTACTCCATGGTGCCGGAGAAGCCGTACGGCGGGCGAATGGAAGTGATCGCGAGTTCCGCCGCCGGCACGATCCAGCCGGTTTCTCCCCACGGCCGGCCCGAGCTCAGGGTGGTGCCGCGGCGCAAGCCGCTGATGACGGCGGTGACGCCATCGCTCGAGCCCTCGACGCGCACGCCGAGCGCAACCGCGTCGCCGTTCTCGGCGCTCGCGCCTTCGGCGACGAGACGGGGTCCGGCAGGAGACCGTGTTTTTTCGAAGTCGGGTGCGAGGGCGGGCCCGGGTGAGGCGGATTCGAGCAAAACCGGCCGCGCGCCGAGAACCGAGGCAAGCCCGCTCCAGGAATCCGGCTTGGGAAATTCTCCGACCGCGGCCAAGGCCGCCACGGCGCCGATGAGAGCCACAATCGCCAGGCGGCAGAACAGGACGAACGCCGAGCTGCTTCGGACCGCTGCCGGCGGTGGCGGAATCGGCGGATCGAGCTTGCGCCGCATTCCCTTCTGCATCGCGACGATGCGTTCCAGGCTTTTGCGTTCGTCCGGCGCGAGCGCTGGACTTTCCTCCGCGATCCACGGGGCTTCACCCGCCCGCGGTCTCGGCGCCCGATCCGCTTGCTCCTCGACAGCGAGGACGGAATCCCGGTTCACGAAAAACGGCGCCGGGTCGCCGGGTGGAAACGGACGGTCGATCGGGGAACTCATGACAACCTCCCAATGCCGGACTTCGGGCTCAAGGCGATGCTCGATTCCGCTTACCGCTCTCCGCCTAGCGCGCGATCAGCAAAAGTGGGCACCGGTTTTGCGGACGCAATCAAGCTTGCGCAGATTGCGTATACTTATCTGCGGCTCGCGCGCTGACCTATTAATCTGGCGCATGATCTTATCGGCGAACCGGTTCCCACTTCGCCGGATCATGCGCTAGGGGCGCTCGCGCACCACCTTCCATTTGAGGAATTCCTGGAACAGCTTTTCGCGCTCGTCGGTCTTGGCGTCCGCCGGCAGCGCCGGAGCTTGCCCTCCGCGCGACGACAGGAATTCCTCGAACTCCTTACGCTCGGTCACGGCGGGCTTCGGGTGATTGCGTTGCAGCCATTGCTCGGCCGGCTCGAAGCGGGTCCAGCCCGGCAGTGTCGCCGCCAGATTGGTCTCGCGCCATTTGGGATGGCGCGGCGGCTTCTGAAACTCGGCGAGGCGCGGAAAGAACGCGTTCACGAATTTTTCGACGCGCTCGTAGCGATCGGTGTTCTTCGGCCAGTTATAGGCGAACAGCACGCAGCCGACCGCGATGGTGTCGATGCTGTGACCGGGCTCGATCAGGTTCGGATAGTCGTCGTGCGTCAGCACCGCGGGCAGGAAATCGGCCTGCAGCAGCTTGGCATAAGGCACCGGCAGAATCCGGAAGCCGTCGGAAGCCTTCAGCTTGGCGGTGGAGCCGGTGGGCTTGCCCGCAATCAGCACGCTCGCTGCGATCTCGCCCTTCTTGAGCGCCTCGAAAGCGTCGGCCTGGCCCATATTGACCTCCTCGGCCTTGATGCCGAGGCGGCTGAAGATCTCGATGGTCGAGAGTTGGGTACCGCTGCCGATATCGCTGAAATTCACTTTCTTGCCGGCCAGTTGCTCGATCGAAGCGATGCCGGACTCGGCGCGGACGATAAGGTGCATCTCCTCGTTGAAGAGCTTGGCGATATAGACGAGCTTGCCGTCGAGGTTGCCGAGCTCTCCGGTCTTCTGGAAATAGGGGAGCAGGACCGACTGGGTGATGCCGAGATCGACGCCCTTCAACAGGCGGACGTCGCGGATGTTCTGGCCGCCGCCTTTGCCGATGATCGGCAGGACGCGGAACTTGTTGCCGTCGTCGAGCACGGTGGAGAGATCATAGGCGATCGTCAAATAGGTGGCGTTCGGATTGCCGGATACGATGCCGACGGTGGCTTGATTGATCTCGACGTTCAGGCGATTGACCGTCACCCCTTCGCCGTGCGTGGGTTTCCACGGTCGCGAATCCTGGGCTCGGGCGAAAATCGAAAACGGAGTGACAAGACAGGCCGCGACGAAGACGGCCGCGATACTCGAACTCGCACGCGCACTCGAACTCGAACTGGCACGGCGAGGCTCCCGCAAGCCTCGGTACATGACCGCTCCCTGGCTTGCGGCGGTCCCACTCGCCCCGCGGACCGCCGCCTACCCCGATGCCGTTCCGTCTTCTGCGGACGGTTGCCGGTCTATGGTTGGGGCCGATTTTTCGCAGCGAATGTGTCGGTAGTTCGCGGCGAATATGGCGCGACGAGGGTATTCCTGGGCGCGGCGGTGGGTGTTATGTAATTGCGTTCGCCGTTCCGGACGCGGCGAATCTTCGGTTTTCGTAAAGTCCGGTCACGCTTACCTGCGTTCGTAGGCAGCGAGTGAGCAACAGGAACGAATGATGGTTGCACTGACTTTTCCCGACGGCGCGCGCCGGGACTATCCCAACGGCATCACCGGCCTCGAGGTCGCCAAGAAAATCTCGCCTTCGCTCGCCAAGCGCACGGTCGCGATGGCGCTCGACGGCGTGCTCGCCGACCTCTCCGACCCGATCGAACGCGACGCCAGCATCGAGTTCGTCGCCCGCGACGATCCGCGCGCGCTGGAACTGATCCGTCACGACTGCGCCCATGTCATGGCCGAGGCGGTGCAGACGCTCTTCCCCGGCACCCAGGTGACGATCGGCCCGGTGATCGAAAACGGCTTCTATTACGATTTCTTCCGCAACCAGCCGTTCACGCCCGAGGACTTCCCGGCGATCGAAAAGAAAATGCGCGAGATCATCACGCGCGATAGACCATTCACGAAAGAAGTTTGGTCGCGCGAGCAGGCGAAGAAGGTGTTTCGCGACCGGGGCGAAAACTTCAAGCTCGAGCTCGTCGACGCGATCCCGCCGGGCGAGGAGCTGAAAATCTACAAGCAGGGCGACTGGTTCGACCTCTGCCGCGGACCGCACATGACCTCCGTCGGCAAGGTCGGCTCGGCCTTCAAGCTGATGAAGATCGCGGGCGCCTATTGGCGCGGCGATTCCAACAACCCGATGCTGACGCGCATCTATGGCACCGCGTGGGCCGCGCAGGATGAGCTCGATCAGTACATCCATCGGCTCGAAGAGGCCGAGAAGCGCGACCACCGCCGGCTCGGGCGCGAGATGGACCTCTTCCACTTTCAAGAAGAGGCGCCGGGCGCGGTGTTCTGGCACGCCAAGGGCTGGACTTTGTTCGAGGCGCTCATCGCCTATATGCGGCGGCGCCAGCAGGAGACCGGCTATCTCGAGGTGAACACGCCGCAGCTGATGGATTCGGCGCTGTGGGTCGCCTCCGGCCACATGGAAAAATACCGCGAGATGATGTTCCTGACCGAGAGCCGCGAGGACGACGAGCGCGTCTTCACCATCAAGCCGATGAACTGCCCCGGCCACGTGCAGATATTCAAGAACGGGCTGAAATCCTACCGCGATTTGCCCTTGAAGCTCGCCGAGTTCGGCAAGGTGCACCGCTTCGAGCCATCCGGCGCGCTGCACGGGCTGATGCGCGTGCGCGCCTTCACCCAGGACGACGCCCATGTGTTCGTCACCGAGGACCAGATCGCGGCCGAGTGCATCCTCATCAACGATCTCATCCTGTCGATCTATATGGACTTTGGCTTCGACGACGTGCGCATCAAGTTCTCCGACCGGCCGCAGAAGCGCATCGGCGAGGACGCGGTGTGGGACAAGGCGGAAGCCGCGCTGATGAGCGCGCTCAAGGCCTCGGGCCGGCCCTGGACGCTGAATGCGGGCGAGGGCGCCTTCTACGGGCCGAAGCTCGAATATGTGCTGCGCGACGCCATCGGCCGCGAGTGGCAGTGCGGCACGGTGCAGGTCGATCTCAACCTGCCGGGCCGGCTCGGCGCTTTCCACATCGCGCCTTCGGGCGAGAAGGTCATGCCGGTGATGATCCACCAGGCCAATTTCGGCTCGCTCGAACGTTTCATCGGGATTCTGATCGAGCACTACGCCGGTCATCTGCCGCTCTGGCTCTCGCCCGCCCAGGCGCTCGTCTGCACCATCACCTCCGACGCCGACGCCTATGCGAGCGAGGTGGTGGCGGCGGCGAAGCGCGCCGGCATCCGCGCCGAGGCCGATCTCCGCAACGAGAAGATCAGTTACAAGGTGCGCGAGCATTCGCTCGCGAAGATTCCGGTCCTGCTGGTGGTGGGAAAAAAGGAGGCCGCCGAGCGCGCGGTCTCGATCCGCCGTTTGGGCAGCGAGCAGCAATCGGTGATGCCGCTCGATGCCGCGCTCCGGGCGCTCGCGGCGGAAGCGACGCCGCCCGATCTCAAGCGGACGAGAGAAGCAGCCTAGCTTTTATCGTCATGGCCGGGCTTGACCCGGCCATCCCGATTCATTCGGCACGGCCATGCCCGATAACAAAAATCGCCGGGACTAACCCGGCGACGACGGAAGAGATTCGACGGAACAACTCAGCGCACCAGCACTTCGATCTCGCGGTCGCGGCCGGCCCGGACCTTGAAGGTCTCTTGATAGGTCTTGCCGTCGTGGCGGGCGATCGCGACATATTCGCCCTCGGCCAGAATCACGCTCGGGAACGCGCCGATCGACTCCTTGATCGAATCGCCGCCCGGCGTCAGTACCGACCACTGGGTATTGGCGATCGCATCCCCGCCGCTGCCGTGCACGAGCTTGAGCGTGATCTGCGCGGCGCGGTGATGGAGCGTGGCGTCGGTGAGCCGTCCGGGCTCGATGCGCACATCGGCCTGGATCATCGCGTTGCCTTCGCCATAGGTGGACTGGACATAATAGGTTCCGGCCGGCAGGAGCACGAGGTCGCCGGCATTGGCGCCGCGCACGACCGGCGGCCGATCGGCGCGCATGCCGCGCATACCGGTGCCCTTGTCGGTGGTGCGTTGCAGGAAACTTCCCTCATAGACGTCGAACTTGACCCGCTGCGCCGAGAGCACCGTATCGCCGATCCGGCCCTGTACACGCAGGCCGCCGCCCGGAACGATCAGCGTCTCGCGCCGCGGATCGCCCTGCAGGGAAACGCGCTGGGTCGCGCTCGCCAGACCATAAGCGGCGAGAACGATGTAATCGCCGGGCGGGAGCGCGAACACGGGATAGGCGTCCGCCGCCTCGGCGGCGAGTGTCAGCGGTCCGCTCGCTTCGTTCTTGGCGACGAAGACGCGCCAGTGCAGCGAGCGGGGGATATAGGGGCCGTCCGGCACGAAACGCGCGGCGAGCGCGAGCGCGACCTTGCCCTGGGCGACCGCCGGAATGGTCGCGTGCGGATCGCGGGTCGTGCCCGGGGCGACGGGCGCCGGGCGCGGCGGGGCGGGAGGATTGGGAGCCGGCGGCGGCGCAAAGACCGATCCGTCCGGTCCGGCGAAGGGAGCGCTGGTCTGGGCCATGGGCGCGGCCGTCATGGCGGCGAGCAGGATCAGGCCGCCGCCCGCGAGCGCCATCAGG
>JAHFPO010000005.1 GCA_023266695.1 Hyphomicrobiales bacterium | reverse complement strand
CTTGTCCTTGGGGATGAGCGACAGGGTCGCCCGCGCCGGAACGAGATTGCCGGCGGCGACATGGCAGCGGGCGAGCCCTGCGAGCGCGCGGACGTTCTCCGGCTCCTCCGCGAGCACTTGCGCGAAAAGCTCAGCGCCGCTGCTGGCATCGCCTTTAGCGAGCAGGTCCTCGGCAGTCTTTAGCAGGTCCACGGTCTTGCCGCCGGCCTTGCCGGCGAGGCGCTCGACGAAGGCGGCGACCTGACTCTCCGGCAGCGCTCCGAGGAAGCCATCCACTGGCTGGCCGTTGGCGAAGGCAAAGACGGTCGGGATCGACTGGATGCCGAGCTGCGTGGAGATCTGGGGGTGCTCGTCGATGTTCATCTTGACGAGCTTCACCTTGCCCTTGGTCGCCCGCACCACCTTCTCGAGCACGGGTCCGAGCGTCTTGCAGGGACCGCACCAGGGCGCCCAGAAATCCACCAGCACCGGCTGGCGGCGCGACTCTTCGATCACGTCGTTGACGAAGCCCTGCGTCGTCGTATCGGAGACGAGGTCGTCAACTGGCGTCGGCGCGGCCGGCCCCTGGTTCAGCAACATTCTCAGCTCCACATCCGTCTAAGGACGGAGAATAGATGGAAGGTTCGCGCCGCGAATGCAATCTCCATGGGGAGCCTATATCCGTCCGCTTTCCGCGTCCGGCCCGGAAACCGCAAGAAGCCGCGGCTCGTGGCCGGTGGCTGCGAGGAAGCGCAGGAGATCGGCCGCCGCGATCCGGGTCGTGCGCGTATTCACCAGCGGATGGAAGTTCAGGCTGTCGTGGGCGAGCAGCGCTCGGTCGAGCACGATCGCGACCCGGCCTTCGCGGTCGTTGATCGCGGCAAACGGGGTGACCGAGCCGGGCTCGACGCCGAGCGTCGCGCGCAGGATCTCGGGCTTGCCGAAAGAGAGCCGCCCCGCGGCGCCGATGCGGCGATGCAGATGCTTCAGATCGATCTCCGCATCTTCCTTGGCGACGACGAGATAGAGATGGTCCTTGCGGTCCTCGAGAAAGAAGTTCTTGGTATGCGCACCGGCGATCTCGCCGCGCAGGCTCCGCGATTGCTCGACCGTGAACAACGGCGGATGAGCGACCGTCGTCGCGGCGATGCCGAGGCGGTCGAGAAACGCGAACAACTCGTCGGGGGTCGCGGGCATGGCGCCAATGGGATCGGTGGTTAGGCTTAACGAACGGGCTTCTAGCGAGACATTTGCTCGTTTCGCAAGCGCGCGGCGAAGCTCCGGCGGTTGCATTCGCCGGGCGCTTTTGGCATAGAATCGGCTCGGCGGTATCTCCGCCGACCCACTAGGATGCGGGTGTAGCTCAGGGGTAGAGCACAACCTTGCCAAGGTTGGGGTCGTGGGTTCGAATCCCATCGCCCGCTCCAGTCGCTCTTCTCGTTTAAACCATCGATCGTGTTTGGAGAGGCTGATCGCCCGGGGCCGGAACTCGTCGATCGCGGTCACAACCCTTGTGGCCATTGGACTTTCAAGGGCTCGCGCGCGCCTGCGGGCCCCGATATAACAAGCACTGATTCATGCGGGAATTCCCATGCCGATCGCCTCCGTTCGCCTTCGTACACTCGTCGTCACTCTCGCCCTCGGCCTCATGGTCGCGGGTTGCGGCATCAATGCCATTCCGACCCAGGAGGAAAAGGCGAAGGCGGGCTGGAGCGAAGTGTTGAACCAGTATCAGCGCCGCTCCGATCTCATTCCCAATCTGGTCGAAACGGTGAAAGGCTTTGCCCAGCAGGAACGCGATGTGCTCACCGCCGTGGTCGAAGCCCGTGCCAAGGCGACTCAGATCCGGGTCGACGCCTCCACCATCACCAATCCCGAAGCCTTCAAGCGATTCCAGGATGCGCAGTCGGCGCTCTCGGGCGCGATCGGCCGGCTGCTCGCCGTCGCCGAAGCCTATCCCCAACTCAAATCAAACCAGAATTTTCTCACCTTGCAGGCGCAGCTCGAAGGCACCGAGAACCGCATCGCGGTGGCCCGGCGCGACTACATCGAGGCGGTGCGTCTCTACAATACGGAGCTGAGGACCGTTCCGGGCGTGATCTGGGCGACGCTGCTCTATCGCAACAACAAGCCGATGGAAACCTTCACCATCTCCGAAGAGCAAATGCGCACGCCAAGAGTGCGATTCAACTGAATCACGAAAGTCCCGAGCTTCGCGGCGGGGGCAGGGTATGACGGGCGCGATCCACTCGCTCATGCGGCCGGCTCGAGGCGGATCGGAGATCTTGCTCGCCCTCGCGCTGACGGTCGGGGTTGCGCTGGCGCAGTCGATCGTATTTCCGAAATTGACCGGGCGCATTGTCGACGAGGCGGGCCTGCTCAATGCGTCGCAGCGGAACGAGATCACGTCGAGACTTGCCGCACTCGAGGCCAAGACCACCGATCAGGTCGTCGTGGTCACGTTGCGTTCGCTCAGCGGCCATTCGATCGAGGACTATGGTGTCCAACTCGGGCGCCACTGGCAGGTCGGCCAAAAGGGCAAGAACAACGGCGTCATTCTCCTGGTTGCGCCCAACGAGCGCAAAGTGCGCATCGAAGTCGGTTATGGACTCCAGGGCACATTGCCCGATGCGGTGACGAGTCTGATCATTCAAAACTCGATCCTGACGCGCTTCCGGGCGAACGACATGCCCGGCGGCATCCGGCGCGGGGTCGAAGACATCATCCAGGTGCTGACCGGGGATGCCGAGGAATGGAAACGCCGGGCCGTCTCGCGTTCGCCTTCGCGGGAACCGAGTTGGGGCTTGGTGATCATGCTCACTCTGTTCGGCGGCATCTTTGGTTTGATCCTCCTGCAGATGATGCGCGATCTCGGTGTCGCCATGGGCTTCATCCCGAAGAAACGAAAAGGAATCTGGCGCACGCTCGATTATGTGACGTCTTCGTCGGGCTCTTCGGGTTCATCCGGTTCCAGTTCGAGCTCGTCGGGCGGTTTTTCTGGCGGGGGTGGATCGTTCGGCGGCGGCGGCTCGTCGGGCAGCTGGTGAGACGCAACATGCACATCGGTCCCGACGACCAGAAGCACATCACCGAAATGATCCGCGCGACGGAGAAAAAGACTTCGGGCGAGATTTTCTGCGTGATGACCCAGGCATCGAGCGACTATCGGCTCGTGCCGGTCGCCTGGGCGGCGATCATCGCGCTGTTCGTGCCGCTGCCTCTGCTCTTTTTCACGAATATCGCGTCGACGACGATCTACCTATTCCAGCTTGTCGCTTTCCTCATGGTCGCTCTGGTTTTGCTGCTGCCGACGGTGCGGTTCCTGATGGTGCCGCGGCGCGTGCTGCGTAATCGCGCCAGCCTGGAAGCGCAGCGCCAGTTCGCCGCCCACGGCCTGCACCGTACCGAAGCGCGCACCGGGGTGCTCATCTTCGTTTCGGTCGCCGAACGCCATGTGGAAGTGGTGGCCGACGTCGGCATTGCCGCGAAAGTTTCGCAAGAGGTGTGGGACCGTGCGGTCAAGGCGCTGGTTCAGGCGATCAAGAACGATCGGCCCGCCGACGGCTTCGTCGAAGCGATCCGCATTTGCGGCGAAGTATTGGCCGAACATTTCCCGCCCGACGCGATCAACCGGAACGAACAACCGGATAAGCTGGTGGTGATGTAAGGCTCTTGAGTGTCATATCCCGTCATATTCCGGGTTCGTCGGCGGGCCTGTAGGCGAGCTCGGGCAGGGTGCGTGCTGGCGTCGGTCTCTAAGACCGCGCAGGGTCGAACGTGATCATCCCCTAACGCGTTGTATCTACGGGACTAACTATTGCGGCGCCGGGCAGGGATCGACGGTCTCGACAGCGTGCGCCGACCAGCGGACACTCCGAGACGTTAGCCGCCACGATTCGTGCACCACGATCGGCCCAGAGGCAGCGATGGAAGGCGACGGCTTTCTTGCCAGCAACCCGGAAAGAGAAATTCGTGATCTCCTCCGGGAGGCCACGCTTATGCTGGCGGGCAAGCGCGACATACCGCACGATTTTTTCCCGACTCTTTTTGGCCGCGTCGCACCCGAAGATCTGCCGGGCTACTCGGCACACGAGCTTGCCGCGCTCACGGAGGCGAGCTTCGAGAATCTGAAGGATCGCGTTTCCGGTAAACCAAAAATCCGGGTTGAAAATCCGACCCCGGTGGCGGGAGGCAAACGGCTCCCAGCCATTACCGTTATCGAAATCATCAACGACGACATGCCGTTCCTGCTCGATTCGGTAATGGGCGAGCTCAGCGAACAAGGCATCGCCGTACGCCTGGTGGCGCATCCGGTCTTCAGGGTCGAACGCAATCAGAGCGGCAAGCTTGTTGCCTGGCTGGGCTATGCGGCGATGCCCGCGAAGGGACGGAGCGAGAGCCTGATCCAGGTTCATGTCGAACGCCTCGACGAACCGCAGCGGGAAAAAGTCGCGGCGGCGCTTGTAAGCGTGCTCGCCGATGTGCGGGTCAGCGTTTCCGACTGGAAGGAAATATTGACGCGGCTTCATGCGACGATCGAAAGTTTGAAAGCCAGCCCGCCGCCGCTGCCGGTCGAGGAGATCGCGGAAGCCGTCGCATTCCTCGAATGGCTTGCCGCCGACAATTTCTCCTTCCTCGGTTGCCGCGAGTATGCGTTCAACGACACCGCCGATAGCGAGATGCTCGAGCCGGTGTTCGAAAGCGGCCTCGGCATTCTGCGCGATCACGAGGTGCGCGTGCTCAGCCGGGGCGGAAAACTCGTCACCACGACTCCGGAACTGCGCGAGTTCGTGCGCCAGCCGGTGGAACTCATCATCACCAAGACGAACGTGCGCTCGCGCGTTCACCGCCGCGTCTACATGGATTATATCGGCGTCAAGCGCTTCGACGCCAAGGGGCGGCTCGTGGGCGAGTTCCGCATCGTCGGGCTGTTCACCTCGACGGCCTATACCCGCGCGGCGCGCACCATTCCCTATCTCCGCCGCAAGCTTGACAAGGTATACGCACGGGCGGGGTTTGCTCCCGCCAGTCATTCGGGCAAGGCGCTCGCCAATGTGCTCGAAACCTATCCGCGCGACGAGCTGTTTCAGATCGACGACGATCTGCTCTATCGCTTTGCGCTTCAGATCCTTCAGCTTGAAGAGCGTGCGCGCGTGCGGGTACTCGCGCGCCGCGACCGTTTCGACCGTTTCGTCTCGATCCTCGTTTATGTGCCGCGCGAACGCTACGACAGCAATGTGCGCGCACGCATCGGCAGTTTTCTCGCCGGGGCCTACCAGGGTAGGCTCTCGGCGTTCTATCCGTATTTCCCGGATGGGCCGCTCGCCCGTGTCCATTTCATCATCGGACGCGACGAAGGCGCGACCCCCGATCCCGACCGCGCCATGCTCGAAGCCGCGGTCGAGCGCATCGTGCGCAACTGGGGAGATGGCCTCGCGGCGGCGATTGCGTCCACCCACGAATCGGGCAAGGTCCGCGAATTGCGGCGGCGCTATTGCGAAGCTTTCTCGGCCGGTTATCAGGAGGCGTATACGCCGGAGGCCGCGGTCGCCGACATCGATATCCTCGAGACGCTGACGCCGGAAAATCCGCTCGCCGGCCATTTCTATCGGCGGGATCCCGGCGCACACGATCGGGCGCATCTCAAAATCTTGAGCCACGGAAAGCCGATCCCGCTCTCCGCGCGGGTGCCGGTGCTCGAGCACATGGGATTCACCGTCGTCGACGAGCGCACCTACACGGTCGAAGCGAAAGGTGAAGCGCCGATACGCACTTGGCTCCACGACATGTTGCTGGGCCGTGCGGGGGGCGGTCCGATCGATGTGGAGAGGCTCTCGACCCCGCTCGAAGCCTGTCTGATGGCGATCGCGCGCGGGCAGGCCGGAAGCGACGGCTACAATGCGCTCGTGCTCGCCGCCGGCTTGCCGTGGCGGGACGTCGCGCTGGTGCGGACGCTGTCGCGCTATTTGCGCCAGGCGGGCGTGCCCTACAGCCAGGATTACCTGTGGGAGACGCTCACGCGCCACGCGCCGGTCGCGGCGAAGATCGTCTCGCTCTTCCACACGCGCTTCGATCCGCGGCTTGACGTCGAACCGGTCAAACGCGCGGCATTGGAGACCGCGATCACGGCCGAGATCGAATCCGCACTCGCTGCGGTCGAGAGTCTCGACGAGGACCGAATCTTGCGCCGCTTCGTCAATCTGGCGACTTCGGCGGTGCGCACCAATTTTTACCAGATCGCCGCCGACGGGCAGACCAAGCCGACGATTTCGATCAAGTTCGAGAGCCGCAAGATCGACGGCTTGCCGTCGCCGCGGCCGCTCTATGAGATTTTCGTCTATTCCCCGCGCGTCGAGGGCGTTCATCTTCGCTTCGGCAAGGTCGCGCGCGGCGGCATCCGTTGGTCCGACCGGCCACAGGATTTCCGCACCGAGGTGCTCGGCCTGGTCAAGGCGCAGCAGGTCAAGAACGCGGTCATCGTTCCGGTCGGCGCCAAGGGCGGCTTCGTGCCGAAGAAACTGCCGATGGGCGGCGGGCGCGAGGCGGTCCTCGCCGAAGGCACCGCCGCCTACGAGATCTTCGTCACCAGTCTCTTGGAGCTCACCGACAATTTCGGGCCGCAGGGAATCATCGCACCGCCCAACGTCGTGCGCCATGACGGCGACGACCCCTATCTGGTGGTGGCGGCCGACAAGGGCACGGCGACATTCTCGGATATGGCGAACGGCATCGCGATCCGCCGCGGCTTCTGGCTCGGCGATGCGTTTGCGAGTGGCGGTTCGGCCGGCTACGACCACAAGAAAATGGGAATCACCGCCCGCGGTGCCTGGGAGGCGGTGAGGCGGCATTTCCGGGAGATGGACGTCGACATCCGCTCGACGCCTTTCACGGTCGCGGGCGTCGGCGACATGTCCGGCGACGTGTTCGGCAACGGCATGCTGTTGGAAAAGACCATCCGGCTCGTCGCCGCCTTCGATCACCGCGACATTTTTCTCGACCCCGAGCCCGACCCGGCGCGGTCATGGGCGGAGCGCAAGCGTCTGTTCGAGCTGCCGCGCTCGAGCTGGCAGGACTACGACAAGAAGCTGATCTCGAAGGGCGGCGGCATATTTCCTCGCAGCGCGAAGAAAATCTCGCTCTCGTCCGAGGCGCGCGTTCTCCTGCGGATCGATGAGTCCGAGGTGACGCCGGCCGAGGTGATGAGGGCGATCCTCAAGCTGCCGGCCGATCTCCTGTGGTTCGGCGGCATCGGCACCTATGTCCGCGCCTCGAGCGAGACCGACGAGCGGGTCGGCGACCGGACGAACGATCCGATTCGGGTCGCGGCTTCCGAATTACAATGCAAGGTGATCGGCGAGGGCGCCAATCTCGGCATGACCCAGCACGGGCGCATCGAGGGGGCGCTGCGCGGAATCAAGCTCAACACCGACGCCATCGACAATTCCGCCGGCGTCAATTCCTCCGACCTGGAGGTCAACCTCAAGATCGCGCTGAGTCTTCCCGTGCGCGATGGGCGGTTATCGAACGAGGCGCGCAATCGGCTGCTTGCGGAGATGACCGACGAGGTCGCGGGCCTGGTGTTGCGCAACAATTATCTGCAAACGCTCGCTCTTTCGCTCGCCGAGCGGCGAGGGATCGAGGATCTCGGCTTCGAGAACCGGCTGATGCAGAAGCTGGAGATGCGCGGGCTCCTCGATCGTGCGGTCGAGTTCCTGCCCTCGGACATGGAGATTTCCGAGCGGGCGATGCGCGGGCAGAGCCTCACCCGGCCCGAGCTCGCGGTCATCCTCGCCTATGCCAAGATCACGCTCTACGACGATCTCCTCGATTGCGAGGTCCCGAACGATCCTTATCTCGCCAAGGAGCTCGCCCGCTATTTCCCGAAGCCGGTGGTGGAACGTTTCCCCGATGCGGTCGAGGGCCATCGGCTGCGGCGCGAGATCATCGCCACCATGCTCGCCAATTCCATGATCAATCGCGGCGGGCCTTCCTTCCTCGTGCGCATCTCCGATCAAACCGGCGCCGACCCCGCGGCGATCGCCAAGGCCTTCGCGGCGGTGCGCGACTCCTACCGCATGACCGATCTCAACGGCGAGATCGACAAGCTCGATGCGCGGGTGCCGGGAGCGCTCCAGCTCTCGCTCTATGCATCGGTGCAGGATCTTCTGCTCGATCGCGTCACCTGGTTTCTGCGCAACGGCGATCTCAAGCACGGACTGGCCGAGGTCGTGACCCATTACCGCGCCGGCATCGAGAAGGCCGAAGCGGCGCTCGACAAGGCCCTGCCGGTGGAACGGCATGCGGCGCGCTCGGCGCGGGCGAGCGAGCTCATCGCCGCCGGCGTACCCGATGCGCTCGCGCACAAGATAGCTAGCCTGCCTGAGCTTGTCGCCGCGCCCGATATCGTGCTCA
Source organism: Hyphomicrobiales bacterium (assembly GCA_023266695.1). Taxonomy (GTDB): domain Bacteria; phylum Pseudomonadota; class Alphaproteobacteria; order Rhizobiales; family Xanthobacteraceae; genus JAUSIF01. Next base: position 22,661 of record JAHFPO010000005.1, on the reverse strand, counting down.
TTGCCGATCGCACGCAGAAACCGGTCGAGACGGTGACCGGGGTCTATTTCGCCGCCGGCGCCTATTTCCAGATCGACCGCATCATCGAGGCGGCGCGGTTGATCGAAGTCGCGGACCATTTCGACCGGCTTGCTCTCGATCGAGCGCTGGTCGAGATCGCGGCAAGCATGCGCAGGCTCACCGCCGAAATGCTTGCGACCGGCGCCACTGGCGCGGCCGGGGTCGAGGCCTGGGTCGACCGGCGCCGGCGCGAGGTCGAGCACGTGCGCGCTGGCATTCATGAAATCGCCGCTTCCGGCCTCACCTTGTCGAAACTCGCCGTCGCCGTGAGCTTGCTCGCCGATCTGGCCGAGCATTGAACGGAACGACGCCTGAAGCTCACGGCATGAACATACCCAGCCATGTTTTCCGTCTGGTCCCGCGCCGTGCGATTTGGGGCTGGGTGCTGTTCGAATGGGCGGTGACGCCCTTCTTCACGCTCGTCACCACCTTCGTCTATGCGCCCTATTTCGCCGCCGCGTTGGCGCCCGATCCGGCCCGCGGCCAAGCGCTGTGGGGCTTTGCTACGAGCGCGGCCGGGCTCGCGATCGCCGTGCTCGCCCCCGTGCTCGGCGCCGTCGCCGACGCCGCCGGCCGCCGCAAACCGTGGATCGCGGGCTTCGGCGCGCTCATCGTGCTCGGCTCGGCCACACTGTGGCTCGGCAAGCCGGGCGATCCGGCGGCGATTGCGCCCGTGCTCGTCGCTTTCGCTCTCGGCGCGGTGGGGGCGCAATGCGCCACCGTCTTCGCCAACGCCATGATGCCGTCGCTGGTGCCGCCGGATCGTCTCGGGCGGCTCTCCGGCGCCGGCTGGGCCATGGGCTATGCGGGCGGACTCGCGAGCCTCTTGCTCACGCTCGGCTTTATCGCGGCAAGCCCGCCGACCGGGCGCACGCTTCTCGGCTTTACGCCGATCTTCGGTCTCGATCCGGCGTTGCACGAGGGCGACCGCGCGGCCGGGCCGCTCGCGGCGCTCTGGTTCGTCCTCTTTGTGCTGCCGCTCTTTCTGTTCACGCCCGACCAGCCGATGAAGCTTCCCCTGCGCACGGCGGTCCGGCACGGCCTTTCGACGCTCGCCGAGACCCTCAGACATCTGCCGCGCTACCGCGACGCCGCCCTCTTCCTCCTCGCCAACATGATCTATGCCGACGGCCTTGTCGCGCTGTTCGCCTTCGGCGGCATCTATGCCGCCGGCACCTTCGGCTGGGGCACCATCGAGATCGGCGTCTTCGGAATCCTGCTCACCCTCACCGGCGCCATCGGCGCCTTCGTCGGCGGCCGACTCGACGACCGCTTCGGTTCGAAACCGGTGATCCTCGGCGGCCTCCTGATTCTCACCCTCGCCGCGCTCGCGATTCTCTCCGTCGATCGCGACCGCATCGCCTTTGTCATCGCGGTCGCGCCGGCCGAGCCCGGCCAAGGCCTCTACGGCTCGGCGGCCGAGCGCGCCTATGTCGCGATCGGGCTCGCGATCGGGCTGGTGGTCGGGCCGCTGCAGGCCGCATCGCGCACGTTGCTGGTGCGGCTCGCGCCCGCCGAGCGGCTCACCCAGTTCTTCGGCCTGTTCGCCTTGAGCGCCAAGGTGACCTCGTTCTTCGGGCCGTTCCTGGTCGCCGTCGTCACCGCCGCCACCGCCAGCCAGAAAGCCGGCATTTCGGTCCTGCTCGGATTTTTTCTGGTGGGCGCTTTTCTGCTCACGCGCGTGCGGGTCAGTGGCGGAAGTGGCGCACTCCGGTGAAGACCATGGCGATATTCTTCTCGTTGGCGGCGGCGATCACCTCGTCGTCGCGAATCGAGCCGCCGGGCTGAATGACGGCAGTGGCGCCGGCCTCGACCGCCGCGAGCAACCCGTCCGGAAAGGGAAAGAAGGCGTCGGAGGCCACCACCGAACCCCTGGTCGCCGGCTCGGCGAGACCCGCGGCCTTAGCGGCGTCCTCGGCCTTGCGGGCGGCGATGCGGGCCGAATCGACGCGGCTCATCTGCCCCGCCCCGATGCCGACCGTGGCGCCGTCCCTGGCATGGACGATCGCGTTCGACTTCACGTGTTTGGCGACGCGGAGGGCAAACTTGAGATCGGAAAGCTCTTCCGCGCTCGGCTTGCGCTTGGTCACGGCCTTGAGCTCGAGATCGTCGATCACGGCATTGTCGCGCGACTGCACCAGGAGGCCGCCCGCGACCGAACGAAAACCGAGCCCACGCGCGCGCGGATCGGGCAGCCCGCCGGCAAGCAGCAGCCGGAGATTCTTCTTCGCGCCCACGATCGCGATCGCCTCCTCGCTCGCATCGGGCGCGACGATCACCTCGGTGAAGATCTCCACGATCGCGCGCGCGGCTTCAGCGTCGAGCGGGCGGTTGAGCGCGACGATGCCGCCGTAGGCGGAAACGGGATCGCAGGCGAGCGCCTTGCGATAGGCCTCGAGGAGGTTCTTGCCTTCCGCCACCCCGCAGGGATTGGCGTGCTTGACGATCGCCACCGCCGCAGTGCGCTTGGGATCGAATTCGGCGACGCACTCGTAGGCCGCGTCGGTGTCGGCGAGATTGTTGTAGGAGAGGTCCTTGCCCTGGGCCTGGCGGGCGGTGGCGATGCCGAAACGCGGCTCTGGTCCCGCGTAGAAGGCCGCGTTCTGGTGCGGGTTCTCGCCGTAGCGCAGCCGTTCGACCAGTTTGCCGGCGAAGGCGCGCCAAACCGGCGTCTCCACTCCGGTCTGTTCCGCGATCCAGTTCGCGATCGCGGCGTCGTAGGCGGCGACATAGGAGAAGGCCTTGGCGGCGAGAAGTCGACGGAGGGCGATCGTGGTGCCACCGTGCGCCTCGATTTCGTCGAGCACTATCTTGTAATCGGAGGGATCGACCACGACGGCGACATCGGCCTGGTTCTTCGCCGCCGCCCGGACCAGCGCCGGGCCGCCCACATCGATGTTCTCGATGCACTCCTCGAACGGGGCGCCTTTCGCGATCGTCGCTTCGAAGGGATAAAAGTTCACCACCACCAGGTCGATCAACTCGATGCCGTGCTCCTGCAGGGCGGTGGCATGGGTCTTGTCGTCGCGCACGGCGAGGATGCCGCCATGCACCTTGGGGTGCAGGGTCTTCACCCGGCCGTCCATCATTTCGGGAAACCTGGTCAGCTCGGAGACATCCGCGGCCTTGAACCCGGCTCCGGCGAGCGCGCGCCGGGTGCCGCCGGTCGAGATCAACGCCACGCCGCGCTCCGCGAGCGCGCGGGCGAATTCGACGAGGCCCGTCTTGTCGGAGACGGAGACGAGGGCGCGGACGACGGGGCGGACGCGGGTCGACATCGAAAAAGTCTCACAGCGACGGAGCCGCGATAGCATGATGCGGCGGAGAGGGGAACGGGACGAAGCCCTAGAGCGGCAATTCGGGCACCGAGGCGGCCCCGCGGCGATCGGTCTGCGGCTTCTCCGCGCGGATGAAAGTCCATACCACGCGCGGCACGTCGTTCACGCTGCCGGCGAGTACGATCTGGTTGCTCCGCCGGGGGCCGTCGGTGGCGGAGAGAAACACGCTTTCCTCGAGCTCGACCCGCATGTTCCGCGCGCTGAAAATCCAGCTCTCCTTCCCCGACAGCACGAGGAGGACGCTGTGGCCATCAGCACGGCGGCTCGCCTTGACGTTGGGGTGCAGATGAAAGCGGATCACGAAGATGTCCGGAACATGGGCGGGGACTTCGCCGCCGTCGGGAGCCAGGAAGACGTCCTCGCCGTCGAGCCGGCTGCCGTCTCGCGCGAGCCGCCACGACCGCTGATGCAGGAGCTTATAGCGGGCGGCGTAGCCGTCGTGCGTCGCCCGCACGAGCATGGAGCCGTCGCGTTCGCCCCGCGCGACCCTGACCAGTTTCGGCCCTTCGATCACCGGCACACCGACCAGACGATTGTAGGCGGCGCCCGTCAAGAACCGGCAGCAGGAAGTATCGTTGATCGTCGCCGTCGAATGGGCGGCGGTCGCGCGCGCCACTTGCCGCCAAGATTCCCGGTTCATCGCGGGCATGCCGCAATTGACCACGATGCGGTTGCGCCCGGAGGAGAATTCAAACGACAGGCAACCCGCATGGGCCTCGTGGCTCACCGCCATCGGCGGAGGCTTGCCGGTATCGGCGATGACGACGCTCTGACCCGCCTCGATCCTTTGGTAGCCCGAATGCGGGGCATTGGCGACGGGGGCGCCGCGCGCGTCGTCGTAGGCAAGCATGGTCGCGAGCAGATCGGCAGGGGTAGCGCCCATGCCGTTGAACTGCGCGAAGACTCCATCGCCGTGCCGGAAAAAGCGCAGCATCGGCATCATCCGGTCGATGGCATTGAGCAGCGCCGGTGGTGGCGGCACGCTCCTCGCCTCGAACGCCTGACGCAGCGGAAGAAGATCGGGCAGGAGATCGATCAACACGCCCGGATTGCGGCTGATGTGGCCGCCGTCGGGAAGGATTTGGCGGCCGAGTTGATGGGCGAGACGCTTGGCGCTGTTCCTGAGCAGCCGCGTCTCGCCGGTCATGCACAGGCCCGCGAAGCACAAGGCAATGGCTGAGAGCAAGCGCGGATAGCCGTCGCGGGTGTCGGAAAACGTGCGGCGCAGGTAGCGCACCTGCCGCGCCAGACTGCGCAGGAAAGACCGGTAGAAGGCGTGGTCGGCGCCCTCCAGAATGAGCGGCGCCTGGGTGAGCCAGGAAATGACGCGGCGGGCGACGATCTCGAGCTCCCATCCGAGCGGATGCGAGCCGCCCTGCAAATCGATCCAGTCTGCGACCAGCGCGCGGGCATTGGCCTTCGCGATCGAGGTGCCGGCGGAGCGCAGATGCCGGAGCCAGCTGAAGCCTAACAGCGCCTCCGACCATTCGCGCGAAGGCTGCGGCATCTCGAAGGGCGAACGGCCGACGGTCGCGACCACCTTGCCGGCGAAGGCGAAACGCCCGGCATAGATCTCACTCGCCAGCGTCGGGTCGCCGGTGCGCAAGTCCTGCGGCGCGATCAGCAGCCGCTCCGGAACCGACACCCGAATCCGCCAGCGATAACGCGGGTTGGCGGTGAGCCGCGTGATGAATCGGCGCCAACCGTGACCGGCTATGAACAGCGCGAGCCGCATCCGCTCCGCCAGAACCACACGGCCCATCGATGCGCTCGCCTTCCTCCCCATCGGGTGCGAAGCACCCGGCCTCCCCGGCGCAACATATCGAAGTCGATTCCGCTGTCCACCCGCAGACGAGGATTCAACCGAGGCGCCGTAAACGCGCGGCAAAGAAACCGTCGCAGCCGCTCATGCGCGGGTCCGGATCGGGCAAGTGGCAGGGCAAGGTGCGCAGGTCTCCCGCGGCCGAAACGAAGGCCTCGATGCCGCCGACCTCCCGGGGCAAAACCGGCGAGCGCGCGAAATCGGGCCGGCGGGCGAGGAACGATTCGATCTGCAGCTCCGATTCGTCGGGTTCGAGCGAGCAGGTCGCATAGACCATCAGGCCGCCAGGACGCGTCAGCTCGGCGGCACGATCGAGGAGACGGACCTGAAGCCCGGTAAGCGCGACGAGGTCCTCGGGGCGCTTTTGCCAGGGCACGTCGGGATGGCGGCGGATGGTGCCGGTGGCCGAGCAGGGCGCGTCGACGAGGACGGCGTCGAAAGAACCCGCGCGCCATTCGGTCGCGTCGGCGACGACCATTTCCGCGGAAAGCCGAAGCCGCGCGAGATTGGCGGCAAGGCGCTCCATGCGCGCGGCGGAGCGCTCGACGGCGACGACGCGGGCGCCCGCCACCGCGAGTTGCGCGGTCTTGCCGCCCGGGGCCGCGCATAGATCGGCGACCGAAATTCCCTCGACCGGTCCCAATAGACGCGCGGGCAGGCTCGCCGCCGTGTCCTGCACCCACCACTCGCCTGCGCCGAAGCCCGGCAGGACCGCGACCGGACCGCCGGCAAGAACACGCACGCTTCCGGTCGGAAGCAGGCGGCCGCCGAGCCGTTCGGCCCACAGCGTTCCATCGCGCTTCACCGTCAGATCAAGCGGCGACTCAATCGCATGGGCCGCCGCGATCGCCGCCGCAGTCGCGGCGCCATAGTTGCGCCGCCAGCGTTCGAGCAGCCAGGTTGGCGTGTCGAGCGCTGCGGGATCGAGCTTGGCCAGGCGCTCGCGGCCCTCGCGGGCGAGGCGGCGCAGCACCGCGTTGACGAAGCCGGTATAGCGCCGGCCGATGCGATCCTCGCCGGCAAGCCGCACGGAGAGATCAACGGCGGCATGGTCCGGCACCTTCAGAAAGAGAATCTGCGCGGCGCCGATGAGAAGCGCCGCCTCGATCGACGGCGCGTCCTTCGGCAATCCGCTCTCGAGCAAGGCGCCGATCAGCGCGCGCAAAGTGCCGAGCCGGCGCAGGATCGTTGCGACCAGCATGCGCACGAGCGCGCGGTCGCGTTCGGAGAGCGCAGCGAGGCCAGCGATGCCCTTCTCGGGGTCGAGCAGCTCGTCGAGCGGACGGCGGCGGTCGAGCACCGCGATCAGCACTTGCGCCGCGAGGCGCCGGTTCGGCAGGCCGGGCGCGTCGGCGCGCGCATCCTGCGGCGTGCTGGTCACGAGTGTGGGCTCCTCAACCTTATCAGCTGCGCCATACCGAATGGGCATTCTGCGCCCCTTGGAAAGGATGCGATCGGGCCCAAGCCGGCGCAAGGAGGCATCGGAATGCCCAACGGGGCAGGCTTGACCGCCCGTCGCGGCCGGTGTTCGAAGGCGCATGGACGAGAACACCCGGCGCACAGGGCCCCAGGAAAAGGCCGCGCTCCCCGATCCTACCGGTGGCAACTCCGGGCGTCGGCTCACTCCTGCCGCCGAACGGGCGCTGGCGGAAGCCGCATCCCGCCGGGCGGAGAACGACGCCCGCGTCAAAGCCGTGCCCAAAGAGCGCGGCGGCCGCTCCGGCCCGGACCCCGCGCGTTACGGCGACTGGGAGGTCAAGGGAATCGCAAGCGATTTCTCGTGACCAAGATATTCCGACAAATCTGGTTTGCTGTTCTGCTCGCGATCACGGGCATGATGTTCGTCGCGCTGTTGATCGATTACATCTCGCCCTTCGATCTCGATCGGCCGCCGAATTTCCTCACCAAGCTTCATCTCCAGATGATGAAAGGCGACCCCGAACGCTGCTATGCCGCGCTCGATCGCAATCAGGTGGATTACAAGCGCGTGGAGCCGGAGCATCGCCCGAACGGCTGCGGGTACGACGATGCGGCTTTCCTGCAGAATTCCGGCATCAAGTATGGCAGCCGCATCATGCTGCGGTGTCCCGCGCTCTTGGGGGTGCTGTTATGGGAACGCCACGTGCTGATGCCGGCGGCGGAAAGACATTTCGGGCGCAAGCTCGTCTCCGTCCGGCATATGGGCACTTATTCATGCCGCAGCATCAACCGGAAGAAAGGCGAACGGCTGAGCGAGCATGCCTATGCCAATGCCATCGACATCGCCAGCTTCGAAATCCAGGGCGGGCCGCACGTCTCCCTCGAGCGCGACTGGAAGGACAAAGAGGAAAAAGGCCGCTTCCTGCGCGAGGTACGCGACGGCGCCTGTGGGATTTTCGGCGTGGCGCTGTCGCCCGATCATGATCCTGGGCACAGCAATCACTTCCATCTCGACATGAGCTTCGCGGACGTCTGCCGGTGAGGCGGACCGGAGATCGCAACCGGAATCACCACCTTACGATGGCCGAACCGGAAGATCCCCACGCCCACCGCCAAGTTAGGGGTGACACCCGACTTCCGAGACGGTAGCAATACGCGCGCAAACAGGGGCTCGTCTTGGGAAGCGTAGAACGGCTCGACAGTTTCAGACGGCTCCTCGGCCATTCGCGCGAGCGCATCGGACTCGATCTTGGTTTCGTGCTGTGGGACGGCTCCACCGTCCCCTCGAATTTGTCACCCGATGCGTTCGCGATCCGCATCGCCGACGAAGGGGCGGTCGCGGCGCTCATCCGCCGGCCGAACATGGAAACGCTCTCCAATCTCTGGGTCAGCGAGCGCATCGATCTGTGCAACGGCTCGCTCTTCGATCTGGTCGCGCAGCGGCCCAAGGTGAAGACCAAAAAGTTCATGAAGAGCATCGACAAACGGCTGTTGCTGGAGACGGTGCTGAAGTTCCTGTTCGTACCGCGTGGCGGTCCGTGGCCGCTGGAGAGCATCAAGACCGATCGGCCGAGCCGGCACGATGCGGTCGAGGACAAGGAGAACATCCACTACCACTACGACGCTTCGAACGAGTTCTATTCGCTCTGGCTCGACAAGGAGATGATTTACACCTGCGCCTATTTCCACGATTGGAAAGAGGACATCGACACGGCGCAGAAGAACAAGCTCGATATGGTATGCCGTAAGCTGCGCCTGAAACCGGGCGAGACCATGCTCGACCTCGGCTGCGGTTGGGGAGGGCTCGTCATTCATGCGGCGCAGAATTACGGCGTGCACAGCTATGGCGTGACGCTTGCTGAGGAGCAGGCGCGCTACGCGCAAGAGAAGATAAAGCGCCTCGGCCTCAAGGATCGCGCCAAAGTCGAGTGCAGGGACTATGCTACGGTCCAGGGCGTGTTCGACAAAGTCTCGGCGATCTGCATCCTTGAGCATGTAGGCGCCGATAATTTTCGGCTTTTCTACGAAACCGTGCGGCGATCGCTGAAGCCCGGTGGCTTATTCCTCAATCAGGCAATTGCGCGTCCGGCGAAGCGCGACGATAAGACATTCCGCAAGAAGAATCCGGATTACGCGGTGCTGACCAAATACGTCTTCCCGGGAACCGAGCTCGATTATATTGGCCGGACTGTCTCCAATCTCGAGCGCTACGGATTCGAAGTGCACGACGTGGAAGCCTGGCGCGAGCATTATCAGCGCACCTGTCGGCTCTGGCACGACCGGCTGCTCGCAAACCGCGAAGCAGCCGAGCGCGAGGTCGGCGCTGTCACATACCGCGTATGGCTCGCCTATCTCGCCGGCGTTTCGATTGCGTTCGAGCGCAACACGGCGCTCCTGTTCCAGACGCTCGCATCGCCGCGCAAACGCGGACCTTCAGGCTTGCCGCCGACGCGGGCTGATCTCTATCGATGAGCGTGAAGGGGATTGGGATGAGTGCCGCAACAAGACTCGAAAGCCTGAAGCGATTTCTCGCGCACGTGCACGAGCGGCTCAAGCTCGATTTCGGCTTCGCGTTGTGGGACGGCTCGCGCGTGCCAGTGAACTATCCGCGCGACGGGCTTGCGATTTCTTTCGCCGACGAGGGTGTGATCGCCGGGATCGTCCGACGCCCGAATATGGATACGCTGCTGAATCTCTGGGTGTCGGCGCGGATCGACATCAAGAACGGCACGGTGTTCGATCTCATCGAACGGCGGCCGAAGGTGCGGTCGAAGCAAATCTGGAAACAGATTGACTGGAAACAGGCAATCGGGATGGGCCTTAAATTTCTATTCGTGTCGCGCGGAGATCTATGGCCGCTTGAGAAAATTCCCGACCATAAGCCAGCGACCGGGGACGCGGCCGAAAACAAGGAGAACATCAAATTCCATTACGACGTGTCGAACAAGTTCTACGACACCTTCCTGGATCCGGAGCGCGGATACACCTGCGGTTATTTCCATGATTGGAACCAGGATCAGGCCGCAGCTCAGAAGAACAAGTTCGACTATATCTGCCGCAAGCTAAGGCTCAAGCCCGGCGAAAAGTTGCTGGACATCGGATGCGGATGGGCGGGGCTGCTGTGCCACGCGGTGCAGAATTACGGCACGACCGGCCACGGCGTCACGCTCTCCGAAGACCAGTTCGCGTGGGCGCAGGACAAGATCAAACGGCTTGGCCTCGCCGACCGCATCACGATCGAGCTCAGGGACTACGCCACGATCGAGGGAGAGGCGAGGTTCGACAAGATTTCTCAAGTCGAAATGTTCGAGCACATCGGGCTCGCCGCCCATCCGAAATATTTCCAGAACATCCACCGGCTGCTGAAGCCGGACGGATTCTATCTGCACCAAGCCTCGGTGCGGCTCGCCAAACGCGACGACAAGACCTTCCTCAAGAAGCGGCCTGAAGTGATTGCGCTGACGCGGTACATTTTTCCTGGCGCCGAGTTCGATCACATCGGCATGCTGCTTGCGAACTTCGAACGTTTCGGCTTCGAGGTGCACGACGTGGAGGATTGGCGCGAGCATCATGCGCGCAGCTGCCGGCTCTGGTACGACGAGCTCTACAAAAACCAGGACGCGGCGATTAAGGAAGCGGGACTCGTGACGACGCGGATGTTTCTCTCCTGGATGGCCGGCTGCTCGATCGCGTTTGCGCGCAACACGGCGTCGGTTTACCAGACGCTCGTGTCGAAGCGCCGACGCGGGCCTTCCGGTCTGCCGCCGACGCGGGCCGACCTCTACCGCTGAGCTTCGCGCGCGTGAGCACGCTTCAACGCGTTACAACGACCGGCGTGCCCACCCGGACGCGACCGTAAAGGTCGACGATGTCGTGGTTGTACATGCGGATGCAGCCGTAGGAGACAAAGCCGCCGACCGAGCCCGGCACGTTGGTGCCGTGGATGGCGTATTCGCCGCCGGAGAGCGTGAGCGCGGCTTCGCCCATCGGGTTCCTCGGGCTGCCGCCCGCGATCACGTCCGGCAGCGCGGGCTTGTCGCGCTTGACCGCGACGGGCGGCGACCAGTCGGGCCGCAGATACTTGCCGTCGATATGGGTTGCGCCGGTCCATTGCTTGCCGGCCTTGCCGACGCCGACCGGATAGCGGATCGCACGGCCGTCGCCGAGCACGTAATAGAGCTTGCGTTCGCTGGTTTTGATGACGATCGCGCTGCCGCGATAACCATCGAAGCGGACGAATTCGCGCGCCGCCGCCGGAGCGGCGGTGGCGATGAGCGTGCACAGGATGAGGACGATCGCGGAGAGGATGGGCACGGACGAACTCGCAGGATTGAGTGAGCCGATCCTATCGCCGGCGCCCAAGGTCGCGGGCGGGATTCTGCAAATAGAGTGAACGGGGCCAAATCAAAGGGCGCGCCTTGCGCGCGCCCTCTGATGTCGTCGAACATGGACCGGTCAAGCCGATTTGCGGTTCTGCCGGTTGTTGACGAGATCATCGACCACGGCGGGATCGGCCAGCGTCGAGGTGTCGCCGAGATTGCCGTATTCGTCCTCGGCGATCTTGCGCAGGATCCTCCGCATGATCTTGCCCGAACGCGTCTTCGGCAGGCCGGGCGCGAACTGGATGAGATCGGGCTGAGCGAACGGGCCGATCTCCTTCCGCACCCATTGGACCAGCTCCTTGCGCAGTTCCTCGGTCGGCTTGTCGCCCGTCATCAGCGTCACATAGGCATAGATGCCCTGGCCCTTGATGTCGTGCGGATAGCCGACGACGGCGGCCTCCGACACCTTGGGGTGCGCGACCAGCGCGCTCTCGACCTCGGCGGTGCCGAGGCGGTGGCCGGCGACATTGATCACGTCGTCGACGCGGCCGGTGATCCAGTAATAACCGTCCTCGTCGCGCCGGCAGCCGTCGCCGGTGAAATACCTGCCCGGATATTGCTTGAAATAGGTGTCGATGAAGCGCTGGTGGTCGCCATAGACGGTGCGCATCATGCCCGGCCAGGCGTCGGCGATGCAGAGATTGCCTGAACCCGCACCCTCGATCAGCTTGCCGTTGGCGTCGACGAGTTGCGGAATCACACCGAAAAACGGCCGCGTGGCCGAGCCGGGCTTGAGCTTGGTCGCGCCCGGCAGCGGAGTGATGAGAATCCCACCGGTCTCGGTCTGCCACCAGGTATCGACGATCGGGCAACGGCCGTCGCCGACCACGCGGTAATACCACTCCCACGCCTCCGGATTGATCGGCTCACCGACGGTGCCCAAGAGCCGCAGCGACTTGCGGCTGGTCTTCTTCACCGGCGCGTCACCCGCCTGCATCAGGGCGCGGATCGCGGTCGGCGCGGTGTAGATGGTGTTGACCTTGTGCTTGTCGCAGACTTCCCAGAAGCGGGAGACCGAGGGGTAATTCGGCACGCCCTCGAATATCATCGTGGTGGCGCCGTTGGCGAGCGGGCCATAGACGATGTAACTGTGGCCGGTGACCCAGCCGACGTCGGCGGTGCACCAGTAGATGTCGCCGTCGTGATAATCGAACACATACTGATGGGTGATCGCGGTATAGACCGCGTAGCCGCCGGTGGTGTGCAGCACACCCTTGGGCTTTCCGGTCGAGCCCGAGGTGTAGAGGATGAACAGCGGATCCTCCGCGTTCATCTCCTCGCACTTGCAATCGGCGGGCACCGATTTCGCAACCTCGTCGTAATAGACGTCGCGGCCTGCCTTCATGTTCACCGCGGTGCCGGTGCGGCGCACGACGATGATCGAGGTGACGCCGCCGGCCTTGTCGGCGGCGGCGTCCGAATTTGCCTTGAGCGGAATCTTGCGGCCGCCGCGGATGCCCTCGTCGGCGGTGACGATGATCGCCGACTTGCAGTCCTCGATGCGTCCGGCGAGGCTGTCGGGCGAAAAGCCGCCGAAGACGACCGAATGAACGGCGCCAATGCGCGCGCAGGCGAGCATGGCGTAGGCCGCCTCCGGGATCATCGGCAGATAGATCGTGACCCGGTCACCCTTCTTGACGCCGCGCGCTTTCAACACGTTGGCGAAGCGGCAGACCTCGGCGTGGAGTTCCTTGTAGGTGACCTTCTTGTCTTCCTTGGGATCGTCGCCTTCCCAGATGATCGCGACCTGCTTGCCGCGCTTTTCCAGATGCCGGTCGATGCAGTTGTAGGCGCAGTTGGTGGTGCCGTCCTCGAACCATTTGATCGAGATGTTGTTCGGCGCGTAGGAGGCGTTCTTGATCTTGGTCGGCGCCTTGAACCAGTGGATGCGCTTGCACTCTTCGGCCCAGAATCCATCGGGATCCTTGATCGAGCGCGCGTACATTTCCTTGTACTTGGCGTCGTCGAGATAGGCGCGCTTCTTCCAGTCCGCCGGGACCTCGTACACCTTCTCCGACATCGTAGTCCTCCCTCAATCCCCCGTTCGGGCCGGCTCAGGCCGGTCTCAGGCTTGTTGTCGTTCGGAACATATTATGCGAAGGCGCCGTGGGCGCGACAAGGCGAAGGCGAGTGCGACTTTGGTTGTCCAGGGGCGGTTTCCCGCCCGCCATCATAGCCCGAAGGCGCCGAGTATGGCTCCCATGATCATGAGCACGCCGAGCCAATGGCCGCCGTCGATCACGCTCAGCATGGGTTTGCGCATGCCGAAGCCGTTGTTGACTGCGATCGTGGTCGCCACGAAACCGAACCACAAGAGCGCGCCGGAGATTGCGCCGTTCCGGATCGTCACTTGCCCGGCGCCGAGGTGGCCGAGGATGCCCGCAAGCATCCAGGCCATGATCAGTTCGGCGACGATGGTGATGACATAGAGATTGACGGGGTGGCCCTTGACGGCCGACTTCTTTACGCCGCTTGCCTTCAGCCAGTGCTTGGAGAGCAGGCGATAATAAATGCCGCCGAATACGAAACCCGCCGCGGCCGCGACGACGATTGCGAGATAGTTCACGCCAGCGAAATTCATGGACGCCTCCCAGGTTCGAACGCAACGCCCGATCTTAACCGGAAGGCGCGGCGGCGTCAGCCTATCCGTGCGACGGTCACGCCGGCTTCATGGCGCCCAGACGGCAGACGACGGCCCATTCCGCATCCGTCACCGGCTGCACCGAGAGCCGCGAATTGCGGAGCAGCACCATGTTGGCGAGGCTTTTCTCCGCCTTGCACAGGGCAAGCGTCACCGGCACGGGCAGCGGGCCGACCGCCTTGACGTCGACCATGCCGAAAGACGCGGTCCGGTCGCCAGGATCGGGACGATATTCCCCGATCACCTCGACTACGCCAACGATCCGCTTGTCCTCGCCCGAATGATAGAAGAAAGCGCGCTCGCCGCGCTTCATCGCCATCAGATGCTTCTTGGCGAGGTGATTGCGCACGCCGTCCCACGCGGTGCCCTTGGCGTCCGCCTTCACCTGGTCGTTCCACGACCAGGTCGAGGGCTCGCTCTTGAGCAGCCAATGGGCCATTCGGTCAGGTGACCGGCGAGCCTATGACCCAACGCCATGGCCGCACTTCCGACGAGGCGAACAGCCCGGCCTTGCGATAGGGGTCCTCGGCAAGAATCGCATCGGCGGCTTTCTGGTCGGGAGCTTCGATGATGAGCAACGAACCGATCATAGTCTCACCGTCGTCGGCGAGCATCGGACCGCAAACCTTCAAGGTCGCAGCCCGGGTGCGAAGGTAGTCGAGATGGGCGGCCCGGTTCGCGAGCCGAATCGGCTGGCTATTGGGCTTGTCGAAGCAGATCGCTACGTAATGCATCGGGTACCTCTGAGAATCTCTCAATCATTGTTCATACCTCCGGTCCGCGTCCATGTTCAACGGGATCATGCCTCGGCGCCCATCGGGCGGGAGAGCAGCCGGGTGATCGCTCCGTCGATGCCGAGACGGTTTGCGAGGACATCGTCGACCGCCTCGGCGATCGGCATGTCGATGCCCTTGGCGTGGGCGGCCTCGACCAGGGCCGAGGCCGTGAAGGCGCCCTCGGCAAGTTTGCCGGCCCCTGCCTCGGCGAGCGACCGTCCGCGTCCGAGTTCAAAGCCCAGCCCGTAATTGCGCGATTGTGGCGAGGAGCAGGTGAGAATGAGATCGCCCAGTCCAGACAGCCCCATCAAGGTTTCCGGCCTGGCGCCGAAAGCGCGGCCGAAACGGACGAGCTCGGCAAACCCACGAGTGATCAGGGCCGCCCCCGCGCTCGCTCCGAGAGCACGCCCGGCGACGATACCGGCGGCGATCGCGAGCACGTTCTTGGCCGCGCCGCCGATCTCTACACCGCGCACATCGGTGGTGTGATAGACACGGAAAGTCGGCGACCGCAGTGCCTCGGCGAGCGCAGCGGCGAGTTGCTCGTCGCTGGCGGCGAGCGTCACCGCCGTCGGTAACCCGCGGGCCACGTCGGCTGCGAAACTCGGTCCGGAAAGGATCGCAGGCCGAGTCTGAGGAATCTGCTCGCCCACAATTTCAGTCACGAATTTTCTGGTACCGCGTTCGATCCCTTTGGCGCAGGCAATGATTGGTGTCTTCGGGGCGATATGTCCGGCGAGCGCGCCTGCAAGCGTTCGTAGAGCCTGGGTCGGAACGACGAGAAGCACCACATCCGCGGTTGCGGCTTCGCGCAGAGAATGGGCGACCGCAATGCTGGTATCAACCTCGACCCCCGGAAGCCGCGTCTTGTTGGTGTGGTACTTTTCGATCTCGGCCATGACGGCCGCGTCGCTGTCGTAGAGCGTGACTTGATGCCCCGTGCGCGCTGCGGCATTCGCCAGCGCGGTTCCCCAGGCGCCGGCGCCGAGAATGCAAATACGCTGCATGGCGGTCATGGGCCGGGCTTCGTCTCAGGCCGGTGCGGAAGTGGTCTCGAGCGGCCAACGGGCGCGCGGACTCGCCCCGAGTTCGTCGACGAAACCGCGGGCGAGGCGCTCGGCTCCCGCCCAGGCGATCATCGCGCCGTTGTCGGTGCATAATTCCGGCGGCGGCACCACCAGCGGCGTCGCCGTCTCGGCGGCGACCGCTTCGAGCGCGTCACGGATCGTCTGGTTCGCGGCGACCCCGCCGGCAACGACAAGAGCCCGCGACCGCCATGCGCTGTTGCGCAACATTCCCGAGCACACGCGCAGGCGGTCGACGATGATGTCGACGATCGCCGCCTGGAAGCTTGCGCACAGGTCGGCGACGTCCTGATCCGATAGCGGCGCGATGCGCTCCGCCTCGAGCCTGACCGCCGTCTTCAGCCCGGACAGCGAGAAATCGGGATTTGGTCGCCGCAGCATGGGACGCGGCAAATTGAAACGCTTGGGATTGCCGGCGGCGGCCATGCGCTCGACCGCGGGCCCGCCGGGATAAGGCAGCCCGAGTATTTTCGCGGTCTTGTCGAAGGCCTCGCCGATCGCGTCATCGACCGTGCCGCCGAGGTAACTGTAGCGGCCGACGTCCTCGACCGAGATGAGCTGGGTGTGTCCGCCCGAGATGAGCAGGAGGAGATAGGGAAAGGCGACCCGGTGGGTGAGGCGGACGGTCAGCGCATGCGCCTCGAGATGGTTCACGGCGATGAGCGGTTTGGCGGCGACGAGCGCGATCGCCTTGGCGGTGGTGAGTCCGACGATCACGCCGCCGATCAATCCCGGACCCGCCGCCGCCGCGACGGCGTCGAGCTCGGAAAAATTGAGGCTCGCTTCGTCCATGACCTGGCGGATCACGCCATCGAGCAACTCGGCATGAGCCCGGGCGGCGATCTCGGGCACCACCCCGCCATAGAGCTGGTGTTCGGCGAACTGAGACAGCACGACGTTCGACCGGATCTCGCCCAGTCCTTGGGAGCTGCGGTAGATCACCGCGGCGGCGGTCTCGTCGCAGGTCGTCTCAATGCCGAGGACGAGCATGCCCCTAGCCTCCATCGCGCGACGCCTACGAGCAATTCCCGCCGCCGCCGCCCCATGCGTGATTGGCCCCACGCCTCACGGGCCGCACGCCATAGCAGGATTTCCGAATTTCGCCCATCATGTAGGTATGGAGGGGCTTGGGAATCCAACGAAGCCGCGCCGGCACATGACGCAATCCTCGAAATTTCGCATCGGCACGCGAGGCAGCCCGCTCGCTCTCGCCCAGGCCAAGATCGTCCGCGCGCGGCTGGCGGCGGCCCACGGCCTCGATCCCGAAGCGCTCGAAATCATCGTGGTGCGCACCACCGGCGACCGGATTCTCGACCGCCCGCTCGCCGATGCTGGTGGCAAGGGACTGTTTACCAAGGAAATCGAGGAGGCACTCGCCGCTGGAACAATCGATCTTGCGGTGCATTCGGCGAAGGACGTGCCGACCTTTCTTCCCCGAGGTCTCGTGCTCGCCGCGTTCCCGCCACGCGCCGACGCGCGCGATGCGTTCGTGAGCACGCGCGCGGGCACGCTCGGGTCGCTCCCCGCGGGCGCAAGCGTGGGCACCTCCTCGGTGCGCCGCGAAGCGCTGACGCGCCGGCTCAGGCCCGATTTACAGGTGAAGCTCTTGCGCGGCAATGTGCACACCCGCCTCGATAAGGTCGCAAGCGGCGCGCTCGATGCGGCGATACTCGCGCTTGCCGGACTCGAACGGCTGGGCGTTGCGAGCCGCGCGACTGAAGTGCTCGATCCCGCGACGTTCCCACCCGCGGTGGGGCAGGGCGCGATCGCGGTCGAAATCCGCGCCGACGACCAACGGACCGCCGCGCTGGTGGCCGCGATCGACGATCCGGCGACCGCGACGGCGCTCGCGACCGAGCGTGCCTTTCTCGCGGCACTCGACGGCTCCTGCAGCACGCCGATCGCGGGACACGCGAGCGTGGCGCGTGGACTTGTGCGATTCCACGGCCTGGTGATCGCGCCCGACGGCACCGGCGCGGTCGAGACGACGCGCGAAGGTCCGCAAGCCGATGCCGTAAGGCTCGGCACCGATGCCGGGCGGGAACTTCGCGCCCGCGCTCCCAAGGGCGTGCTTTCCGGCTCCGAGTGACGATCTTGCGCATTCTCCTCACCCGTCCCGAGCCCGATGCGGCGCGCACAGCCGCTCTGCTCACCGCCCTCGGCCATCGCGTGCTGATCGATTCGCTGATCACGATCGAGCCGGTCGCGATCGGCAAGCCGCCGGCGGGTCCGTTCGCGGCGGTCGCGGTGACGAGCGCCAACGCCGTGCGCGTCGCGGGTGGCTTGGACCAACTCGCGTTTCTGCGGTCGCTTCCGCTCTATGCCGTCGGCGGTCACACCGGCGAGACGGCGCGCGCGGCAGGCTTTTCGAACGTTATCACCGCCGACGGTGATGCGGCGGCGCTTGCTCGCTTGCTCGCCTCGCGGATCAAGCCTGCTGCCCGCGTGCTTCATCTCGCGGGCGAGGAACGCGCGCGCGATCTCGCGGTTCTGCTCGCGCCCGCCGGGATCGCGGTCGAGACGGTCGTGCTCTATCGCGCGCGGCCGGCCGCGGAGTTCTCGGCCGCGACCATGGCGACGCTCTCCTCAGCGAGCCTCGATGCCGTACTACATTATTCGCCGCGCAGCGCCGCGATCTTCATTGCGCTCGCGGAGCAGAAGGGCCTTGAGGCCGAGGTGATCGGTCTCCGCCATCTTTGCTTGTCGGAAGCGGTGGCGACGCCGCTCGTCGCCCTCGGCGCCAAGGTCGAGATCGCGCCGCAGCCGGAGGAAGCGGCACTCGTCGATCTACTCCAATCCTGAACGGTTGCGGCGGTGCGAACGTAGGTTTATCCCCTTTCATAGATTTCGAGTTCCCGGGGCCTCACGAGGAGCAGATGGCGAGGAACGATCGCGCTGCGGAGGACGCGCCGGCAGCGAAGAGCCGGCGCCGGCGGCCGCCCGTGCTCGAGCTCAAGGCGACCGAAGTGGGTGCGGAAGCATCCAAGGCGCGCGCGGATCAGCCGAAGGCGGATGCGCCGCGCCAAGCGCGCTCGAATCCATGGACGGCTTTGCGCGAACGACTTGCGGCTCTCGACTGGATGGCCATTCCGGCGCCGGCGCTCGTCGCGGGAGGCATCGGCACGCTCGCGGGCGCGGTCGGGGTGCTGCTCGTCGTGATCCTCATGGATCGCGGCGGCGATCCGCGCCTGGCGTCTCTCACCGGCGAGATCGCAGCGCTCACCGCCCGGATCGAGACGCTCGCAACGAGGCCGCGCACCGGGGATGAATTGAGCGCGCTCGCAGAACGGATCAACCGGCTGACGGCGACGATCGATGCGACCGAGCAGCGCCTCGCCGCGGTCGAGAACCGACTGGCGCCGCAGCTTCCCGACCCGGTGGCCGCCGATCGTCGCACCGCGGCGATCGAGGCGACCCTCAAGGATCTCCGTAGCGCGCTTGCCGATCTGCGCCGCGTCGCCGAACAAACATCGCCGGCCGCCGCGGCTCCCGCGGCCGTCGAAACATTGTCCGGCCGCATCGGCGCGCTCGAGGAGCGAATCGTGTCGCTCGCCACCACCGGCCGCGCTTCCGCCGGTTCCTCGCTCACCGCCGAGATCTCCGCGCTCAATTCGCTCAACGGCGCGCTCAACTCGGGCAGGCCGTTCGCGCAGGAGATCGCTAGCGTACGCGCGCTCATGGGCGAGCGCGCTTCCTCGCTCGCCCAGCTCGATCCGACGGCTGGCGAAGGCCTGCCTACGACCGCGATGCTCGCCCGTCGCTTCGCCGAGCTTGCGCCAGCGCTCTTGCGCGGCCCCGATCCGGACGGGAGCTTTCTTGCACGCCTGATGTCGAATGCCGTCCGTCTGGTGGAAGTGCGGCCGGTCGGCGAACCGCCAGGCACGAGCGTGGGAGCCGTGGTCGCGCGCATGGAGACCAAACTCGATCGCGGCGATCTTCCCGGTGCGCTCGATGAATCGTCGTTGCTTCCGCCGGCGGCGAAAGCCGCGGCCGCCGATTGGATCGCTGCTGCCAGCCGGCGGCGCGATGGCGAAAGCGCAATCAAGAAACTCATCGACGCCGCGCTCGCGGCGCCGGCGTCGGAACGGACACGGCCGTGATCCGCATCGTCCTCTTCTTCGCAACACTCGCCGTTCTCGCCTTCGGCGCCTCCTGGTTCGTCGACCGGCCGGGCGAGATCGTCATGACCTGGCAGGGCTGGCGCGTCTCGACCTCGGTCGCGGTCGCGGCGGCGGCGCTTGCGGTCGTCGTCGTCCTCGCCGTTTTCGTCTGGTCGTTCTTCCGCTTTCTATGGAGCTCGCCTGATCGTGTCGCGTTGTTCGTTCGCGAGCGCCGGCAGATCCGCGGCTGGCGTGCGATCTCGCGCGGCTTGATCGCGGTCGGCACCGGCAATGTCAGGCTGGCGAAACGCTCGGCCGGAGAGGCGCGCAAGCTCATCGGCGAGGAACCGCTGACGCGGCTCCTATCGGCGCAGGCCGCCCAGCTCGGGGGCGAGGCGGAAACGGCCGAGGCCGAATTCCGCCACATGCTCGAGCACGCGGACACGCGGCCGCTCGGTCTGCGCGGG
The DNA here is from genome assembly GCA_023266695.1 of Hyphomicrobiales bacterium. GTDB lineage: Bacteria > Pseudomonadota > Alphaproteobacteria > Rhizobiales > Xanthobacteraceae > JAUSIF01. The sequence continues at coordinate 2,571 of JAHFPO010000005.1, read as the reverse complement.
CTCTATGTGGAGGCGCGCCGGCGTTCCGACGCCGTCGCCGCGCTATCATTCGCGAAAGAAGCGGCGCGCGCCGATCCCGCGCTCATCTGGGCCGGCGAGGCGCTGATCGAATTCCAGTGCCGGGCCGGCGACTGGACGGGCGCACTGGAGGTGCTCGAGCGCCAGATCAAGGCGAAAGCAGTCGGCAAGGCGGCTGGGAAGCGGCGGCGCGCCGTGCTGATCACCGCGCAGGCGCTCATGCTCGAGGAGACCGATCCCGGCCGCGCCCGCGAGCTTGCCACCGAGGCGGCGCGTCTTGCACCCGATCTCATTCCGGCGGCGGCGCTGGCGGGAAGACTGCACGGTGCCGCCGGCAATCTGCGCAAGGCCGCGCGCATGATCGAGAAAGCCTGGGCCGCGAGCCCGCACCCCGAGCTTGCCGAGATCTATGCCGATCTCAGGCCGGGCGACACCGCGCGCGAACGTCTGCAACGGGTGAAGGCGCTCGCAGAGAAAACGCCCAGCCATCCTGAATCGATGCTCGCCGTCACCCGTGCCGCGCTCGAGGCCAATGACTTCGGCGAGGCCCGCGACAGGATCGCCCCGCTGCTGGTGGAGCCCACTCAGCGCGCGTGCCTGTTGATGACCGAGATCGAAGCGACCGAACACGGCGATCACGGCAAAGCGCGCGAATGGACCGTGCGCGCCATGCGGGCGAAGCGCGACCCGGCCTGGGTCGCCGATGGTTATGTCTCGGAACGATGGCTGCCGGCTTCGCCACTCTCGGGCAAGCTCGATGCCTTCGCGTGGGCCGTGCCGGCGGGGGTGCCGGCGGGACCCGTTCTCGACCAGGTGGCGGAACAGGCGCTGGCGATCGCTCCCTCGAAGTCCGCGCCAATGGAACCGCGCCCGCAGACGGCGGCGATCGCGGACTCCCCGACGGCCACGAAAACCGTGCGTACCGTTCCGCGCTCGAAGGCCGCGGCCCAGCCGGTCGTAGCCGAGCCGCCGCTTCCCGACGATCCCGGCCCCGAGTCGGAAACCGAGCTGACGGCGCCACGCAAGCGCTTCCGCCTGCTCGATTGGCTCGCCCGACCGAGTCCTTGAAAATACCGGGTCGCACCGCTATCAGGGCGCCAAGCCGCAATAGCTCAGCTGGTAGAGCACGTCATTCGTAATGACGGGGTCGGGGGTTCGAATCCCTCTTGCGGCACCAGGTTGCCATCGACTCCACCTGCCAGTACCGGAAATTGGCCCTTCGCGGCCTGACCTTGATGAGCACGGCGAACCCGACCGGCGGCATGTTTCGCTCCATCAGCGAATTCGTCAATGGAATCACTGGCGGCGATCGCCATCCGGAAATGTTCGACGAGGGCGACTATCACCTCGCCGCGGCGGCTCTGCTCGTTCACGTCGTCACCAGCGACAATAATTTCAACGAGGCGGAACAGGCAAAACTGCGTGACGTCATCGCCTACCGTTTCGAGCTTGGGCTCGATGAGGCCGACAAGCTCATCGAAGCGGCGATCCGCGCCGACCGGGAAGCGGTCGACCTCTATCATTTCACCAGCGTCATCAATCACGCCCTCGCCGAGGAGGGCAAGATGCGCGTGGTCGAGATGATGTTCGAAGTGGCTTATGCCGACGGCAAACTCAGCGAATTCGAGGACAACGTGGTCTGGCGCGCGGCCGAGCTGTTGAATGTTCCCTCGCGCGAGCGGGTGACGATCCGCCGCCATATGCGCGACGAGATCGCGGACAAGGAAAATTGAACCCAATGGCCGCCGCAGTCACCCTCATCACCGGGGCATCCGGCGGCATCGGCCAAGCGCTCGCGCAGGTCGCGGCGAGAGCCGGCCGCCGGCTCGTGCTCACGGCGCGCTCCGCTGCATGCCTGAATGCCGTCGCCGACGCGATCGCGGCCGAGGGTCGCGCACGGCCGGATATCGTCGCGCTCGATCTCGGCGCGGCCGGAGCCGCGGATCGCCTCGCCGAGGCGCTCGCGGCTCGTGGGCTCGGCGTCGCTGAACTCGTCAATAACGCAGGCTATGGCTACGTCGGCCGGCTCGCCAAGGGTGACCGCGCCGAGCAAGTCGGGATCGTCGATCTCAATGTCCGCGCGCTCACCGATCTCACCCTCCGGTTCCTGCCGGAAATCGTCGCGGCGCGCGGCGGCGTGCTCAATGTGGCCTCGGTCGCTTCCTATCTGCCGGGGCCCGGCATGGCGATCTATTACGCGAGCAAAGCCTATGTATTGTCCTTCAGCGAGGCGCTCGCGCAAGAGCTGAAGGGAGACGTGCGCGTGACGGCGCTCTGTCCGGGACCGGTTCCGACCGCCTTCCAGGAGCGGGCCAATCCGGGACGCGGCATTTCATCTCCGGTGTTGTTGCGGATGAGCGCCGACAGGGTCGCGGAGATAGGCTGGCGCGGCTTCGAGCGAGGCAAACGGGTGGTGGTCCCGGGCTTTTTCAACAAGCTCGTTGCCTTCTTTGCCTGGCATAGCCCGCGCTCGCTCATTCTTCCGTTGACCTCAGAGGTTGCGACCAGGCGGCATGGCGAGGCATCTTGAAACCTTCCGAATTCCATGCGACC
>JAHFPO010000071.1 GCA_023266695.1 Hyphomicrobiales bacterium | reverse complement strand
CCGGGTTCTGAAACCCGTCGTCGAGCACGACGACGCGCGCGCCTTCGCGGACGGCGAGCCTTGCCCCGGCCACGCGGTCGCGCGCGACCACGGTCGCAAAGGCGCGGGCGAGCAGGAGGGCCTCGTCGCCGACGGCACGCGCGTCGTGACGCCGCCGATCGACCCGCACGGGTCCCTGCTCGCGCCCGCCATAGCCGCGCGTGATGAAGACCGGCTGCTCGCCCGCGGCGGCGAGCATTTCCGCGAGCGCCAGCGCCGTCGGCGTCTTGCCGGCGCCGCCCAGCGTCGGATTGCCGACGCAGACCACCGGGAGAGCGGCGCGTTCGCCCGCGCGGCCCATCCGCGCCGCGGCGACGGCGCCGTAAAGCGCGCCCACGGGGGTGAGCAAGGTCGCGACCAGACCCGGCGGCTGCCACCAGAATCCGGGCGCCCGCATCAATGTCCGAGCCGGACTTGCACGAGATAGGGCTCGATCGCCGCGCAGGTGCGATCGAGCGCGCCTCCGAGGCGATCGACCGTCATCCGGGCGGCTCCCGCCATCTGGTGCACCAGCTCCGGATCGTCGAGCAGCATGGCCAGGCTCTTGGCGAGCGATTTCGCGTCCGTCACCGTGGCGGCGCCGCGCGCGCGGTTAAGCTGGGCATAGATCGAGGCGAAATTCGTGACATGCGGCCCGTGCAGGATCGCGCTGTCGAGCTTGGCGGGCTCGATCGGATTCTGGCCGCCGTGACGCACCAGCGAGCCGCCGACGAACACGATCGGCGCCAGCCGGTAGAACAGCCCGAGTTCGCCGATGGTGTCGGCGATATAGATGTCGGTGCCGCGGTCGGGCAGATATCCGCGCGAGCGCATGATCGGCACGGCACCCATCTCTTCGGCGATGTCGACGATGTCGGGCCCGCGTTCCGGGTGACGCGGCGCGATGATGGTGAGGAGATTGGGAACGGTCTTGGTGAGGCGCAGATGCGCCTCGATGATCATGGTCTCCTCGCCTTGATGGGTGCTGGCGGCGAGCACGATCGGGCGATTGCGCATCGTGCGCTCGAGCGCGGAGAGGGCGTTGGGCTCGGCCGGCGGCGGCGGCACGTCGAACTTCAGATTGCCGGTCGTGACGATGCGCTGCGCGCCGAGCTGGGAGAGTCTGTTTGCGTCCTCCGCTTCCTGGGCAAGACAAAGATCGATGCGCGAAAGCAACGCCGTCGCGGTTCTGCGCATGAGCCGCCAGCGATTGAACGATCGGCGCGACAGGCGGCCGTTGATGAGGACGAACGGCGTGCCGCGCCGTCTCCCTTCGGTGATCAGGTTCGGCCACAATTCGGACTCCGCGATGAGCGCGAGATTCGGCTGCCAATGATTGAGAAAGCGGTTCACGAAGATCGGCGCATCGAGCGGCACGAACTGATGCAGCACTCCCTCCGGCAGGCGCCGCTCCGCCAGCCGTGCCGCGGTCACGGTGCCCGAGGTGAGCAACACCGAAAAGCCGCGGGCGTGGATGCGCTCCAGGAGCGGCAGAATGGAGAGAAGTTCCCCCACGCTCGCGCCGTGAACCCAGATGAGCGGCCCCTTGGGGCGCGGCATGCCCGGCAGACCGCGGCGCTCTTCGAAGCGATCGGGGTCTTCCTTGCCGCGCCGCAAGCGCCACTTGAGCATGACGCCGGCGAGCGGGGACATGGAGCGGGTAAGGCCGCGATAAACCTTGAGCGTGAGGGTCAGCCGGTCCTTAGCGGCCATGCACGGCACTCCCTGCGGGCCGCCCTACCAACGCCTCGGCACGCGCGTTCACCGCCTCGAGTCGTTCCTGCACCAGCCGGCACGCGGCTTCGAGCGCTGCGTCGTCGGCGTCGGGCTCGACCCGGATCGGTTCGGCAACGACCATCGCCGCCGGACCGAACGGCAGATGGATGCTCGCCCGGTCCCAGCTGCCGGCCACGATACGATGGCGGGTGACGATGGCGACCGGATAGATGGGGCGACCAGAGTAATGAGCGACGGCGACGATACCAAGGCCGGCGACCCGCGAGATCTTCGGGATGTCGGCGGTCATCGCCACATTGATTCCCGCCCGCAGGGTATCGAGAATCTCGCGGGTCGCCGCAACGCCGCCCTTGCGGGGGAAGTCGCGCCCATGCGCGCCGGAACCGCGGATGGTACCGAGGCCCAGCGCCTCGACGGCGATCGCATTGATGTCGGCATCGAGGTGGCGGGAAATCATCACTTTGCCTCGGTGATGCCGTTTTGCGACGAACGGCATGAGAAAATGCTGGCCATGCCAGAAGGTGAGGATGATCGGTATTTCGTCGTCGACCCAATCGTAGAGATCGGCCGGCTCCAGGGTGAGCGAAGAAGTGTACCAGACCAGGCGCAAATAGGCCGCCAGCATACGACCGATCGCGACCTGAAACAGTCGCGACCCACGAAGCGTCTTCCACATGATCCTGATACCGACCGCTCAACGTTCCGTGCGGGTGGTATCGTTTCCCGGATCGAGCAGCCGGTGCAGGTGCACGATGAAGTAGTGCACCAACGCATTGTCAACCGTCCGCTGCGCCCTCGCCTTCCACGCCGCGTAGGCGGTCGCATAGTTCGGGAAGATGCCGACGATGTCGAGCTTGTCGAGGTCGCGGAAATCATTGTCGCCGAGACGGATGGGCTCGCCGCCGAAGACGAGGTGGAGAAGTTGCCGTTGCGAGGTCTTCGCTGCCGGTCTGCTCATGTCTCGGCGATCCCCATTACGCCACTGCGGGGCGAATTTCCCGTTTCGCTCGTAGCCGCGCCGAGCGCGGCAAGAAGCTCCGGATGAATTGCAATTCCGGCAGCCGCGAGCGCCCCGTGCACGTGTCGCGGGCGATTATAGACGGGCTTCGCGCCGTCGTATGTCGTGAGCCGACCCCCGGCTTCGTGCACCAAAAGGTCCGCGGCCGCAAGGTCCCAATCGTGACTGTGGGCGGCGGCGAGCGAGACATCGACTTCTCCGCTCGCGACCCGTGCAATCCGCAGGGCGAGGGAATGAATGCGCGGCTGAACGCGGAGGGCCAAACCCGTCTGGGAGAGCCGCTCGAGGCTCGAGCGCGGACCCGCGATGCGTGCGCCGCTGAGCGACCCGGCCGCGCTCGCGCAGATGAGGACGCCGTTGCGGGTGGCGCCCCGCCCCGCGGATGCCGAGAACATCTCCTCGCTCGCCGGCGCATAGAGCGCCGCCGCGACCGGGCGCCCGTCCTCGACGAGCGCCACCGCGATCGCCCAGTCGGGAAGGCCCCTGATGAAGGAGCGCGTGCCGTCGATCGGATCGACCACCCAGACCCGGCGCCGTGCGAGCCGTTCCGGCGTATCGGCGGTCTCCTCCGAGAGCCAGCCATGATCGGGAGCCAAGGCCTGGAGGCGCTCGCGCAGGAGCGCGTCGACGGCAATGTCGGCCTCGGTCACGGGGGAGGCATTCCCCTTCGTCCAGGTCCTCATGCCGGGACGGAGCATGGAACGCGCGAGCTCTCCGGCCTCGGCCACGGCCTGCACGAGCGCGCGCGCCGCGGCTTGCGGCGGGAGCGGCGGGCTTGTGTTTTCGCCGGTTGGGATCGCCGGCGAGAGGTCGTTCCAGCCGCTCATGGGGTGCCTCTGAGGTTCGTATTCATCGCGGCGCAAGCATAATCCGGTTTGAATCGCCGCCGGTTTCGAACCACGGCAAGCATTCGGCAAGTATCCTGGGAAAAAACCCAGCAAGCGGGCGAAGGCACCGACGGTTAACCAGCTCCATTAAGCGAATCCTGCGGGGTTTATGACATGCTCCCGATCAAGCCGGGCAAAAAAATCATAACGCCCGGCGGGGGAGACGAATTTGAGGCGTCAAACCGGGCTTGGCGGGAGCCTATCCGCCGGGTCGAGCCGCTGCTTGCGGCTCGACCCCTTAGCCTTGCCGGTCCGCTTTTCCGCCGAGGACTCGGCCGCGGACGGCCGCATGCGCACGGTCGAGATCGACCGCAACCGCGTGCTGGTGCACCGCACGGTGCGCGGCGTCCACATGCGGCTCAATATGCCGCTCGCCGCCTTCCTCGGAGTAGCCGTGCGGCTCATGCCCGCGCGCGTCGAGGAAGACGATGCGATCGCGATCGTGCTCGAACACCGCGATTCCACCCTCAGCGTGCCTCTCCACATCGCCAGCGAGACCGATAACGTCATCGCCGACTGGCAAATGTGGGGCCGCGTGCTGCGTCAGCGTCTGCTCGTCGCCGAGGGCGACGGAACGCTGCGCGAGCCCTTTGCCATGATCGGCCCGCTCATGCTCGGTGAGGTCGTCCGCCGCCGGCGCCGGCATACCGTGCTCAAAGGACGCAGGCCGAAGATTTACAGCCGCCGCGCGCAGACCCGGCTCATGGAAAATCCCGTGGTCCATCGCGGCGAACGCGAGATCATCGCCCCGGAGTGATGAACGCGCCGGGTGAGCCCGCGACCGCGTCGAGCACGAGGCCGGCGAACAGCATGAGCCCGGCATCGCGGTTCGACCGGAACAGCGCGAGACAAAGCGCGGAATCCTTCACGTCGATCCTCATTACTTGCCAGCCAAGGTGGGCCGCGAAGGCGGCGAGCCCGGCGAGGAAGAAGGCGCCGCCGCCGGCGAGCAATCCGGCGATCGCGGCGAGCGCGACCGTGCCCGCGTAGAGGATCGCGAGCATCGGTTTGGTGGCCAGACCGAACAGCCGCGCGGTCGAGCGCACGCCGACGATGGCGTCCTCTTCGCGGTCCTGGTGGGCGTAGATGGTGTCATAGCCGATGACCCACAGGATCGCGGCCGCATAGAGGACGAGCGCCGGGAGATCGAGCCGGCCGAACACCGCCGCCCAGCCCATCAGCGCGCCCCACGAAAACGCCAGGCCGAGCACCAGCTGCGGCCAGAAGGTCACCCGTTTCGCGAACGGATAGAGCGCGACCACGATCACCGATGCGAACCCGGTGGCGATCGCGAAAGCGTTGAACTGCAGGAGCACGAGCAGCCCGACCAACGCCTGCGCGAAGACGAACACGAGCGCGGCGCCGATCGAAACCTGGCCCGAGGGGATCGGGCGCGAGCGCGTGCGCTCCACTTGCGCATCGACTTCGCGGTCGACGATGTCGTTCCAGGTGCAGCCCGCGCCGCGCATGACGACGGCGCCGATCGCGAACAACAGGAGGTACCAGGGGTGAGGCCAGCGCTCGCCCGCGGCGATGGCGGCGAGCGCCGTCGACCACCAGCATGGCAGAAGCAGGAGCCAGGAACCGATCGGCCGGTCGGCGCGCGCCAAGCGCAAATACGGCTGCGCCCAGGAGGGCGCGCTGCGATCGACCCAATTGCCGGTCGAATCGGCAACGGGCGGCGCGGCGGCCGGACGGCCGGCGCCGCTCATCGCTGCAGGACGTTGCCGGTCAGCGTGTCGAAGATGCCGCTGCCGCTCGGGGTGCCCTCCACCGGAGCACCGGGCGCGCTCGTCGAACCCAATGCTCCGCTCAGCCCCATGCTGGGAGGTGGCGGCGCTCCGGCTCCGCTCGCCGCGGCTTGGCAAACCTGCGTGCGCATAGCGAGCGCCTGGGTGTGGCCTTCCTTCGCTTGCTTCAGCACCTGGTCGGGGATTTGACACGCGGTCTTTTTTTGCACGAAGAATTTGATCAACTTGTCCTCGCCCTCGGTATAGCGGCGGAGCAGCTGACACATTTCCTGCGCCTGCGCCTTGCGTTGGCCGGCGGCCTTGAGCGTCGCGCCGTTCTTATCGAGGGCAGCCTTGAGCTTTTCGAATTCCCGCTGGCACGCTTGCCCGTCGGCTTGGGCGAAAGGATCGGCCTGGGCGAACGCCGGGGCGCCTCCCGCCAGGGCGAGCATCGGGCCGAAGAGCAGGATCAGCAAGGGACGGGCATGCATGTGCGGTAGTCTCTAGCAGGCATTACAGCCGTACAAAAATCCCCTAGATGAGGCAAAATCGCGGCAGGTCCCCTGACCGGCAAAGCAGCCATGGCGAAACATGATTTCCGCACCCGGCGCCTCTATGTCGCGGAGGATCTCGAGGAGGGAGCCGAACTCGTGCTCGATCGCGCGCGCTCGAATTATCTCTTGAACGTGCTTCGTCTCGAGCCGGGCGCCGCGGTCTTGGTGTTCAACGGCCGGGAGGGCGAATGGCACGCCCGGCTCGAACCCGCGGCCCGCCGTCAAGCGCGCCTCGTGCTCGAAGCGCGCGTGCGCCCGCAGAGCGTGGCCCGTGACCTCGCCTATGCCTTCGCGCCGCTCAAGCATGCGCGCCTCGACTATATGGTCCAGAAGGCGGTCGAGATGGGCGCGAGCAGGCTTTCGCCCGTGCTCACCCGCCATACCCAGGTCACCCGCGTGAATCTCGACCGCGTGCGCGCCAACGTGATCGAGGCGGCCGAGCAATGCGGTATTCTCAGCCTGCCCGCGGTCGAGGAGCCGGTCTCCTTTTCGCGCTGGCTCGAGGCCCTTGCCTCCGACCAGGTCATCGTCTTCTGCGACGAGGAAGCAGGAACCGGAGATCCGCTGGCGGCGCTCGCGCGCATTCCGGCGGGCCTGCTCACCGTGCTGATCGGTCCCGAGGGCGGGTTCGACGAAAGCGAGCGCCGCGCGCTCCTCGCGCGCGAGCGGACCATCCGTCTGTCGCTCGGACCGCGCATCCTGCGCGCCGACACCGCCGCCGTGGCGGCGCTCGCGCTCGTTCAGGCCGCCCGCGAGGATTGGCGATGAACGGGGTCGCCTCGGCCGGCCGAATTGGGCCAGGGAACATTATCGCAGGTGCGAAGTTATCTTGCGCCCGCGCCCGGGGGTCGCCCCCGCTCTTCGCCCCATTGGGGAAAAATATTTCTGCGTCGTCAATGCCTTGGCTGACCGACCGGATCGCGCCTCAATTTGGTCCGGTTTCACCTGAGCCTCGTGCGCATCCATCACTACAGCGATCGGTTTTGCTCGTCTCGACTGTCGATCGGCGCGGCAGGAAAGGGCTAGAGGGTGGAAGATTACCGGTTCGGGCTCGAGGAAGAATATTTCATCGTCGACGCCGAGACCAAGGCGGTCCAGCGCCGGATGCCGGCTGCCTTCATTCTGGCGCTGAAACGCAATCTCGGATCGGCGGTGACGCGCGAGCTGTTGCAGGCGCAGCTCGAGGTCATGACGCAACCTTCCTTGGCCTGCACCGACACGCGCGAGGAACTGCGTGGATTGCGCCGCACCGTCGGCGCGATTGCCGCCGAGCACGGCCTTTCCTTCTTCGCCTCCGGCACCCATCCGACCGCGACCTGGTCGGGCTCGCACCATACGCCGGCGCTCCGCTACGACGGCGTCATGCAAGATCTGCAGATGCTCGGCGAGCGCAATCTTCTGTGCGGATTGCACGTGCACGTGGAACTGCCCGACACCGATCGGCGGGTCGATGTGATGCGACGGATGCTGCCGTACGTCCCGCTTTTCATCGCGCTCGCCACCTCCTCGCCGTTCTGGCGCTCGCGCCGCACCGGGCTGATGGGCTACCGGCTCGCCGCCTATGACGAATTGCCGCGCACCGGCCTCCCCCCGCTGTTCGAAAGCAAGGCCGACTACGACGCCTATGTGGCGACCCTGGTGGAGGCCGGCGTGATCGAGGATTCGAGCTATATCTGGTGGGCGCTCCGGCCCTCCCAGAAGCATCCGACGCTCGAATTGCGCGCGCCCGACAGCTGCACCCGCGTCGAGGACGCGGTGGCGATCGCGGCGCTCTATCGCGCGCTCGCGCGTCATCTGGTACGCAACCCGCGAGTGAATTCCGATCTCACCGTGGTCGACCAGGCGATCGCGGTCGAGAACAAGTGGCGCGCCCAGCGCTACGGCATTCACGGCAGCTTCGTCGATTGCCGCACCCGCCGGGCGGTGACGATCCCGGAAGTGGTGGAGAACCTGATCGTCGAGCTGGCCGAGGATATGCGCGCGCTCGGCTGCGAAAACGAGGCCGCCGGCGCCCGTTCGATCCTCAAGCAGGGCACCAGCGCCGATATCCAGATCGCGGTCTTCCGCGAGGCCGAACACCGCACCGGCAGCCGGGGCCAGGCGTTCCGGGCGGTCAAATCCTGGCTCGCCGAAGCGACGTTGCATTAACGCAGCCGGCGGTGATTGTCCCTTTGACGGGGGCTTGTGTATCGTCGCGACCCCGTCCACCCCCGCCATCCACCTCCTCGGAGCGCTCTTTCGAATGGCCCGCGACCAAGTCGACATGACCCCGGTCGAGTCGCGCGACGAGCTCGTGGCCTGGCTCGCGGCGGGAGCAAAACCGCGCGCACGCTTCCGCATCGGCACCGAGCACGAGAAGCTCGCCTTCACGCTCACGGGCCACGCGCCCGTGCCCTATGAGGGCAAGCGCGGCATCCGCGCGCTCCTGGAGGGCATGGGCCTGCTCCTCGGCTGGGAGCCGATTCTCGAGGGCGAGACCATCATCGGCCTTGCCGACGTGACCGGCGGCGGCGCGATTTCATTGGAGCCCGGCGGCCAGTTCGAGTTGTCCGGCGCCCCGCTGCAGACCATCCACGACACCTGCAACGAGCTCAACGCCCACCTCGCGCAATTGCGCGAGGTCGCGCGGCCCCTCGGCGTCGGTTTCCTCGGCATCGGCATGAGTCCGAAATGGACGAGGAGCGAGACGCCGATGATGCCCAAGGGTCGCTACAAGATCATGGCGGCTTATACGCCGAAGGTCGGCAAGCTCGGCCTCGACATGATGTTTCGCACTTGCACCGTGCAGGTGAACCTCGATTTTTCCTCCGAGGCCGACATGGTGAGGAAGCTGCGCGTGGGTCTGGCGCTGCAGCCGGTGGCGACCGCGCTGTTCGCCAACTCCCCCTTCACCGAGGGCAAGCCCAACGGTTTTCTTTCGTACCGCTCGCACATCTGGCGCGACACCGACCCCGACCGCACCGGCATGCTGCCGTGGGTGTTCGAGGACGGCATGGGGTTCGAGCGTTGGGTCGATTATGCGCTCGACGTGCCGATGTATTTCGTCAAGCGCGGCGACCGCTACATCGACGTCGCCGGAAAATCGTTCCGCGATTTGATGGCGGGCAAGCTCGCCGCCGTGCCGGGCGAGCGGGCCACCATCTCCGACTGGGCAAACCATATCACCACCCTGTTCCCGGAAGTGCGGCTGAAGCGCTATCTCGAAATGCGCGGCGCCGACGGCGGCCCGTGGGCGCGCATCTGCGCGCTGCCAGCCCTGTGGACCGGCATTCTCTATGACGATGGCGCGCTCGACGCCGCCTGGGACCTCGTCAAGGACTGGAGCGCCGCCGAGCGCCAAGAGCTGCGCGACCAGGTTCCAAAGCTCGGATTCGACGCAGCCATTCGCAAGCGCAAGGTGCGCGATCTCGCCCGCGATGTGGTTGCGCTCGCCCGCGACGGACTTGGCCGCCGCCGCCGCCTCGACCGCATGGGCCGCGACGAGAGCCATTTCCTCGCCCCGCTCGAGCAAGTGGTCGAAAGCGGCAAGACCCCCGCCGAAATCCTGCTCGCCCGCTTCCACGGCGAATGGAAGGGTTCGGTCGAGCCGATTTTCGAAGCACTCGCGTATTAGGAAAACCCGGTCCTTACTCCGCGGCGTCCACCTCAGCAAGATTGTCGAGGCCCTGGACGATGTGGGTCGCGAGCGCGTCGGCGAGCACCGACGACTCGTGCCGGTTGCGCAACAATCCGATATCGAAGGCAGGCAGCGCCGCAAAGCCGTCGCCCGGCCCGAGCACGCGCAAGCCGGGCCTGAGGCCCGACTCCGGCACCACTGAAACCGCGAGGCCGGCCAACACCGCCGCGCTGACCGCGCCGGCATTGCCGCTGCTATAGAGGATTCGGTGCGGACGGCCGATCTGCTGCAGCCGTTCGATTGCCGCGCGGCGCATCGGGCAGGTCGGCCGCGACAGCGCGAGCGGCAGTGGCTCCTCGAGATGGGTCGCGTGTCGATTTGACGAAACCCACACCAAGCGCTCGCGGCGGATCACCTCGCAGGGCCGGTTCGCGACGACATGGGTGACAATGGCGAGATCGAGATCGCCGGCGTCGATGCGCTCCACCAGCTCGGTCGTCGGCTCGCACAGCACCGTGAGCTCCACTTCCGGGTGCGAGCGCGAGAAGCGCGCCATGATCTCGGGCAGATAGCGCTCGGCATAATCGTCGGGCACGCCCAGCCGCACCCGTCCGGTGAGGCCCGCGCCCGCGACCGAGGAGAGCGCTTCCGCATTAAGCTTCACGATTCGGCGGGCGTAGTCGAGGAGCCGCTCGCCATCCTCGGTGAGCTTGGAGGCGCGCCCGTCGCGCTCGAAGATCGGACGCCCCAGCCGCTCCTCCAGCCGCTTCATCTGCATGGAGACCGCCGACTGGGTCTTGTGCACGACCTCGGCGGCGCGGGTGAAGCTGCCGGTCTCGGCGATGGCGACGAAGGTCCTGAGCTGGTCGATGTCGAGGAGCGGGGTCATGGCGGCCGGTCGGAATAGTATCAAGAGTTATGATGGGTCAGATTAAAAACATTCGTTTCACTTATCAATCTCCTCGATCCATAAATATCCTCACGGAATTCGGTGATTTCGGGTCGCACGCGCAAGCCGCGGGCGCGAAAAGGCCCGTCATCGTCCCGCAATCACGGTGGAGACCCCATGTCGTTCCTCGGCACTACCCGCATCAAGGCCGGCTTCGATCTGGTTCCGCGCCCGCTTGCGGCCCGGTGTCGGGCCCTGATCCGCCGGGTGGCCGAACTCACGCGCGCGATTTCCGGCCGCCGCGTGCTCGCCAATCTCGCCCGGCTCGACGACCACATGCTCAAGGATATTGGTCTCAGCCGCAGCGATCTCAGCGACGCCGCCGCGCTACCCTTCCTCAGCGATCCAACCACGAAGCTGCTCGAGCGCGCGGCCGAGCGCCGCGCCGCCCGCCGGGCGGTTGCCCGTGCGATCGAGACCAGCCGCGGAAGCTTGA
>JAHFPO010000070.1 GCA_023266695.1 Hyphomicrobiales bacterium | reverse complement strand
CGAGCGCCAAATCGACGAGGCGATCGCCAAGATCGCCGAATCGAACCGCCCGTTCGCGGACAAACAGGGCAAGGCGGAAAAAGGCGACCGCATCGTCGTCTCCTTCCGCGGCACCATGGACGGCAAGACCTTCGAGGGCGGCTCGGCCGAGGAAGTTCCGATCGTGATCGGAGCGGACCAGTTCATTCCGGGCTTCGAGGATCAGGTCATCGGGATGGCGAAGGGCGAGACCCGGAACATCACGGTTACCTTCCCAAAGAACTATCTCGCCGAACATCTGGCGGGCAAAGAGGCGCAATTCGAGGTGACGGTGAAGACTATCGCGGAGCCGGCCGAATTCGTGGTCGACGACGCCTTCGCCAAGACGCTCGGTCTCGACTCGCTCGCCAAGCTCAAGGCGCAGGTGCGCGACCGGTTGGAACGCGGCAATACCGCGGTATCGCGCGCCAAGCTCAAGCGCGTGCTCCTCGATGCGCTCGACGAGCGCCACAAATTCGAGGTTCCGCCCTCGCTGGTGGAGCAGGAATTCAACGGCATCTGGCAGACAGTCACCAAGGAGATGGAAACCCAGGGCGGCAGCTTCGCCGACGAGGGCACGACCGAGGAGGAGGCGCGCACGGAATACCGCAAGATCGCCGATCGCCGCGTACGGCTGGGCCTGGTTCTCGCCGAGGTCGGGGAGAAGAACTCGATCACGGTCACCGACGACGAGCTGACGCGTGCGGTCGCCGAGCGCGCCCGCCAGTTTCCCGGACAGGAACAGCAGGCGTTCGAGCAGATCAAGCGCAATCCCGGCATGATCGCCTCGGTACGCGCCCCCATCTTCGAGGAGAAAGTCGTCGATTTCCTCCTCGAGCTCGCCGTCGTCACCAACAAGCCGGTGAGCCACGAGGAACTCTACTCGGACGACGAGGCCGTGGAAAAGACCGACGGCAAGAAAGTCGCCAAAACCGGCAAGAAGGGCGGCACCAAAGGCGGCAAGAAGGGTTGACGCCATTCGGCGCCGTTATTGCGCCGATCTTGTATGGTAGCGCCAGCGAATCGTGCGGACCGCGCACGGAGGATCGAGCATGCGTGACCCCGTGGACACCTACGCGAACTATCTCGTGCCGATGGTGGTCGAGCAGACCAATCGGGGCGAGCGCGCCTACGACATCTATTCGCGTCTCCTGAAGGAGCGAATCATCTTCATCACCGGCCCGGTCGAAGACAACATGGCCTCGCTCATCGTCGCGCAGCTCCTGTTCCTCGAGGCGGAGAATCCCAAGAAGGAAATCTCCATGTACATCAACTCGCCGGGCGGCATGGTGACCTCGGGGCTCGCGGTCTACGACACCATGCAGTTCATCCGGCCCCCCATCTCGACGCTCTGCGTCGGCCAGGCGGCCTCCATGGGCTCGCTGTTGCTGGCGGCGGGCGCCAAGGGCATCCGTTACGCGCTGCCGAACGCCCGCATCATGCTGCACCAGCCCTCGGGCGGCTTTCAGGGCCAAGCCACCGACATCATGTTGCACGCAGCTGAAATCATGGCGCTCAAGAAGCGACTCAATGAAATCTACGTGAGGCACACCGGCCAGCCCTTGAAGGCGATCGAGGAGGGGCTCGAGCGCGACAAGTTCCTCACCGCCGAGGGGGCCAAGGAATTCGGCATCGTCGACGCCGTGATCAACAAGCGCCCGGTCGACGAGACGGCGGCCAAGACCTGAGTCTGCGACTCAGAGTCCCGGTGCGGACAGCACTACCATCGCATAGGTTAGCTTGTGCATGGAGCCCCTTGCGGATCAGGGCGTCGGCGCTGCATCCTCAATGGCCTTAGCGTTAATAGATTCTTGAGCCCCGAACCGCTAGCATGCTTCGCTAGGAACATGCTTCAAGGGGAGCAGACTTCGCCGGGAGAGAGCCTCGGAAGGCGGGAACGGCGAGGGGACGGAGAGACGGAATGAGCAAGGTCGGCAGCGACTCGAAGAACACGCTCTACTGCTCGTTCTGCGGCAAGAGCCAGCACGAGGTGCGCAAGCTCATCGCCGGGCCGACCGTGTTCATCTGCGACGAGTGCGTCGAGCTGTGCATGGACATCATCCGCGAGGAGAACAAGTCCTCGCTGGTGAAGTCGCGCGACGGCATTCCGACCCCGAAGGAAATCCGCAAGGTGCTGGACGACTACGTGATCGGCCAGGACCACGCCAAGAAGGTGCTCTCGGTCGCGGTGCATAACCACTACAAGCGGCTCAACCACGCCACCAAGCACAACGACGTCGAGCTGGCGAAGTCCAACATTCTGCTGATCGGGCCGACCGGCTCGGGCAAGACGTTGCTCGCCCAGACGCTCGCCCGCATCCTCGACGTGCCCTTCACCATGGCCGACGCCACCACGCTCACGGAAGCGGGCTATGTCGGCGAGGACGTGGAGAACATCATCCTGAAGCTCCTGCAGGCCGCCGATTACAACGTCGAGCGGGCCCAGCGCGGCATCGTCTATATCGACGAGATCGACAAGATTTCGCGCAAGTCGGACAATCCTTCGATCACCCGCGACGTATCGGGCGAGGGCGTGCAGCAGGCGCTCCTCAAGATCATGGAGGGCACCATCGCCTCGGTGCCCCCGCAGGGCGGTCGCAAGCACCCGCAGCAGGAATTCCTGCAGGTCGACACCACCAATATCCTGTTCGTCTGCGGCGGCGCCTTCGCCGGCCTCGAGAAGATCATCTCGGCGCGCGGGCGCGGCACCTCGATCGGTTTCGGCGCCACCGTGATTTCGCCCGAGGACCGCAAGCCCGGCGAGGTGTTCCGCAACGTCGAACCCGAGGACTTGCTCAAGTACGGGCTGATCCCGGAATTCATCGGCCGCCTGCCGGTGATCGCGACGCTGGAGGATCTCGACGAGGTCGCCTTGAAGCGCATCCTCACCGAGCCCAAGAACGCGCTGGTGAAGCAGTACCAGCGCCTGTTCGAGATGGAGAACGTGGAGCTTGCGATCCACGAGGAGGCGCTCGGCGCCATCGCACGCAAGGCGATCGACCGCAAGACCGGCGCGCGCGGCCTGCGCTCGATCATGGAGGGCATCCTGCTCGACACTATGTTCGACCTGCCGAGCCTCGAGGGCGTCGAGGAGGTCGTGATCAGCCGCGAGGTGGTCGAGGGGGGCGCACGGCCGCTCTATATCTATGCCGACCGTGCCGGCGACGCCGGCGCCGGCGTGAGCGCCTGATCGCGTCGAAATGGGCCGGCCCAATTGTGGCGGCGCAAGGCTCCGGGTCTCCTTGACACCCCCAAGGGGCATCGCCACCTAATGGGGCGAAGCACCGACTCCGGATGCGATTCCCATGAGCCCGCCGCGGCATCGGATGCCGTCCCTCATCGGCGGGCAAGTTGTCCTTCCGGCATTTCGCGCCGCCAGCGGGTCCGCCCGCGAGAGGCGGCGCCAACAGAAAGGTAAGGGCCCATGACTGCCCCGAAGCCTCGTCCGCCCCTCGCGCCCGGCGCGAGCCAGTCGTTTCCGGTGTTGCCGCTCCGGGACATCGTGGTGTTTCCGCACATGATCGTGCCGCTGTTCGTCGGGCGCGAGAAGTCGATCCGCGCTCTCGAAGAGGTGATGCGGAACGATACCTATATCCTGCTCGCCACCCAGATGAACGCCGGTGACGACGACCCGGCGACCGACGCGATCTACAAGGTGGGCACGCTCGCCTCGGTGCTGCAGCTCCTCAAGCTCCCCGACGGCACCGTGAAGGTGCTGGTGGAGGGTGTCGAGCGCGCCAAGATCAGTGCCTATAGCGAGCGGACGGACTTCTACGAGGCCGAGGCGACCGTGCTCACGGTGGATGCCGGGGAGCACGTCGAGGTGGAAGCGCTCGCGCGCTCGGTCGTCAGCGAATTCGAGAGCTATGTGAAGCTCAACAAGAAGGTCTCGCCCGAAGTGGTCGGCGTGGTGGCGCAGGTGGGCGACCATTCCAAGCTCGCCGACACCATCGCCTCGCACCTCGCCGTCAAGATTCCGGAGAAGCAGGCCGTGCTCGAGCTCGTCAATATCGCGGCGCGGCTCGAGAAGGTGCTGTCGCTGATGGAAAGCGAAATCTCGGTCCTGCAGGTCGAGAAACGCATCCGCACGCGCGTGAAGCGCCAGATGGAGAAGACCCAGCGCGAGTACTATCTGAACGAGCAGATGAAGGCGATCCAGAAGGAGCTGGGCGACGAGGAGGGCAAGGACGAGCTCGCCGAGATCGACGAGAAGATCAAGAAAACCAAGCTCTCGAAGGAAGCGCGCGAAAAGGCGACCCACGAGTTGAAGAAGCTCCGCCAGATGTCGCCGATGTCGGCGGAGGCGACCGTCGTGCGCAACTATCTCGACTGGCTATTGTCGATCCCGTGGAACCTGAAGAGCAAGATCAAGAAGGACCTCGTCTTCGCCGAGAAGGTCTTGAACGACGACCACTACGGTCTCGAGAAGGTCAAGGAGCGCATCGTCGAGTATCTGGCGGTGCAGAGCCGGGCGAACAAGCTCACCGGTCCGATCCTGTGCCTGGTCGGCGCGCCCGGCGTGGGCAAGACCTCGCTCGGCAAGTCGATCGCGCGGGCGACGGGGCGCGAGTTCGTGCGCGTGTCGCTCGGCGGCGTGCGCGACGAGGCCGAGATTCGTGGCCATCGGCGCACCTATATCGGCTCGATGCCGGGCAAGATCATCCAGCAGATGCGCAAGGCCAAGAAGTCGAACCCGCTGTTCCTGTTGGACGAGGTCGACAAGATGGGCGCCGATTTCCGCGGCGATCCGTCCTCGGCGCTCTTGGAAGTGCTTGATCCCGAGCAGAACCACGCCTTCAACGACCATTATCTCGAGGTCGATTACGATCTCTCCAATGTGATGTTCGTGACCACGGCGAACACGCTCAATATTCCGCCAGCACTCCTCGACCGCATGGAGGTGATTCGCATCGCCGGCTATACCGAGGACGAGAAGGTCGAGATCGCGCGCCGGCACCTGATCCCGAACTTGCTCACCAAGCACGGGCTCAAGTCCGGCGAATGGTCGCTCGACCAGGAGGCGCTCCTCACCATCATCCGCCGCTATACGCGCGAGGCGGGAGTGCGCAATCTCGAGCGTGAGATTGCGAACCTCTTGCGCAAGGCGGTGAAGGAGCTGATCGCGGAGAAGAAGGATTCGGTCGCCGTCACCTCCGGAAATCTCGAGAAATTCCTGGGCGTGCCGAAGTTCCGCTATGGCGAGGCCGAGCTCGAGGACCAGGTCGGCGTCGCGACCGGGCTCGCCTGGACCGACGCCGGCGGCGAGTTGCTCACCATCGAGAGCCTGATGATGCCCGGCAAGGGCAAGATGACGGTCACCGGAAACCTGCGCGAAGTGATGAAGGAGTCGATCTCGGCGGCGGCCTCCTATGTGCGTTCGCGTGCGATCGATTTCGGCATCGAGCCGCCCAAGTTCGAGAAGCGCGACATCCACGTGCACGTGCCGGAGGGGGCAACGCCCAAGGACGGGCCGTCCGCAGGGGTCGCCATGGCCGCCGCCATCGTCTCGGTCATGACCGGGATTCCGCTGCGCCACGACGTCGCCATGACCGGCGAGATCACGCTGCGCGGCCGCGTGCTGCCGATCGGCGGCCTCAAGGAGAAGCTCTTGGCGGCGCTCCGGGGCCGCATCAAGACCGTGCTGATCCCCGAGGAGAACGCCAAGGACCTCGCCGAGATCGGCGACCAGGTGAAGAGCGGGCTCGAGATCATCCCGGTCTCGCGCATGGACGAAGTGCTGTCGCACGCGCTCACGCGCAAGCCCGAGGCGATCGAGTGGGACGAGGCGACCGCCAAGCCGGTCGAGCCGGTGGTGACCGACGAAGAGGATTCCTCGACCGTCGTCGCCCACTGAAGGATATTGCGGGGGCGGGCGGGCCGAGCAGCAGCCCGCCCGTTGCTTGTTTCGCGAGGGTTCATACGATCGCAGCGCGCCCGCCGGAAAACCTGCGTTTAGTCTATATATCAATGACTTAGGATCAGACCCTGCCGGCCGGCCGGCGAGCGCTCCGGTCCCGCCGCCGGCCGTCTCGCGCGGCCGGAAATCATGGATTGGCGCGGGTTTGCCCGCCCGCGGTCTTGCTTTTGCCCCGGATTGCAGGAAGCTTCGCGCCGTTTCCGGCCACTAGCCGGTGATTCTCGCTCATCCATGGGAAGGATGGTCCGATGACCAAGAACGAGCTCATCGCCGCAGTTGCGGATACGTCAAGTTTGACCAAGACCGATGCCGCCAAGGCGGTCGAGGCCACGTTCGACATCATCACCGGCGCCCTCAAGCGGGGCGACGAGGTGAAACTCATTGGCTTCGGCACTTTCAAGGTGGCCAATCGGGCGGCCCGCGAGGGGCGCAACCCCCGGACCGGCCAACCGGTGCAGATCAAGGCGTCGAAGGCGCCGAAATTCTCCTCCGGCAAGGGCCTGAAGGACGCCGTCAACATGTGATTGCGGCGTCCGCTCCGGGTTCGGGATGCTCCCGCCGACGGGCGGGAGCATTCGTGTTTTGGGGCCGTTGCCGAAGAAGGGCGAGGAGAGGTAATGCTTTGCCGGGCGGTTAGCTCAGCTGGTAGAGCGTCTCGTTTACACCGAGAAGGTCGGCGGTTCGAGCCCGTCACCGCCCACCAGCCTTCGCGGCTGCGAAGCAGCGCGAGGATGCCCGCCGTAGCTTCAGCGAAGGCGGGCCGGTCGTTTTGCCGCTACGGCTGGCAAGCCACCTTCGCGGCTGCGCCGCTGCGGCCGGCACGCCAACTTCGCTCGCGAAGGCTCTCCGCCGTAGCTTGAACAAAAGCGGACGGGGCCGCCCGTCCGCTTCGCTGCGCGGGCCCGGCGGGCCTAGACCGCTTCCTTCAGTTCCTTGGCGGCGCGGAAGGCGACTTTCTTCGACGCCTTGATTTGGATCGGCTCGCCGGTGGCGGGATTGCGCCCCATGCGGGCGGCGCGATTGCGGACCTGGAGAATCCCCAGGCCGACCATGCGGATGCGTTCGCCTTTCTTGAGATGCTTGACGATCCCTTCCACCAGGTCCGCGAGGATCGCTTCCGCCTGCTTCTTCGGCATCTCATGGCGCTCCGCGAGTTCTGCCGCGAGATGCTTCAAGGTGACCGTGGGAGATGTTTTGGATGCCATGGTGAGCGACCCCTTTTGAAGTGGTTGGGCTTTTCAACGCTATATTCCGCCTACCGGCATAGATGATTCGAGGCCTGTCTAGCCATAGCGATCACGCCCAATCTACTGCAAAAATGCCCGTAGGCCGGGGCTATCCTTGACTTGCAGGGGGGTGGGCTTTAAGTCCGGCTTCCCCCGGGGGCGTAGCTCAGTTGGTTAGAGCGCCGGCCTGTCACGCCGGAGGTCGCGGGTTCGAGTCCCGTCGCTCCCGCCATTATTTCAAGCACTTAGCGTCTTTCCTGCCGTGCGTTCCGCCATTGCGTAGCGGCGCGTTCGAGCGCCCGTCCCGCCATGCGGCGGCGCACCACGATGAAGATTTCGCTTGGCCCGGGGTTTACCGGGGACGGGACAAGAGAGCGCCCATGTTGCCCGTCAAGCTCGCCGCCGCCCTCGATGCCTGGGCTCCGACCGTGCGGAGCCTCACGCGCATCATGATCGGCCTCCTCATTCTCCAGTTCGGGGTGCAGAAGATCCTGGGATTTCCGCCCAATCCCGCCTACGCCAATCTGCAAATCTACTCGCTCATCGGCGTCGCCGGCATGATCGAGCTCGTCGGCGGCACGCTCCTGGTGCTCGGCTTGTTCACGCGGCCGGTCGCCTTCATCCTCGCGGGCGAGATGGCCTTCGCCTATTTCATCGCCCACGCGCCGCGCGCCTTCATGCCGATCGTGAACGGCGGCACTCTCGCCGCGCTCTTTTGCTTCATCTTCTTCTACTTCGTCTTCGCCGGGCCCGGGCCCTATAGTCTCGACGCGATGATGAGGAAGAAGTAGGGTCGCTTCTCCGGTGCGCCCGCGCGCGAACGGGGAGGCCCCGCATGAAACTCAGCGCCCGCAATCTCTTCAAGGGCAGGATCGTCGGCCTGGTGAAGGGCCAGACCACCGCCCATGTGAAGGTCGAGATCGCGCCCGGCGTGGTGGTGACGGCCTCGATCACCAACGAGTCGGTGGACGAGCTCGGCCTCAAGGTCGGCGGCAAGGCGGCGGCGGTGATCAAGGCCTCGAACGTGATGATCGCGGTCGAGTGAGAGTCCTCCTATTTTGTCATGCCCGGGCTCGCAGCCAACTTTAGGCAGGCTGCGTAAACTTGCCTGCCCGGGCATCCATACGGCTGTGCTGCAATCGCTGAATGTCAGCATGGATCGCCGGGTCAAGCCCGGCGATGACGTGTTTGTTGTTGCGCGCATCTCTAATTTTTTCAAACAGCATCACCCGTTCTCGCGGGCGGTTTTCGCGCGCCCCGAGGTTTGTTGCCTTGTCCCCCGCCACGGTGGGCGAGGGCCGGAGCGCCGGTCGGCGCCACGGTCTTCCGTTCCTGCGCGTCTCTCACGAGACGCGCGCGCCTTGCGGCGCTCCGGGGCGGCGTTTTAGCGGTCCGGCATGGCTAGCCTCGCCGCCGGCCTCGGGCCGCGCTTGCGTACGCCGGCCAACCGTGGCCGGCGCCGTTCCAGCGAGCTCCTCGCACACGGGTCCTAATGCCCGTAGGGCGGGGCCCCGAGGCGCCCCGGGAGCGCGAGCCACGTCGGCCCGCGCGCGCAGGCGCCGCATCCCGCCCCATCGACCGAACGTCTCCGGAAGACGCCCTCGCCTGGGCGGGACGCGCTCAAGATAAGGGCGCCTGAAGGGGCGGGGATAAGTTTTTTTTCGTGAGGGATTTCAAGGGGGGCGATTGCCGATGCGGGGATAAGTGCGGCGCTGACCCTCATTTCGTCATGGCCGGACTTGTCCGCAAGCCGGTTGGACCCGGCTTGCAAATTGAAATTGCCGAAGTCAGCAACAGCCGACTTCGGATGCCATCCACGACTTACTTGCTGAAAGACCAAAAAACGTGGATGCCCGGATCAGGTCCGGGCATGACGCAATCAATGACGGTAGCGGGCGAAGACCGCCTCGACTTCCTGTTCGGAGGCGAACTTGCCTTCGGCCGCGTCGCGCAAGCCGCGGTCGATGCCGCTGAGCTCCTCGGGGGTCGCGCGATAGGCGCCCTCGCCGAGCTCGGCCTCGATCTCGAGCACCAGCCGCGCCAATTCTTCCTGGGCGTCCGTCGGCCAGGCCTGGACACGTTTCAGCGCGGCTTCGATCTGGGCCTTGGTCATAGGCGTTTTATATCATATTCGTGGCGCCGGCGCAGCATCTCGGGCGCGGCCTCGATGATCACAAGGGGTGAACCATGGCTGTCTACGCACATCCGGGCCGGCTCTTGCGGCGGGAGCTTGCAGCGAGGGGGCTCAGCGCCAACCGGCTTGCGCTCGACATCGGCGTGCCGTCCGGCCGCATCACCGACATTCTGAACGCGCGGCGCTCGATCAGCGCCGACACGGCGGTGCGGCTCGGGCGTTATTTTGGAAACAACGTAGCGTTTTCCGGCCAAGTGGGCACCGGTTGGCCGAAGAAAACGCGTCACATCAGAATCGCGCAGTTCTGGCTCGACCTGCAGGGCCAATATGACATCGCGGCAGTTGTGCGCGAACGCGGCAAGGAGATCACCAGGCGTGTGCGGCCGGCGGACGCGGCGTGAAGGCGCCGGTTCCCGGGGCTCTCGATCGAAAATAGCAGGGGGATAAGTAGCCCGCCGTCAGCGCGCCTGCGCGCGGCGAAAATCCATTGACAAGCTTGTATCTAGTAATTAGCTAATCACTTAGCTAACCTTATCCGGGATCGTCCATGGCCATTGTCACCATCCATCAGGCCAAGACCAACCTGTCGAAGCTCATCGCCCGCGTGGAGAAGGGCGAGGAGATCGTGATCGCGCGCGGCAAGGAGCCGGTGGCGAAGCTCGCGCCGGTGACGGGCGCCAAGCGCCGTCCGGTCTTCGGCGTTCTCAAAGGCAAGTTCAATATTCCGGACTCGTTCTTTTTCGATCCGCTTCCCGAGGAGGAATTGAAGCTGTGGGAAGGCGGCGATGCGGATCCTCTTAGATAGCCACGCGCTGGTCTGGTTCCTTACCGCGGACGCGCGCTTTTCTAAGAAAGCGCGCGCGGCAGTCGAGGAACGGGACGCGATCTTGTGCGTGAGCGCGGTGAGCGCGTGGGAGATCGCCAACAAAGTGCGGCTTGGCCGCTGGCCGGAAGCGGCCCCGCTCGCCGGGGCCTTTCAGGAGGCGATGACCAGCTATGCCTTCGAGCCGCTGCCGATCACGCTCGAGCACGCGCGTTTGGCCGGCGCCATGCCGAGCCGGCACCGCGATCCCTTCGACCGCATGCTGGCGGCGCAGGCGCAGATCGAGAATCTGCCGCTGATGACCGCCGATCCGGCTTTCCGGGCGTTCGGGATCAGGACGCTGTGGTAGTTCACTCCGCCACCACGCGACCCGGCTTGCCCTTCATACCGCGTACGAAAGCGGCAAGGAGATCGCCCGGCGCGTGCGGCCGGCGGATACGGCCTAGGCAGTTTGCGTTGCTCGTCTTTAGCCCGGATGGAGCGTGAGCAAAATCCGAGCTGTAGGCGCTCAATTCAATTTATCTGATGATACTATCAAGATCAGAGATACCGGCAGCATCGCCCAATTTTTTGATTAGCTCAGAGCCGGCATCCACCGCGCTATCAATGGCGTCCGGGATTCCGCTTTCAATTCTCTTCTCAACCCCGCGCTTGCCGAGTTTCCCGAGCCATTTAAAGAAGCTAGTGGTTTGGCCGGTTTCGATAAATGGGGCTTTGATAGCCGAAAGCGTTGCTTCGAGCAGCGCAACCAGCTGAGCGATTTGAATCTTGTCAATCGGAGAGTCAGATGAATTGAGGCTGTTGCTCGATTTGATCACTTTTTTGAGAAATATTAGTCGGTTTGTCACTAAAGATATCGCAGTTTGAATCTCTGCC
>JAHFPO010000069.1 GCA_023266695.1 Hyphomicrobiales bacterium | reverse complement strand
GGGCGTGATTGTGCCCATGATGCCCGTGACGCCGGGCGGCGAGAGCCGCGGCGAGCGCATGGCCCTTGCGCCAGGCGAGCACGAGTCCGAAGGCGACGATGAGCCCATAGGCGCCGAGTTCGAGCACGCGCACGGTCGCGCCCATGGCTTGTGCGGTGGCGCCGAGCACGAGCGCGGCGATCCCGACCAATGTGATCGCGGTCACGGCTTGCGCCAGCGCCGCCAAGCCCGAGAGCGCGATGCCGCGCGGTATGGTCGAGCCTTCGGCGAGGAGATAGGACGAGATTACCGCCTTGCCGTGGCCCGGGCCGGCGGCGTGAAAGATGCCATAGAGGAAGGAGAGCCAGGCGAGCCCAACGGCGGCGCTGCCATCGGCCTTGGCGGCGCGGATTCGCTCGGCAAGCGCGCGGTAGAATCTCGCCTGCTCGGCGAGAAGCCATCCGCCGAACCCGCTGGGCGCGGGGGCGGGGGCGGGGCCCGACCCGAAGGGCGAGCCTTGCGCGCAAGCGCTCGCCGCGAGCGCGAATGCGGCCATCCCGACGAGCACGAAACCAAGCGCGAAAACAGCGATTCGCCGGACCGTCACCGGCGCCTCACTTGCAGCGCACGCTGATGCGGTTCGCAAACTGGGAGCCGTAATTGCTCGCGGAGTTGAGCGAATTGAAGAATGACTCCGAAAGATTCGTCGTGCCGGTCGCCGCAGTCTCGGGCCGCCGCACCTCGGCGGAGCATCCCGCCGGCGCATCCTTGAGCATCACCGGCTCCGCCTCGGCGAGCGAGAAGGCGACGAAATAGGTCGGATCGAAAATATCGAGGGTGAGCGGGCCCTTCGGAGCTCCCGCCTTCACCGGCAGGGTGAAATGGAGGGTGAGGACTTTGTTGGCGTCGGCCTCGAGCCAATAATCCACCGGCTCATCGAAGGCCATCTGCTTGTCGCCGCTCTTCATCACGCTGAAGTAATCGAACTCCCTGAGCGAGGTGACATTGATCTTGGCGAGTTCGGCGAGTTCCTCGCGCGTGAGCTTGCCGTCGTTGTCCTTGTCGAGACCCTGGGTGGCGAAGGCCGAGAACATCTCGTCGAAGGTCCAGGTATGGCGCACGGCCTTCACGGAGCCATTGGCCGCGTAGATGAGCTCGCTCTTCGCCATCACGAAGACATGCGGATGCGCGTCCGCCGCCACCGCCGTGACGAAGAAGGCGAGCGCGGCGAACACCGTGGTTCGACGGAAATGACGCATCGCCATCAGCAGACCGATCTCCTCAGGACTTGAACGGGCGCGCCGAATTCGGCGGAACCGTGACGCTCCGGCTTCAGCGTTGTACGATTACCGGCGCGCCGATATGGACGCGATCGAATAGATCGATCGCATCGGCATTATGCATGCGGAAACAGCCGCTCGATGCCGCGCTACCGATGGAATAAGGCGCATTGGTTCCGTGGATGCGGTATTCGCTCCAGCCGAGATACATCGCGCGCAGGCCGAGCGGATTACGCGGCCCGGGGGATACATATTGGGGCAGTCCCGGATTTTCGCGGCGCATGCGCGGGGTCGGCCGCCAGCCCGGATTGCGCTGCTTGGAGCTCACCCACAAATTGCCCGACCATTGGAATTTCGGCTGCCCGACCGCGATCGGATAGCGCACCGCATGGCCATCGCCGAGGGTGTAATAGAGCCGCTTCTCCGATGTCCGGATGACGATGGTGCCGTGGGCATAGTCGCCATCGAACTCGACGATCTCGCGCGCGGTCGATGCGGGTTTCTGCGCCTGCGGGCGCGGCTTGGCGGAGGCCAAATCGGCCGTGGCTGCGGTCAGCACGAACCCCGCGACGACCGCGACCAGGATCAAAAGCTTCATTCCCTAGCCCCCAGTCGGATATCCGCTCCGAATTCCGAGTGGATCATAGTGCCGCCGCCCAAGGCAACCCATCCCCGTTAACGATACTGCGTATCGCTCAGCAGCCGGCGCCGCCGCCGTCGCTGCGCGGATCGTGCACGCCCTCGAGCGTCCCGTCGGGGTGGCACACCACCGCTCCGGCATGGCCCATGACCTCGTTATAGGCATCGGCGAGCACTTCCACGTCATGACCGGCTTTGCGAAGCCGCTCGACTGCCACCTCCGGAAAACGCGATTCGAGGCGCAAATTGGTGAGGGTCGAACCCCAGGTTCGCCCCAGAATCCAGCGCGGCCGGTCGATCGCTTCTCCCAGCGGCACGCCGTAATCGACGTAACGCGTGAAGAGGGTTGCCAGGGTCTGCGGCTGGCCCTCGCCGCCCATGGTGCCAAAGGCAAGAATGCGCCCATCGGCGAGTTCCGCGAGCGCCGGACAGAGGGTGTGGAATGGCCGCCGTCCGGGCTCCAGCGGGTTCACGGCCTTGGGGTCGAGCGAGAAGCTCACCCCGCGGTTTTGCATGACGATACCGGTCCGAGGCAGCACGCAGCCCGAGCCGAACTCCCAATAGAGCGACTGGATATAGGAGACGACGAGGCCGGAGGCGTCGGCGGTGGCGAGCCAGATGGTGTCGCCCGCGCCCGCGGGCTCCGGCCAGGGTGCGGCGCGCTTGCGGTCGATCGCCCGCGCCTCGCGTTCGAAAGCCTCGGGCGTGAGGAAGGACGCGGGATCGTGCTTGAGGCGCTCGAAGTCGGTCACCACCCGGTCGCGGATGCGGACGGCGCGTTTCGTCGCCTCGACGATCCCATGCACGAAGTCGAAGCCCTCGGCTTGGCGAATTGCGAGGCGCTCGTAGATGCCGAGGATGAGGAGCGCGGCGAGGCCCTGGGTCGGCGGCGGGGAGTTGAATAGGGTCCCGCTCTTGAGCCGGACCGACAGGGGTTCGCGCAGCACGGCACGGTAGCGCTCGAAATCGGCGCGCACGACCGGGCTGCCGATGCGATCGAGGTCGGCGGCGATCTCGCGCCCAATATCGCCACGATAGAAGTCGTCGAGCCCGGCGCGGGCGAGCTGCTCGAAGGTGCCGGCAAGCCGTCCGGTGGAGAGGACCGTGCCCAGCTTTGGCGGCTTGCCGCCGATGAGATAGGCCTCGGCGAAGCCGGGCGCCTCGATGGCCATGGCGCGCTCGGTGGTGAAGCGCCAGGCCTGGGAGCGCGAAACGGCCGTCCCGGCGCGGGCGAGCGCGATCGCGGGCTCCAGAAGCCGCGCGAGCGGCATGCGGCCGCCGAGCGCCCGGGCGGCTTCGAGCGCGAGCATCCAGCCACCGACCGCCCCCGGCACCGTGAGCGCGGCCAACGGCCCCCGTTCCGGAATCTTGTCGTGCCCGAGGTCGCGGTAGAACGCGCGGGTGGCTTTGGTGCCGGCATAGCCGCAGGCCTCGATATAGCGGACCTTTCCCGAGGGCTCGCGCACGAGCCAGAAGCCGTCGCCGCCGAGGTGGTTCATGTGCGGATAGGCGACGACGATGGCGGCGGCGGCGGCGACCGCTGCTTCCAGCGCATTGCCGCCCTCCTTGAGCACGTCACGACCGGCCTCCGCCGCCAGCCAATGGGGGGCGGCGACCATGCCGCGGCGGGCTTTCAAGCTCTCATGAACCATCGGGCGACCTCAGGGAGCGAAGAGGCGGGAAGCGGGAACGGCCATTGCTTGATCAGGCTGCCGTTCCACGCCAGAGTGCGCGCCATTCTAGGCCGGGGGCGCGCCAAAGCGAGCCCGATCCGCCGCGACAGGGAGCAGCAGCCGATGACCGAAGGAGCGCGCGCGTCCGGGCGGGTGAACTGGCTCAACCTCGTAACGGTCATCAGCGCCGCCATCCTGATCGGCACCGAGATCATCGGTGCCGGGTTGGCCACCGGCTGGGCCATCGCCGGCCTGTTTGGGCTCGGCGACATCGGCGCCTATGTGCTCGAGGCGCTGTTCGGGCTCGGCGGACTCGCCGTCATCGTCTTCTTCGTACGCGCCGCCGCGCGCATCGAACCCTTCGTCGAGCGGTGAGCGCCTCCTTCCCGTCCGACCTGCCTTAAGGATCGATTCAGCTCTGCGTCGTCGAGGTGGCGAGACGAAAAAATTTTGCTCGCGGGGCAATTTTCTCTTGCAACCGTGGAAAAATCCTCCTACATCGCGAGTCGCCCAAATTCGCACGTGCCTGTGGTCGCGTGCCGGTCGACAGAGACCCGGACAAGAGGCCGGAAAGCTGTCGGGGCAGACCGGTAGCCGGAGTCAACCGGCCGACCCCGCTCTCCGCGAGGGACGCGACTTAAAGCAACGACGTAGCGGGCCTTATTGGTCTCTACCGGCTGATGGAAGAGCCGGGGGTTACTGAAGAGGCACTACTCTTGCCGGGCGTGCGGATTGGAGCCTTCCAATCCAAGCAACGGCGCAAGGTCAAGGCCGGCGTTAGCCGGAAAGCGGACGGAGACCCGCCACGGGTGAAGCGCATGCGCGCGGCGCTCTGGCATCCCGCCCAAGGCTTGGAATGGAAGGAGACAAAGAGTTGACAGAACGCATTCGCAAGTTCCTCCGCCGACGACGTGAGGATGGACCCTGTCTCGTCGTCGATCTCGAGGTCATTCGCGAGAACTATCTCGCCTTTGCCAAGACGCTGCCCGATACGCGCGTCTTCTATGCGGTGAAGGCCAACCCCGCCCCCGAAATCCTGAAGCTCCTGGCCGAGCTCGGCTCCTCTTTCGATACCGCCTCGATCGGCGAGATCGAAGCGGTTCTGGCGGCCGGCGCGACCGCCGACCACATCTCCTTCGGCAACACCATCAAGAAGGAGCGCGATATCGCGCGGGCCTATGAGTTCGGCGTGCGCCTCTACGCCGCCGACTGCGAGGCCGAGGTCGAGAAGATCGCCCGCACCGCGCCCGGCTCCAAGGTGTTCTGCCGCATCCTGTGCGACGGCAGCGGCTCGGAATGGCCGTTGTCGCGCAAGTTCGGCTGCGCGCCCGAATTGGCTCCGCGCGTGCTCGAACACGCCCATCGGCTCGGGCTCGTCCCCCACGGCATCTCCTTCCACGTCGGCTCGCAACAAAACGATGTGAAGGCCTGGGACAAAGCACTGGCGAGTGCCGCCGCCATCTTCCGCGACATGGCCGAGCGCGGAATCAATCTTGCCATGGTCAATCTCGGCGGCGGCTTCCCGGCCCGTTATCGCCCCGATGTACCGAAGGTTCAGGTCTACGGCCGCGCGATCTTCCGCGCGTTGCGCAAGCACTTCGGCAACCGCATTCCGGAAACCATCATCGAGCCGGGCCGCGGTTTGGTCGGCGATGCCGGCATGATCGAAGCCGAGGTCGTGCTGATCTCGAAGAAGTCCGAGGACGACCCGGTACGCTGGGTCTATCTCGACATCGGCAAGTTCGGCGGGCTGGCCGAGACGATGGAGGAAGCGATCCGCTACCCCATCCGCACGACCCGGGACAAGGATGAGCTAGCGCCTTGCATCCTGGCCGGGCCGACCTGCGATTCGGCGGACGTGCTCTACGAGAAGACGCCGTATCTCCTGCCGGTCTCGCTTGCGATCGGCGACAAGGTGCTGATCGAGGCGGCCGGCGCCTATACCACGACCTATTCGTCGGTCGCCTTCAACGGTTTTCCGCCGCTCAGGTCCTATGTGATCTGAAGCGGAATTCGCTCCGCTACCCACGGAACAGCCCCCGGCCCACCGGCCGGGGGTTTTGTTGTTGTGGAATGCGGCACGATTTTTTCGTTTCGACACCGGTCGGACATTGACGCCGCCAGTGCAGCCGTGCCTTTTGGGATTGGAGTTTCATCTGTCCGTCACCGCTCCCGGTGAGGGGAGACGTATTTTTTGGTGGAGGCACCGATCATGACCGATTGGCCGGTCCACGCCCATATTGACGGTCCCATCGTGTTGATCGGTTTCGGCTCGATCGGTAAAGGGACGCTCCCGCTGATCGAACGGCATTTCTCCTACGATAAATCGAAATTCGTGGTGATCGATCCGGAGGACAAGGATCGCGCCCTACTGGACGAGCGCGGCATCCGCTTCATCCACGAGGCGCTTACACCGCAGAATTATCGTGACCTGCTGAGGCCGCTCCTCAGCGAGGGGCCCGGCCAGGGCTTCTGCGTCAATGTCTCGGTCGACACCTCCTCGCTCGACATCATCGAACTCTGCCGCGAGATCGGCGCCTTCTACATCGATACGGTGGTCGAGCCCTGGAAGGGTTTTTATTTCGATCGCAGGCTTGGGCCGGCGGGGCGGTCGAACTATGCGCTGCGCGAGAAGATTCTCGAGGCGCGCCGCAAGAATCCCGGCGGCATCACCGCGGTGTCCTGCTGCGGCGCCAATCCGGGCATGGTGTCCTGGTTCGTCAAACAAGCGCTTCTCAATATTGCTACCGATCTCGGTCTTCAATTCACCGTGCCCACGTCGCAAGAGGAATGGGCACGGCTGATGCTGAAGGCCGGAGTCACGGGTATCCATATCGCCGAACGTGATACCCAACGCTCGAAGCGGCTGAAGCCAATCGATATGTTCGTCAATACCTGGTCGGTCGAGGGTTTCGTTGCGGAAGGCATGCAGCCGGCTGAGCTCGGCTGGGGGACGCACGAGAACTGGTTCCCGGAGAACGGCCACACCCACAAGGACGGCTGTGGAGCGGCGATCTTCCTGCTGCAGCCCGGCGCCAATACCCGCGTGCGTTCGTGGTGCCCGACGCCGGGTCCGCAGTTCGGCTTTCTCGTCACCCACAACGAGTCGATCTCGATCGCCGACTATTTCACGCTGCGCGACGGCAAGAAGGTGCTCTTTCGCCCGACTTGCCACTATGCCTATCACCCGGCGAACGATGCCGTGCTTTCGCTGTTCGAACTGTTCGGCTCCGCCGGCCAGATGCAGGCCCGCTGGCACATTCTGGACGAGAACGAGATCGCCGACGGCGTAGACGAGCTGGGCGTGCTGCTCTACGGCCACAAATTCAATGCCTATTGGTACGGCTCCCAGCTTTCGATCGAGGAGACTCGTGCCATCGCCCCCTATCAGAACGCGACCGGCCTGCAGGTGACCTCGGCGGTGCTCGCCGGCATGGTGTGGGCGATCGAGAACCCGAAGGCCGGCATCGTCGAGGCCGACGAGATGGACTACAAGCGCTGCCTGGAAGTGCAGATGCCCTATCTCGGCCCGCTCATTGGCACTTACACTAACTGGACGCCGGTGGCTAATCGCGGCGTGCTGTTCCCCGAGGACATGGAACTCGAGGATCCCTGGCAGTTCAAGAACGTGATCGTGCGTTGACGACTAGAGCGCGAGCAGCCCCGCCTGCCCGTCCTCGCTCCCGAAAGCGAGCACTTGACCGTCGGCGCGCCAGGCGAGCGCGCTGACCGGCGAGCCTGACGCCCGGCGGGCGAGAATGAGCGCGCCATCGGCGAGCCGCACCAGCATCACCATCCCATCGCTATAGCCCGCCGCCAGCACCTCGTGCTTCGGATGACATGCGACCGCCGAGACGCGCGTCTCGCCCTGCCCCGGCGCCAGCAGGCGCGGCTCCTTGCCCATCGGCCCGTCCTTCCCCTGGAACGGCCACAGGATCACTTCCCGCGCTCCCGAGGTGGCTAACCATTTTCCATCGGCGGTGAAGCCGATCGAGCGCACGCGACCCGGATAACCCGACATGCGCATGTGTTGACCATCGGCGAGGCGCCAACCGTGCAGCGTCGGCTCCTGCATGACGGTGATGAGAAACCGCCCGTCGGGGCTGAACAGGTCGCCGAGATGCGAGCCTTTCCAGCCGAGCAACTCGGGCACTGCCTCCGGCGCGTTCAGGTAGATGAGCGTCGCGCCGTTGTAATGGGCAATGGCGATCCGGAGCCCCTTTGGCGCGAAGGCGAGCCCGCCGACGGTCGAGGGCAGGTCCAGCTTGTTTTCGCCCTTCTGGGTGCGCGCGAAGACGGTGCGGCCGACCGACCAGGCGAGCGCACCGTCGGGTCCGAGCGCCACATGATCGATCCATTTTCCCGGAGCCTCGACAAGCGTTTCCGATTGGCCTTGCCGGTCGACGGCGACCAGCCTGCCGTCGTCGCCGGCGGTGACGATGCGGTTGCCGTCATTTGCCGCTTCGAGGATCGCTCCGCTGTGGGCCTTGACGCGTGCCTCGCTTTCACCCGTGACCAGCACCTCGCCCTCGCCGGTGGCGAAGACCGCGCATTCGCCGAGAAACGCGGCGGCGACCACATGGCTGCCCGTTTCGATCGGACGGACTTTCTGAGCAAGCGAGGGAAGCGTTTCCGGCGAGGTCATCAGAGTGCAAAGGTAACGGTCGAGATGCCGGGTCGTATAGCCTCACGCCACGCTGGACTTGAAGCCCTTTTCGATCGCCTCGGCATCGAGCTCGCGGCCGATGAAGACGATGCGGCTCTCGCGCTTCTCGTCGGCGCGCCACTCGCGCTGATGATCGCCGTCGAGCACCATGTGCACGCCCTGAAACACGAAGCGCTGCGGATCGTCCTTGAAGGAGAGAATACCTTTGCTGCGCAAAATCTTCGGGCCCTCCCGCGCCACCAACTCCTGCACCCAGGCGAAGAACCTGTCGGGGTCGAGCGGCTTTTCGGAGCTCAATGCGATCGACTGAACCTCCTCATCGTGATGATGGTGGTCTTCCTCCAGGAACGCGGGCTCGATCGCCAGAATCCGCTCAAGATCGAAAGCCCCCTGCCCCAGCACCGATCCGATCGCCACCTCGCAGCGCGTGGTGTGGTGGATGCGGGCATAGGGATTGATCGCGCGGATGCGTAGCTCCACGTCGCGCAGTTCATCCGGATTCACCAGATCGGCCTTGTTGAGGAGGATCACGTCGGCGAACGCGATCTGGTTCTTCGCCTCGGGGGCATCCCTGAGGCGATCCTTCAGCCATTTGGCGTCGGCGACGGTGACGACCGCATCGAGTGCGGTGCGCTCCCCCACCGTATCGTCGAGAAAGAACGTCTGGGCGACAGGGGCGGGATCGGCGAGGCCGGTGGTCTCCACCAAGATCCCGTCGAAGCGGCCGCGGCGCTTGAGCAATCCGTCGATGATGCGGATGAGGTCGCCCCGCA
This sequence comes from Hyphomicrobiales bacterium, assembly GCA_023266695.1. GTDB lineage: Bacteria > Pseudomonadota > Alphaproteobacteria > Rhizobiales > Xanthobacteraceae > JAUSIF01. Next base: position 2,037 of record JAHFPO010000069.1, on the reverse strand, counting down.
CGGTGCAACAGACGCAGCCGTTGTTCATCTCGAACACTTCCTCGTCGGCGCCGACCACGAGCTCATTGTCGATTCCGATCTCGCCGAATTCGTTGACGATGACGGCGAATTTCTTGCCGTGCGGCTCGGACAGAATGCGGTTGAGCAACGTGGTCTTGCCGGCGCCGAGATAACCGGTGAGCACGGTGACGGGGATCTTGGCGGACATCAGGCCTCGAGATGACGGCCCGGTACGAGCCGGCGCTTCAAGCCGCCGACGGGCCCGATTGCGAGCGAAACGACATAGATGATGCCGGCCACCAGAATGATGGCCGGCCCGGACGGAGCTCCGGCGTGATAGGACACGAGCAAACCGACGACGCCCGACAGAATCGCGACCACAATCGCGACGATGGTCATGCGCGTCAGATCCTGCGCCCAGAAGCGCGCCGCCGCCGCCGGCACCATCATCATGCCGACGGCGAGCAGAGTGCCCAGTGCATGAAAGCCGGCGACGAGATTCACCACCACGAGGGCGAGAAAGGCGAGATGGGTAGGCGTGCCGGCCCGGCTCACCGAGCGCAGGAAATTAGGATCGACGCACTCGAGCACCAACGGACGCCACAGCAAGGCCAGCGCCACGAGAGATATCGAAGCAAACGATGCGAGCAGAAAGAGCGTCGCATTGTCGAGCGCGAGCACATTCCCGAACAGCACGTGCAGGAGATCGACATTCGAGCCCCTGAGCGAAATGATCAGCACGCCGAGGGCGAGCGACACCAGGAAGAAGGCGGCGAACGAAGCATCTTCCTTGAGTTGGGTCGTGCGCGAGACCAGGCCGGCGGCGACGGCGACGGCAACGCCGGCGACGATGCCGCCGATGGTCATGGCATAGAGATCGAGCCCGGCGACGAGGAACCCGATCGCGGCACCCGGCAGGATGGCGTGCGCCATGGCGTCGCCCATCAGGCTCATGCGCCGCAGCATGAGAAAGACGCCGACCGGCGCCGACCCGAGCGACAGGGCGAACATGCCGACGAGCGCCCGGCGCATGAACTCGAATTCGACGAAAGGAGCGATCAGCACGTCGTAGAGCATCGTCACGCCGCGTGAACCTCGCAGACCTCGGCCGTACTGTCGAAGGCCTCGCACATCCGGCGCGCCTTCAACAGATTTTCGGGCGTCAGTACTTCCGGCGTCTCTCCCCAGGCGACCGGCTGGCGAGCGAGCAACAGCGCCGCCGGGAAGCGGGCGCGGACGGTTTCGAGGTCGTGCAGCACCGCGATCACCGTGCGCTTTTCGCCGTGCCAGCGGCGGATGAGATCGAGAAGATCGGAGACGGTCTTGGTGTCGAGCGAGATGAAAGGCTCGTCGAGCAGGATGAGCTGCGCATCCTGCAAGAGCAGGCGCGCGAACAGCGCACGCTGCATCTGCCCGCCGGAGAGCGTGCCGATGGCGCGGTTCTCGAAGCCTTCGAGCCCGACCGATGCGATTGCTGCTCCGATCCGCTCGCGTTCGTGGCGGCCGATCCCGCCGGTAAGACCGGAGTGGCGCCATAGCCCCATGGCGACGAGATCATAGACGATGATCGGAAACGAGCGATCGATCTCTGCGATCTGCGGCAGATAAGCGATGTCCTGCCGCGAGAGGGCGAGCTCAATCCCGCCTGCGAGCGGCGGCAGCATGCCGACGATGCCTTTCAAAAGCGTGGTCTTGCCGGCCCCGTTCGGCCCGATGACGGCAAGCAGCGCGCCCTCGGCGACGCTGCCGTCGAGATGATGCACGGCCGGATGGCGGTCGTAGCCGAGGGTGAGATCGCGGAAACGGAGCGCGGCGGTCACATGGCACCTCAACCGATCGCCCAGACGACGGCGCCCCACAGAAGTGCCGCGAGCACGATCGCATGCGCGATCCGCTGTGCTCCCGACATCCGCAGGAGCGAGGGCGAGACGGCCTGGCGGCCGCGGGCGGCATGCGAATGCGGGACCGTGTCGCTCATGCAAAACCCATCAGGCGCGGCAGTGCGCTGCGCACGAATGTTACAATATATCGTATGCC
>JAHFPO010000068.1 GCA_023266695.1 Hyphomicrobiales bacterium | reverse complement strand
ACGGGCGGCACGACCTCGCGAGTCTCGTCGCCTTCGCCGCGATCGGGGACGAGCTTGCGTTCACGCCCGGCCCGGCGCTCGAATTCGCGATCCGCGGGCCGACGGCGACGAGCGCGGGTCCCGACGCCGATAATCTTGTCATCGTCGTCGCCCGGGCGCTCGCCGACCGGATCGCCGGCCTGAAGCTCGGCCGTTTCGAGCTCGTCAAAAGGCTGCCGGTCGGAGCCGGGCTCGGCGGCGGCTCCGCCGACGCGGCGGCGGCATTGCGGCTGATCGCCGAGGTGAACGACCTCGCGCCGGATGACGTGCGGCTTCTCGACGCGGCGCGGGCGACGGGGGCGGACGTGCCGGTTTGTCTCGCGGCCAAGGCGCGGCTGATGCACGGCATCGGCGACGTGCTCTCTCCCCCGCTCAAGCTGCCCAAGCTTCCCGCCGTAATCGTGTACCCGGGCGTACCGGTCGCGACCGCGTCGGTTTTCCGCGCCTTCGAGCTCGCGCCGGGCCGGCGCGACAAGCCCTATAGCGAAGCGGAGATTCCCAAGAAGCGCGCGGCGTTCATCCAATTCCTCAACAACGAAGCCAACGATCTCGAGCGGGCGGCGCGCTCGCTCGTGCCGGCGATCGCGGCGGCGCACGAAGTGATCGACGCGAATGGCGGCGCGCGTCTGATCCGCATGTCGGGATCGGGATCATGCGTGTACGGGATCTACGACAGCGCCAAGGACGCCGGGAAAGCCGCCGCGGGAATCCGCGACGACCGGCCGGACTGGTGGGTGGCGGCGACGACCTTGAGCTGAGCGTTTGATTTCAAAAGTCGAAGCGGCCAGCAGCGTTGCCGACGGCCTCACTCCGTCGCGAATACTTTTCCACTCCCCGAGAGCTCGTACACCACGAAGGGTTCCTTTTTCGTCCCGCTCATGCCCGGCGATCCATCCGGCATGCCCGGAAGCGAGATTCCACGTATGGCCGGACGCTCCTTCAACAGCTTGTCGATGATCGCGGCGGGCACGTGCCCTTCGACTACATAGCCGCCGATCACGATGGTGTGGCAGCCCTCGAATTCCTGCGACACACCATGCTTCTTCTTGATGAGCGACATGTTGCTGGTCTCCACCACCGTCACCTTGTAGCCGTTCGCGCGCAAATGATCGGCATGACCGTCACAACAGCCGCAGGATGGCTGCTTGTAGAAGGTCGCTTCGGGTTTTTCCTCGGCGCCGGCCCAGGCGGGAGCGAGCAGCAGGAGGAGCAAAGTCAGGAATAGTCGCGGCATTGATCTTTCTCCATGGACTGATGATTGCACAGATTCAGCATTTCTCGGCGACGAGACTGCCGATTTCGGCCAGGCTTGAAAACACGATAAAAACACGGTCGCCCGCCATGCCCGCACGAAGCAACACTGGTTCTCCCTTTTGGGGTCCGCGTGCGCTGGTGTCGGTCTTGATGCGCACGTTGGTTTCCCAGAACGGGAACTCCGCGCCGTCGGCGGTGGTGACGTGATAGGCGTCGCCGCAGTGGCGAATCTTCTTGATCCGCTGGTTGGCCCCGAGCGATGAAAGGTCTTGCGGGCTTGGCCCCTCGGCCATGCGTTCGGGAATCAACCCATCCTTCACGACTTTGGCCGTGCCGCCCGGTGCGAGCGCCTGCCGCAGAAACGCGATCAGGTTGACGCGGGTCTGGTCGTCCTCGACGCCACGAAAGACCATGGTCGTCCCGGGTACCATGGCCTGCGGGTTAGCCAGCCAGGCATTGAGCGTGTCCTCATCCCAGACGATGTCGGCTTTCTTCAGCGCTTCGGTATAGCGACCATAGTCGCCAATCGTCGCGGCCTTCTTGCCCCACAGGTCGGCAAGGCTGGGGCCGGAAAGATGTACGCCGGGCTGCAGTGAATGGCAGGCGGCGCAAATACGGTAGGCTTGCGCTCCTTTCTTGACCATCTCGGCCGGGTCTTGCGCTCTGGCGGCGCCTGCGAGCGCCATGAGAACGGCAATCGCGCCGCAAAAAGATGATTTCAACATGGGATTCTCCCTGTTCGGGCCGGACCGGCCGTCGCCGCTGGATACGCGGACGGTGCAGGGTCCGGTGACGTCTCTGTCGTCGGCGGAAAGAGAGCCTCGCGGGCGCTTGGCGCGCGAGGTCTTATAGGTGAGAAATCAGTTTCGGCGGGGTTGGGTCGGGTGTCGACAAAAATCCCGACAGGGCCGGGTCGCGTCCCGGCCAGTGATCTTCGCGGAAGAACACACGACCCGGCTTTCCTTGATCCGCGATCGCAGTGAAAGACACCAAATTCAAGCACATCAAAGCGCAAACGGCACGGTCTGCAGCAGTGTCGGGGCAACCATCGCAACAATTGGACCCGGCGTCAGCGGAGTCATCGCCGTCATCGGACATGATCATTTGCGGAGTCATTGCTGCCGCTGGAACAGCATACATGGCTGGCGCGAGCGCGACCCAGAGCCCGAGAAAAAGCGCGATGATGCGGGTCGGCGTCCACTTCATTGTGGCGAATTATAATCCAGCCACGCGCGCGGAAAACATTAAACTTCTGTAATGGCGGATCGTTGCTGAGACGCGGCCTAATGCGCCCGCGCGACGCAGAAATCGACCACTTCCAGGAGCGCGTGCTTGCCCTCGCCGTCCGGGAAGAGCGCGAGCGCGTCCTTGGCGATCGCACCGTAATGGCGGGCGCGTTCGATCGTGTCCTCGAGCGCGCGGTGACGGGAGAGCATGGCGACCGCGTGCTCGAGATTGCCCTCGGTGACCTCGCCCGCCTCGAGCGCAGCGCGCCAGAACACCCGCTCCTTTTCGTTGCCGCGCCGGAAGGCGAGAATGACGGGCAAGGTGATCTTGCCTTCGCGGAAGTCGTCGCCGACGTTCTTGCCGAGGCGGGCGCGGCTGCCGCCGTAATCGAGCGCGTCGTCGACGAGCTGGAAGGCGAGGCCGAGATTCATGCCGAAGGAGCGGCAGGCGGCCTGTTCGGCCGTGGGACGCCCGGCGAGCACGGGGCCGACCTCGCAGGCGGCGGCGAAGAGTTCGGCGGTCTTTCCCCGGATCACGGCGAGATAGGCGTCTTCCGTCGTGTCGAGCTTCTTCGCCGCGGCGAGCTGCATGACCTCGCCCTCGGCGATCACCACCGCGGCCGACGACAGGATCTCAAGCGCCCGCAGGCTCGCGACCTCGACCATCATGCGGAAGGCCTGACCCAGCAAGAAATCGCCGACCAGCACCGACGCCTCGTTGCCCCACAGCATGCGCGCGGAAACCTTTCCGCGCCTGAGTTCGCTCTCGTCGACGACGTCGTCGTGCAGAAGCGTCGCCGTGTGCATGAATTCGACCGCGGCGGCGAGCTTGATGTGGCCGGAGCCGGAATAGCCCGAGAAGGCGGCGGTCGCGAGCGTGAGCATGGGCCGGAGCCGCTTGCCGCCCGAGGAGATCAGGTGGTTCGCGACCTCCGGGATCATCGCGACCTCGGAGCCGGCGCGCGACAGGATCAGCGCATTGACCCGCTCCAGATCCGCATGCACGAGAGCGGAAAGCCGCTCGAAGGAGGGCTCGGTGAGCGATTCGAAGGGTAGGACAACAGCCAAGGTGACGGGCTCCGGAACTCTTGCCGCACCATAGAGAAGCGATGCGAGGCCCGGCAAGGCCGGGTTTTGCCGCAGCGGCCGGCTTTCGCGCCCGGTGCTTTCCGGCCTAGATTGCGTCCATGCATTCGCGCGAGGAACCGAGCATGCGAGCGGACGAGAAACCGGGCCCGGCGGCCCGCCTGGGCGCGGCCACGGCCGGGCGGCGGATCGCCGTGCTCGTGCCCTGCTATAACGAGGAGGTGGCGATCGCGCAGGTGCTCGCCGATTTCCGCAAGGCGCTCCCTTCCGCGACCCTTCACGTCTACGACAATAATTCCACCGACCGAACCGCCGAGGTCGCGGAGAAGGCCGGCGCCGTGGTCGGAAACGAGACGCGCCAGGGCAAGGGCCACGTGGTGCGGCGCATGTTCGCCGACATCGATGCCGATATCTTCGTGCTCGTCGATGGCGACGCCACCTATGACGCGCCGAGCGCGCCGCGGATGATCGAGAAGCTCATCGGGGAAAATCTCGACATGGTGGTGGCGGCGCGCGTCGATCGCGAGCAAGCCGCCTACCGGCGCGGCCACCGCTCCGGCAATCTGCTGTTCACCTGGTTCGTCTCCCACATCTTCGGCTCGAGCTTCACGGATATCCTTTCCGGCTATCGCGCTTTCTCGCGCCGCTTCGTGAAGTCGTTTCCCGCCTTGTCCACCGGCTTCGAGATCGAAACCGAGCTCACCATCCATGCGCTCGAGCTCGGCATGCCGGTGGGCGAAATCGAGACGCCCTATTTCGCGCGGCCGGGCGGCTCGGCTTCGAAGCTCAACACCTGGCGCGACGGCCTGCGCATCTCGTGGACGATTCAGAAGCTGTACCGGACCGAACGGCCGCTCGCCTTCTTCGCGATCATCGGCTTTGCGCTCGCCGCATTCTCGATCGTACTGGCGGCGCCCGTCATCGTGACCTTTCTAGAACAGGGCCTGGTGCCGCGCCTACCCACCGCGGTGCTGGCGACCGGGCTGATGGTGCTCGCTTTCCTCTCGTTCGCCTCGGGACTGGTGCTCGATACGGTGACGCACGGCCGGCGCGAGATGAAGCGCCTCGCCTATCTCGCCCATCGCGCGCCCCACAATGTCGAGCGCCGCGCCGACGCCGCGTCATGACCGAGCTGATGCGAACCAACGATCTCGTTCTGATCTCGGCGGTCGAGGCCTTGCTCGGCGGAGCCGGCATCGATTGCATGGTCGCCGACCAGCACATGAGCGTGCTGGAAGGATCGGTCGGCGTGTTGCCGCGTCGCGTGCTCGTCACCGACGACGATCTCAAACGGGCGCGCCGGCTCCTCGCCGACGCCGGGCTCGGTCATGCGCTCCCGCCCGGCTGAAACGTTCGCGCTCTCCTTCGCGGTCACCGACGACGCTGTGCTCGGCGGAAGGCTTAAGCTGTTGCAGCCGGAACACGGTCATCGCGCGGGCCATGACGCGATCCTGCTGGCGGCGGCGGCCCCGAACGCGCGCCATGCGATCGATCTCGGCGCCGGCGTCGGTACCGCGGGCCTCGCTCTCATCGCGCGCGATGCCGCGCTGAGCCTGACGCTCGTCGAGATCGATCCCGCTCTCGCGGACCTCGCCCGCATCAATGCCGACCGCAACGGATACGGTGCGCGCACGCAAGTCGTGGTCGCCGACATCGAAAGGCTCGCCCGCCGCGGCGGCCCGCCGGAGCTGGCGGCGGCGGGCGCCGACCTCGTGATCATCAACCCGCCGTTCAACGATCCGGCGCGGCGCAAAATCTCGCCCAATCCGGCGCGCCGGCGCGCGCACGCGGCAAGCGACAGCGAGATCGAACCCTGGGTCCGCGCCGCCGACCGGCTGCTCGGCGCGAACGGCCGTCTGGTGCTGATCCATCGGCCGGAATCGCTCGCCGCCATCCTGGCAGCGATCGCGGACCGTTTCGGCGCGGCCGAGCTCATTCCCGTTCATCCCCGCGCCGGCGCCGCCGCGATCCGGCTGATCGTGCGGGCGGCGAAGGGAAAGCGCGCCCCGCCGGTGATCCGCGCGGGCTTCATGCTCGCCGACAAGGAAGGCCGGCCGACGCCGGAAGCCGAGGCGGTCCTGCGCGCGGCCGTACCCCTCGATCCCGCTTGAGCGCGGACGCACTCCAACCTATGTGACGGCCATGGCGCGATCCTTCCTCAACGAATTCACGCGATTGCTGCCGCGGCGATTCCGGCGCCACACCGCGCTCGTCTCGGTCGTGCGCCTCGGCGGCATCATCGGCTATTCGACGCCGCTGATGCCGGGCATGACGCTTTCCTCCGTCGCCCGCACGCTCGATCGCGCCTTCGCCGTCAAGCATGCCAAGGCGGTCGCGCTGGTGATCAATTCGCCGGGCGGCTCGGCGGTGCAGTCCCATCTCATCCACAAGCGCATCCGCGCGCTCGCCGCCGAGCACAAACGGCCGGTGATCGCCTTCGTCGAGGACGTGGCAGCTTCCGGCGGCTACATGATCGCCAGCGCCGCCGACGAGATCGTCGCCGATCCTTCCTCGATCGTGGGCTCCATCGGAGTCGTCAGCGCGAGCTTCGGCTTCGACAAGCTGATCGAACGGATCGGCATCGACCGGCGCGTCTATACCGCGGGCGAGCGCAAGATGATGCTCGACCCGTTCCAGCCCGAGAACAGCGAGGACGTGGAGCGCCTGAAGGCGGCGCAACATCTCATTCACGAGCGGTTCATCGCGCTCGTGAAAGAACGGCGCGGCAACAAGTTGACCGGCCCGGAAAGAACCCTGTTCTCGGGCGAATTCTGGGTCGGCGGCAAGGCGCTCGAACTCGGCCTCGTCGACCGGATCGGCGATCTGCGCGGCACCCTGCGCGAGCGTTTCGGTGACAAGGTCGCGATCCAGCTGATCTCGCCGCCGGCGGGCTGGTTCGGCCGGCGTTCACCGGGTGTCGAAATGGAAGTCGCGCGCGCGGATTGGGCCGCTACGTTAATCACGGCGATCGAAACGCGCGCGCTGTGGGCCCGTTACGGCCTATAATGGCCGCCAAGGAGACGCGCATGCCTCCTGCCATCATCTGGGCGCTCGGCGCGGTGGGCGCGGCCGCGCTCATCAAGCTCCTCGCCCATGCTTCGCGCAAGGCCAATGCCGAGATCGAGAAGATCCGCCGCGAGCGCCCGCCCGGCCGGCCGGTTGAGACGCTCGAACGCGATTCCGCGACCGGCGAATACCGGCCGCGCAAGCCCTGATCCAGCCGAGATCACCGATGCTGCAGAAACTCGACGGCACGAATCTCAGGATGGCGGCGCGCGACTATTTCCGCCGCTCGCGCCGCTGGGTCGCGCTCGAAATCCTCCTGGTGCTGGCGGCGGTCGCCTTCATGGCCGCGCTCTATTTCGGGACGAGAAGCGGGCCCGATCCCTCGGTCCGCGTCGAGGAAGTGACGCGCGGCGACATCGAGCGCACGGTAACCGCGCTCGCCACCATCAAGCCCAAGACCTATGTCGATGTCGGCACCCAGGTGTCCGGCCAGCTGCGCAAGCTCCATGTCGATATCGGCCAGGTGGTCGAAAAGGGCCGACTCCTCGCCGAGATCGATCCGATCGTCTATCAGTCCAAGGTGCTCGCCAACCAGGCGCAGATTGAAAATCTGAAAGCCCAGCTCGCTCAGGCGCGCGCCCAGTTGGTGCTCGACAAGGCCCGCAACGAGCGGGCCCAGCGGCTCTTCTCCACCAACGCCGTGAGCAAGGACGCGGCCGAAGCGGCAGCCGCGACCGTCAAGATCGACGAGGCCAAGATCGATTCTTTCGAGGCGCAGATCAAGCAGACCGAGGCGACGCTCGAAGGCGACGTGGCCAATCTCGGCTACACGAAAATCTACGCGCCGATGACGGGGACGGTCGTTTCGCAGAGCGCCTATGAAGGGCAGACGCTCAACGCCAACCAGACCGCGCCGATCATCGTGCGTATCGCCGAGCTCGACACCATGCAGGTGTGGGCGCAAGTGGCCGAGGCCGACATCCCCAAGGTCCAGCCCGGCATGCCGATTTATTTCACCACGCTCGGCATGTCGGAGCAGCGCTTCAACGCCGTCGTCAATCAAATCTATCCGACTCCCGACGTCCTCAATGACGTCGTGCTCTACAACGTGCTGATCGACGTGCCGAACAAGGACCGGCTGTTGATGACCAGCATGACCGCGCAGGTGTTCTTCGTGCTCGGCTCGGCCAAGGACGTCGTGCTCGTTCCGATGGCGGCGCTGCGCCCGGCGACGCGCGGCGAGAGCGGGACCTATATCGCGCGCGTCGTCACCGACGACGGCATCGTCACGCGACGCGCCAAGATCGGGCTCTCCAACCGGCAGTTCGCCGAGGTGTTGAGCGGCCTTGTGGTCGGCGACAAGGTCGTGGTCGGCGACAAGGAGTCCGCGCCGGCGCGTTCGCAACAGCCGTTGGGATTCCGGAAATTCTGACCATGAAACCGGTGCGCAGCAAGGAGCTCGAAGCGAGGAAGACCGCCGTGCCGAAGCGTCGCGGCCCCGCGCTCATCGATCTCGAACAAGTGACCAAGCTCTATCCAAGCGGCGAAAGCGTGATCCGCGCGCTCGACGCAGTCACGCTCTCGATCGAGGTCGGCGAGTTCGTGGCGATCATGGGCCAGTCGGGCTCCGGAAAATCCACGCTCATGAACATCCTCGGCTGCCTCGACCGGCCGTCCTCGGGGCGTTATCGCGTCGCCGGCCACGATGTGGCGGCGCTCGATCCCGACGAGTTGGCGGCGCTGCGCTGCCGCACCTTCGGCTTCGTGTTCCAGCGCTTCAATCTCCTGCCCACCGTCACCGCCGCCGAGAACGTCGAGATTCCGGCGGTTTATGCCGGCAGATCGCGCCGGGACCGGCTCGCGCGGGCGCGCGAATTGCTCGCCCGGCTCGGACTTGCCGACCGCGTCGATCACCGGCCGAACGAACTCTCCGGCGGCCAGCAGCAGCGCGTCTCGATCGCGCGCGCGCTGATGAACGAAGCGCCCGTGATTCTCGCCGACGAGCCGACCGGCTCGCTCGACAGCCGCGCGGGCGAGGAAGTGCTCGCATTGCTCAAGAAGCTTCATCGCGAAGGCCGCACCGTGCTCCTGATTACCCACAATCAGGAGGTCGCCGACCATGCCGAGCGCATCATTCGCATGTCGGACGGCCGCATCGTCGAGGACAAGCTCAAGAACAGGAGTTCGGCGGCAACGGAAACGCCGAAGACGGTCACGGTGCAGCTCGGAGCAAAGAACCGGCTGCTGCCCGACTTCGTCGAGGCGGTGAAAATGGCGCTGCGTTCGATGCAGGTGAACCTCTTCCGCACCGCGCTCACGCTCTTGGGCGTCGTCATCGGCGTCGCCGCCGTGGTCGCCATGCTCGCGATCGGCGACGGCTCGAAGCAGCAGGTGATGGAGCGCATCGCCGCCATGGGCACGAATCTCCTGGTGGTCCGCCCGGGCGCCGCGCGCGTGCGCGCGAGCGGAGACATCGCGACTCTCGTGCACGAGGACGCCGAGGCGATCGCGGAACTTCCGAACATCGAAGCGGTATCGCCCGAGCGCGCCAGCCGGTCGACGGTGCGGGTCGGCGGCATCGACTATCAGACGCTGATCCAGGGCGCCTGGCCCGGCTACACGACGGCGCGCGATTGGGTGCTCGTGGCCGGAAGCATGTTCACCGACGAAGACGTCAGGGGCTATGCGCCGGTGGTGGTGCTCGGAGAGACGGTTCGGCGCAATCTGTTCCCAAACGGCGAAAGCCCGGTCGGCCGCTATGTGCTGGTGAAGAACGTGCCGTTCGAGGTCGTGGGCGTGCTGGCGAAGAAGGGCGCGACGCCGTGGGGGACCGACCAGGACGACATCGTGCTGATGCCGCTCTCGACCGGCTATATGCGGCTGTTCGGCCGGCGCTATCTCAATTCGATCACCGTTCTCGTCAACGACGCGGGCACGATCCACGACAGCGAGGAGGCGATCCGCCGCATGCTGATCGGGCGTCACCGCACCGAGGACTTCCAGATCCGCAATACTTCCTCGATCCTGGAGACCGCCATGGCCACCCAGGAGACGCTGACGATCCTGCTCGGCTCGGTCGCCGCCATCTCGCTCCTGGTGGGCGGCATCGGGGTGATGAACATCATGCTGGTCAGCGTCACCGAGCGCACGCGCGAGATCGGCATCCGCATGGCGACCGGCGCGCGCATGAGCAACATCCTATTGCAGTTCAATACCGAGGCGCTGGTGATCTGCGGTATCGGCGGCTTGGTGGGGGTGGCGGCGGGGATCGCGACCGCGATGATCTGCAAGGCGTTCGACGTCGCGGTCGTGTTCTCGGTCGTGCCGGCGGTGCTCGCCTTCTCCTGCGCCTTCCTTACCGGATTGCTGTTCGGCTACCTGCCGGCGCGCAAGGCCGCACGCATGGATCCGGTGGCGGCGCTCGCCTACGAGTAATTCCATTGTCATCCCGGGCGAGCCGCAGAGCGGCAAGACCCGGGATCGCGATCCCGGCTCGCGCTCGCCCGCCGTGCGGGCTCGCTTGGCCGGGATGACGGATCATTGCTTGATTTAAGCGATGCCCGTCCGTAGGTTGCGCCGCGCTTCGCGCCGCACAGATGACTGATTCATCGCTCCGACCCGACCGCTCGTTCCAGGGCCTGATCCTCGCGCTCCAGAGCTTCTGGGCCGGTGAAGGCTGCGTGATTCTGCAACCCTATGACATGGAAATGGGCGCCGGCACCTTCCATCCGGCGACGACCTTGCGCGCGCTCGGACCCAAGCCCTGGAAGGCAGCTTACGTGCAGCCTTCGCGCCGGCCCAAGGACGGCCGCTACGGCGACAACCCGAACCGGCTGCAGCACTACTATCAGTTCCAGGTGATCCTGAAGCCCTCGCCCGACGACATCCAGGAGCTTTATCTGAAGTCGCTGGCGGCGATCGGAATCGACTCGAAAATCCACGACATCCGCTTCGTCGAGGACGACTGGGAGAGCCCGACGCTCGGCGCTTCGGGGCTCGGCTGGGAATGCTGGTGCGACGGCATGGAGGTGTCGCAATTCACCTATTTCCAGCAGGTCGCGGGCTTCGAATGCGCGCCGGTCTCGGGCGAGATCACCTACGGGCTCGAGCGCCTCGCCATGTACGTGCAGGGCGTGGAGAACGTGTTCGATCTCAATTTCAACGGGCGCGAGGGAAGCGAGAAGGTAACCTACGGCGATGTGTTCATGCAGGCGGAGCAGGAATACTCGCGCTACAATTTCGAGGCCGCCGACACCGAGATGCTCGCCCGCCATTTCAAGGACGCCGAGGAGGAGTGCAAGCGGCTGCTCGCGGCGGGCGACAAGGGCAAGCGCCACGAGCTCGCGCTCCCCGCCTACGACCAGTGCATCAAGGCGAGCCACGTGTTCAATTTGCTCGACGCGCGCGGCGTGATCTCGGTCACCGAGCGCCAAAGCTATATCCTGCGC
>JAHFPO010000004.1:9220-31836 GCA_023266695.1 Hyphomicrobiales bacterium | reverse complement strand
CACCTCTCCGCCGGCATCCTCAGAAATTCCCCCTCACCTCGCCGTCACCCTCTTCTTCTGCGCCGCCGCCGTCGGCAGCGGGTCGGGCGGCAGCGGCCGCTCCGGATAGCGCGCGCGGTAGATCTTCAAAAAGCTGCCGAGGCTGTCGAAATTGGCGAGCGCCTTGGCGGCCTGCGCCAGCGTCTTCGCGCTCACGCCGTCCGGGGAGGCGACGAGATCGATGACCGCGCGCTCCTCGCCCTCGCCCATCTTGGCCGCGTATTTCTCGCGCAGGCGCGAAAGCCCGATACCCTCGTTGCCGAGCGCATAGGCGAGTGCCGCGCGCAGCACGTGGTGGCGCTCGCCGGCGTCAAGCGCCCGCTCCTCTTTCCAGCGCTCGCCCAAGAGCTTCTCGATGCGCTCGCCCGCCTCGCGCCAGTTCTTCGCCGCCCACGCGATGTCGGCGCGCAACCGATCGGCCTCTGGCCCCTTGAGATGATGGATGAGCTCGAGCCCGCCCTCGTGCCGTCCGGTCTCCGACAGCGCGCGCGCCTCCAGGAGCAGGCGCTGGTCGCGCAGCTCCTGCGGCAGTTCCGCCATCCGCGTCGCCACGAGCACGCGCGCCGCCTCGGTCGGCTTGTGGTTCATCAGGTGGATGAGGGCGAGCTTGCTCGCGACCTGCGCCTTGGCCGCGCCCGAAAGCCGGTACTGCACCTGGTGGTCGAGGAGCTCGGCCGCCTGGTCGAGAAGATCGACCGCGGTGAGCCGGTCGGCGAGGCGCCGGATCAGCTCGTCGCCGCGCCGCCCGATCGGCGTGAGCTTGCTGTAGTCGTAATAGAGCGCCAACGCCTCGATCGGCGGCAGCGTCTCCGATTTGCCGCTGAGAAAGAGATCCTCGAATACGCTCGACATCTCGCTCTGGAACGCATGGGTGATCTCGGCCTCGGGACTGGCGACGAGCGCCGAGTCGAAGAGGCGGAAGGCGTCGCGATAGCGCGCCTCCGCGACATAGAGCTTGGCGAGGAGATGCATCACTTCGAGCTCGATGCGGTCGCCGCGCCAGGCGATGGCGAGGATTTCGAGCCGGTCGATCGCCTTGGGGCGGTCGAACTCGCCGCGCCCATAGCGCATCGCGATCGAACGCAGCTGGGCCTCGGCCGCGGCCGGCCCGGCCTCCTCGATCGCGACGGAATCGTACAAGGCCCTGGCGCGCTCGAAGCGCCCGACCCCTTCGGCGACCCGGCCCGCCAGCATGGCGAAGGTCGGCGTGAGAGCCGCCGGCAGCGCCAGCGCCTCGAGTTCGTGCACCAGCCGGCTCGCCTCGGTGAAGTCGCGCACCTCGATCGCCGCGCGCAGCGCGCTCATCAGGACAAGGCTCTGGTATTCGACCGGGAGCGTCGCGAGCGCATTGGCGCCGGTGCGGATCGAGTCGCGCACGTCCCCCCAGCGCGACAGCGCTGCGAGCGCGATGGTGCGCATCAGCGCCGCCTCCGACACGCCGGCGAGCTGGGGACGGGTGAATTCGTGGAGCGCTTCCGGCATGCGGCCGAGCTTCAGCTCGGCGACGCCGCGCAGGAGATAATAGAGCTGATGGCCGAGGATCTGGTTGTCTTCGCGCGCGCCCGCCTCGAGCGCGCCCAGCGCCTCGGTGGCGTAATCGTGGGCGAGATAGAAGCGCGCCAGCATGATGCGCGCATCGGCCCGTTGCCCCGGCTCGGTGCTGGCGACGGAATGGACGAGCTCGGTCTCGCGCTCGTTGAACGCGCTGTCGCGCTCGGCCTGCCAGATCTCGGCGTCGAGCGGAGTGGGCTTGCGCTTGACGATCTTCTTGGGCGGCGGCGGCGGGGTGGGCAGATCCGAAACGACGAGGCCGTTCGGCCGCCGGATGGTCACGCCTTCGGAGGCGAGCGTGACCGCAACATCGTCGGCGAGCGGGATGAGCGCCAGCCCCTGGATCGAAGCGAGCGCCTTGAACTCGATGAAGTCCTGTCCGCGCAGGATGCCGCGCATCGGCGGCATGGCGGTGACCGCGAGCAAGGTGTCGCCGATCTCGGGGTCGCTGAGGCGATGGATTTGTCCCGGCATTTCGAGCGGAATCAGGATGCCGGCGTGATCGTCCTCCGCCGGCGCCCGCCGCATCGGCAACGGACGGCTCTGCGCCGTGACGCCGTCGCCGAGCGTGATGGTCCAGGTGAAGCCGTCGCGTTCCACGTTCGGCAGCCGCGCGCGGGTGAGCTTGAGGCGGACCACGCCGCCGAACTCGGAGGTGGAAAATTCGGCGCCGCGCAGGATTTGCGCCGGATCGTTGGCGAGTTCGCCGACATCGATCGGGCGCTGGCTGTCGAACACGAGCCAGATCGCCTCGCCGCGCTGGAACACCGCCGCCGCCGTCGACTCGGCGAAGGGAAAGGAGATGGCAATCCGCCCGGCATAGCGGGCGACGGTCGCGATCACGGCGCCGTCCGGCCGCGAGGTAAAATCGAGGGGCGCCGGCCTGGAATCCTTGCGGCCGCCGTCGGGGCTGGTGACGGCGGCAAGCTCGTTCGTTTTCCTCTCGCTGTTGCCGGCCTCGGCGCTATCCGGCGCGGCCGCCGCGCGCGCCTTCAATTCGGCGGCGAGTTCCTCGATGCCCTTCGGCCCCGCGCCGGCGGGGGGCGGATAGACGTCGACCAGGAAGGCGTTTTCCTCGCGCGCGCTTTTCACGCCCGCATCGGGCGTGAGCACCAGCTTCACCGTCGCGCTGTCCGCGCCCAACTCGACGTCGAGGCCGACGACGCCCGCCGGCAGGTGCGCCTTGGCTTCGCCGAGATCGACCTTGACCGGGGCGTCGAACTTGACGCGCAGCTCCTGACCCTCGCGCGCGAGCGCGACCATGATCGGCTCTCCCATTTCGAAGGCGAAGCGCGCGAAGGTGGGCGCGCTGGCGAGCCGGAGCTTCACCGTCGACCAGGCCTTGCCCATGGTCGTCATCGTGCGTTCGCGCGCGCGCCGTTCGGCTTCGCGGGCGCGCTTGGCGAGGTCGTCGACCACTTCCTGCGGCAGGCCGGGGGGAAGCCCGACCCAGCCCTCGGGCAGGAGATCGACATAGAGCTTCTCGCCCGCCTCCATGACGTTGACGGTCACCTTGCGCTTGAGCGAGAGGCGCACCGCGCTACCGTCGGGATCGCGGCGGACCGCCTGGACATAGCCGGGAAGCTGCCGCTGCAAACGCTCGATCGCGACCTCGACCGGGCGGCGGAAGGCGATCACCAAAATTCCGTTGGCGATCTGGGCCTCGGCCTTGACCTCCTCGGAGAAGGTGAAGATCAGGCGGGCGTGGCCGTCGCTGACCGCGGCGGAAACCTCGGCGCTCGCCTCCTGGGCGCGGGCGCCGGCGGCGCCGAGCGCCACGAGCAGCGCGCCCGCCAGCAGACAGATGAGGACGCACAGCCGGGCGCGGCGCGCGCAAGGCACGGCGCTGCGATCCCGGGCCGGCCCGGAATCGTCAAGGGCTCGCTGCGCCCGTCGGCTACGGCCGACTTGCGCTAGCCCGGGTGCCTCCCGGGTTTGGTCCATGGGGGTCGTAACTCGCAACTGATCGGCTTCCGTACTGGGCTCTCGACCCTAGTCGGGCGACCTTAATGCGGGCTTACGGGCTTTTGGGATCGGGCTTTTCCGGCTTTTCGGCGCTCTGCTTGGGTTGCGCCCCCTCCACCTTTTGGAGGTCGGTCGCCGGCAGCGCGCGTTCGCTTCCGGACTTCAGCTTGACCAGTTCGAGCGTCAGCCGCTCGGCCGTCTCCGGCTTCATCTGGGCGAGCACGTCGGAGAGCTTGCGCGGATTCATCTGGTTGGCGATATCGACCAGGGCCTTGATTTCGAGCCGGTCGAAGATGCGCGCCGCTTCCCTCGGGCGCATGCCCTCGTACATGACGATCAGGCTCTTCAACTTGGCGCCCGTCGCGCCCCCTTTGCCCCCTTCCAGTTCCTTGAGCTCCTCGATGCGGCCCTCGAGCCGTTGTTCGGCGGCCTTGATCAGATTTTCGCGCAATTCCATGTCGCGCGAGCGGGCATCGAGTTCCTGGCGGCGCTCCTGCAGCCGCTCGTCGAGCGCGCGCTCGGCGGGCGAGAGCCCGCTCGGCATGCCGGACGAAGTGGCGCCGGGGTTCTGCACCGCATTCGGCAGCGCAGCTAGCTTGGAGGGATCGGACGGCGCCGGCTTCGCCTCCGGCGTCGCGCCGGTGATCTCGACGTCCTCGCTCGCGGTCCGCGCGAACATCTTCGCGCTCAGCGCCTCCACGAACGTCGGGGTCGTGGACGGCTTGCGTCCGTCGTCGGCCACGAACCCGATCGTCTTGATGACGAAGAGGCTCGAGGCGGCGAAGATCACGATCGGAAGGAGACGGAGCTGCATGATCGCCTGGCCGTTCGCTCAGGCCGCCTGTTCCCCGCTGCGCAGCCGGTTGCGGTGCGCGATCGCCTGGGCGGCGGTGGCGGTATCGGCGATGCGCCTGCCGCCGCCGTTCTCGGCGCGCAGCGATTGGATGGGATCGACGCGCGCGGCCTCGGCCGTGGGCCGGTCGGCGCCGTGCGCCGCCGCGGCGATCTTGATGATGCGATCCAGAATTTCGTCGCCGCGCTTGAGCTCGCGCCCGAGGTCGGCGCCGAAACGCTCGGCCGTGCGCAGCCGCTCGCCCAGCGTATGGTCGCAGTCGCGCACCGTCACCTTCAGTCCGGCGATCGCGCGCTCGGCGATTTCGGTCGCCGTCACCAGTTCGGCGATGGTTCCTCTGAGCGAGGATTCGTCGGCCCGCAACTTCGACAGCCGGCGGTTCAGGATCAAGCAATAGCAGATCGTCAGCGCCAACAGCACCGCGACCAGGCTCTCGATCAGCAGTCCAAGGAATGATGTGCTCACGGGGTCTCCATCGGTTTCAGCATGGTTCCGGCATTCTCGAACATGGCGAACGTGGTGCGCGGACGCCGCAGGGGGTTCGTCACGCGCACCGCGATGCGCTCTCCGACCCGGCCCATGCGGCCTTCGGTGAGCGCGATTTCGCCACAACGCACCTTGACCGGCGCCTCCGGCTTGAGATCGAGCATCAGGGTTTCGCCGACGTCGAGCCGCATCAACTGCTTCAACGGCAGCATGGCTTCGTACAGCACCGCGTCGACCTCGATCTCCGCCTGCCAGATCTCGGTGGCGAGATGCCCTTCCCAGGTCGCATCGCGGCCGAATTTGTCGCCCATGAAGGACTGCAGCAGCGTGTCGCGGATCGGCTCGATGGTCGCATAGGGCAACAGCATCTCGATGATGCCGCCGCGATCCTCCATGTCGATTCGGAACCGCACCAGGATGGCGGCGTTGGTCGGCCTCGAGATGGCGGCGAAGCGCGGATTGGTCTCCAGCCGGTCGATGTTGAACCTGACCGGCGAAATCGGACGGAAGGCCTGCTCGGCGTCGGCGAGCACGACTTCGATCATCCGCTTCACCAGGCCGGTTTCGATGGTGGTGTAGGGCCGCCCGTCCACGCGCATCATGGTCTGGCCGCGCCGGCCGCCCAAGAGCACGTCGATCATCGCGTAGATGAGATTCGAGTCGACGGTGAACAGGCCGAAATTGTCCCATTGCTCGGCCTTGAAGACGGCGAGGATGGCGGGCAGCGGAATCGAGTTGAGATATTCGCCGAACCGCACCGAAGTGATGCGGTCGAGCGAGACTTCCACGTTGTCGGAGGTGAAATTGCGCAGGCTCGTCGTCATCAAACGGACCAGCCGGTCGAACACGATCTCGAGCATCGGCAGGCGTTCGTACGACACCATCGCCGAATCGATGATGGCGCGGATGCCGGAATGGTCGGCAAGCGACAGATCCTGGAGGCTGAAGCCCAGGAGACTGTCGATCTCGTCCTGATTGAGCACGCGCTCGGCGCCGGCCTTTTCCACTTTCGCGTATTCGCCGGAATCCTCGACCATGGCCTCCCATTGGGCCGCCATGGCGTCGTCGCCGGTCGCCGGCTTGCCGGCCGCTCCGGCTTCGACCTTGGCGTCCGCCTTGGCTCGCCGCTCGGCGGTCAGCGTGTCGTGCTCGCCCTTGTCCTTATCCGCCATCGCGGGCTCCGTCACTGCACCACAATTTCCTTGAACAGCACCGCCCGGATGCGGGCGGGCGCGATCGCGCGATTGACGCGCCGCGTCAGCTCCTCGCGCAACCGGAACAGTCCGGCCGAGCCCTCGAGATCGACCGCGCGCAGCTCGCGCAGATGCACCTGGAAGGTGTCGAGCACCCGCGGCATCACCGGTTTCAAGGTCTCGATCACGGCGGAATCGGCGACTTCGAGCGTGATCTTCACGCGCAGATATTGCGGACGCTCGGTGGTGGCGGAGAGGTTCACGACCATCTCGGGGAGGTCGTGGAACACGCCCTTCGGGGGCGCCGGCCCGCCCTTGCCGCCGAAATAATAGAGGGCGCCGCCGGCGAGGAGAATCACGAGCAGGAGCCCGCCGGCGAGGAAGAGGAGCTGCTTGCGGCTGAGGCTCTTGAAACGGCCGATCAGTCCGGCGAGGAACGACGGGTTCTGTGGCTTCGCTGCCGCCCCATCGTCGGTCTCGTCGAGATCGGCCGGAGCCGTAGTGACCTTGCTTGCCATGATTCCACGACCTTCCCGCGGCGAGTTTGCAGTACGCGGGAAGCGGGCGGATCCTTAGTCGCCCGAGTGCTCCCCGCATTCGAATCCGAGCAAACGCTAGGGAACCATGGTTAACGAATGCTTGACGGCGGCAATTTTTGCCGGGTCGTTGCTGCCGCCGCGGCCGATCCTGCCGCCCTCGGCTTCCTCTTAACATATTGAAATCACTTGAATATGTGACTTGGCACGGCTCCTGCCCTGCGTGCTCCGGGCCGAGCTGGGGAGCTTTGGGCCCAAGGGGAGCAAGACCATGGAGAACGCGCTTCTGGTCGGACTCTCGCGCCAGGCCGCCCTGCGCCGCGAGCTCGACATCATCGCCAACAACGTCGCCAACCTCGGCACCACCGGGTTCAAGCGCGAGACTCTTCTGTTCGAGCAGTATCTCGCGACGAGCGCGCGGGAGAACGACTTCCCCGCGCCGGACCAACGGGTCGCCTTCGTGCTCGACCGGGCGACGCGTACCGATTTCGCGCAAGGCGCGCTCGAGCGCACCGGTAATCAGCTCGACGTCGCGATCGACGGCGACGGATTCCTCGTCGTCGAGACGCCGCGCGGCGAGCGCTACACCCGCAACGGCGCGCTATCACGCAATGCCACCGGCGAGATCGTCACCTCCGATGGCTATCGGGTGTTGGGAGAGGGCGGTCCGATCGTGCTGGATCCGAACGACACCGATATTTCGATCGCCCGCGACGGCACCGTCTCGGCCAAGGGCGGGGATCGCGGGCGGATCAGAATGGTGCGCTTCGAATCCGACCAGCAGCTCTCGAAGGAGGGCGGTGCTCTGTTCGCGGCGAACGCTCAACCGCTGCCGGTGGAGGTGCGCACAGGTCTCGTCCAGGGAACGATCGAGAAGTCGAACGTGCGTCCGATCCTGGAGATCGGACGAATGATCGAGGTCACGCGGGCCTACTCCATGCTCGCGAACCTGATGAGCCGGACCGACGAGTTGCGTGGCAATGCGATCAACAAGCTCGCCGAAGTTCCGGCGTGATGGATGATTGAGGACAAGGGGAGATAGCCATGCGCGCGCTTTATACGGCCGCCACCGGGATGATGGCCCAGGAACTCAACGTCGAGGTCATCTCCAACAACATCGCCAACATGCGGACCACGGGATTCAAGCGCCAGCGCGCCGAATTCCAGGATCTCATGTACCAGAACCTGCGCCGGGCGGGCTCGACCACATCCAGCCAGGGCACCCGCCTGCCGATCGGGCTCGACATCGGCGCCGGCGTCAAGGTCGTCGGCACGCCGCGCATCATGAGCCAGGGCAATCTGTTGCCCACCGAGAAGGAGCTCGATGTCGCCATCCGCGGCGAGGGTTTCTTCCGCGTGCAACTGCCCGACAATCGCACCGCCTACAGCCGCGCCGGCTCCTTCGAGCTCGATGCCGACGGCCGCCTGGTCACGCCCGAAGGCTTTCTGGTGGATCCGGCGATCACCTTTCCGCAGAACGGCACCGGCATCACCATCAACCAGCAGGGCGAGGTATCGGTGCGGGTTCCCGGCCAGACCACGCAGACCGTGGTCGGCCAGATCCAGCTCGCGCGCTTCATCAACAAATCCGGCCTCGAGGCGATCGGCGACAATCTCTTTCTCGAAACCGCATCGAGCGGCCCGCCGCAACTCGGCAATCCGGGCTCGGAGGGCATGGGCACCTTGCTCCAGACCCAGCTCGAACAGGCGAACGTCAATGCGGTGACCGAGATTTCCGATCTGATCGCGGCCCAGCGCGCCTATTCGATGAATTCCAAGGTCGTGACCGCGGCGGACGAGATGCTGCAAGCGACCGCGCAGATGATGCGCTGAGGGGAGACCGAGCGATGAAACCGAAACTTCCAATCCTCGCCCTCCTCGCCCTCCTCGCTCCGCTCGCCGCCGGGGCGGCGCTGGCGGGTCCTTCTTCCGCCGTGCCGGCGATGAAGGCCGAGGCGGGCATCACTTCCGAGTTCGTGCGGATCGGCGATCTGATCGAAAACGCCGGCCCCGCCGCCTCGATTCCGGCGTTCCATGCGCCCGACCTCGGCTCGACCGGCACTATCCAGACCCACCGCGTGCTCGAAGTGGCGCGCCTGAACGGGATCGTCGTGCTCGACACCCGCGGCCTCAGCGAGGTCGTGATCATCCGGGCGAGCCGCGTGATCGCGCTCGCCGAGATCGAGCGGGCGATCGCCGAGACGGCGGTGCGTCAGCTCGGGCTCGCCTCCGCCAAGGACATCTCCGTCATCTTCGACCGCGATGTGCGTCCGCTCCAGATCGAGCCGACGGCGACGGATGCGCCCCGCATCGCCCAGTTCGAGTTCGATGCGCGCACGCAGCGCTTCGGCGCGGTGATCGAGGTTCAGGGCAGCTCCACGCTCCGCCGCAAACCGGCGCGCGTCTCCGGCGCGCTCGTGAATACCGCCGAGGTGGTGACGCTCGCGCGCGCCCTCAACCGCGGCGAGACCGTGCGCGAAAGCGACATCCTGCTCGAGCGCAAGCCGCGCGCCGAGGTGAGCCCCGACGTGATCGGACGGCCGCAGGCGGTGATCGGCCAGGCCGCCCGCCGCGCCCTCCGCGCCGGCCAGACGCTCCGGCCGGTCGATCTGATGAAGCCGGATGTCGTGGTGCGCAACGACACCGTGACGATCCGGTTCGAGGTGCCGGGCATCGTGCTCACCGTGCACGGCAAGGCGCTCGCCTCCGGCGGCGAGGGCGATCTCGTGCCGGTGCTCAATCCGCAATCGAAGCGCGTGGTGCAGGCGACCGTGGAAGGGCCGGGGCTGGTCGTCGTCGGCCGCGCCCATAGCCGGACCGCGAGCGCCGAGGCGACCGGCGCGGTGAAATGAAAGCGATCCCTCCCGTCCATTCCGTTTCGTAAGAGGTTGCGATGCATACTCACCCCCGCGCTTCCCGTATCGTCGCGGTCACGCTCGCCGCGTTCCTCATCGCCGGCTGCAGCGCCGTCGACCGCGTCAAGAACCTCGGCGAACAGCCGCGGCTCTCCGCCATCGACAATCCGACCACCCAGCCCGGCTACAAACCGGTGAACATGCCGATGCCGGAGCCGATACCGGTCGCCTACAGCCCAAATTCGCTGTGGCGCAACGGCTCGCGCGCCTTCTTCAAGGATCAGCGCGCCCACCAGGTCGGCGACATTCTCACCGTCAAGGTGAACATCACCGACAAGGCGGCGATCGACAACGAGACCAAGCGCAGCCGCGAAAGCAAGGAAGATATCGGCGCCGACAGCATGTTCGGCTGGAAGAAGTTTCCGGTCGCCAAGACCGGGGTCCCCGGCCGCCTGATCACCGCCGACTCCTCGTCCTCGAGCGACGGCAAGGGCTCGGTCAACCGCTCCGAGGCGTTGAAGACCAACGTCGCCGCGGTCGTCACCCAGGTGCTGGTGAACGGCAACCTGGTGATCGAAGGCAAGCAGGAGATCCGGGTCAATTACGAAATCCGCGAACTGGTGGTGGGCGGCATCGTGCGGCCCGAGGACATCGAGTCCGACAATACGCTGGAGTCCTCCAAGATCGCCCAGGCCCGCATCGCCTACGGCGGCCGCGGCCAGATCACCGACGTCCAGCAGCCGCGCTACGGACAGCAAGTCCTCGACGTGATCCTGCCTTGGTAGCGCTTGCGCGCGGGCCATCTCGTGACCCGGCCCGCGTGACCCGGCCGTTCCCGCTCCCCGGGACGGCGCTCGCGCGGCTCCCGCTCTCCCCGCGGGGGCCGCGCTCCTTTTTCAAGCCAAGCGATGGATGTCCGGATCGAGCCAGCACATGATGGGAACCGCTGCGGCGATCACTCGTCGCGATAAATCCGCTCGCGCCGCTCGTGCCGCTCTTGCGCATCGACCGACAAGGTCGCGATCGGGCGCGCCTCCAGCCGCCTGATCGAGATCGGCTCGCCGGTCTCCTCGCAGAAGCCGTAGGTGCCCTCCTCGATGCGGCCGAGGGCGGCGTCGATCTTGGCGATCAATTTGCGCTGGCGGTCGCGAGCGCGCAGCTCGATGGCGCGATCGGTCTCCGAGGAGGCGCGGTCGGTGAGATCGGGATGGTTTGCGTTTTCGTTTTGCAGATACAGGAGTGTCTCGCGCGCTTCGCGCAGGATGTCTTCCTTCCAGCCCAGGAGCTTGTGGCGGAAATATTCCCGCTGGCGCTCGTTCATGAAGGGTTCTTCATCGGACGGCCGATATTCCCGCACCGTCAACTCGGACAACCAACCCATCCGCTACGCCCCCGCTCCACAGACAGACCCTGTGGCGCGGGCTTATAGCGATCCCGATCGCCGTCGACAACAGCGAACAACGTCATCCAGATTTCACGAAATTTTTTGTCGCCTGGGGCCTGAGCCAGCCGTCCGCCGGCTGCCCACCGGGCGCCTTAATTACGCCGCCGGCGCGGCCGCTGCGGTGCGTTTGGCGAGCTCGACCGCGACCCTCAGCCCGATCGCGTCCAGCACCTCGTCGAGCCCCGGCTCGCCCGAGCGCTCGACCAAGCCCTTGAGCGTCACTTCGAGCCTTCGCAGGGTCTCGAGGCCGATGCGGCCTTCCAGGATTTCGACCTTGAGGGTGTCGAGGAGATCGAGCGCCGTGTTGCCGCGGCGCGAAAAGCGGCGGCGGCGCTCGCTCGCGTCCTCCATGCCCTGGAGCGCCATCAGCGCATCCAGGCTGTGGATGCCGAGAGCCGCCCCGGCGGCGGCGGCCGTCTCCGGCGATGCCGTCCCGTCGAGGGTAAACCCCGTGGCGCCGCTGGCGCGCCGGGTTCCTCTGGCTGCCGTCACTCCATTCTGCACGGCGGGAAGAATGCGCATGTCAGCCCCCGATGCCGCGAGCAAATCGCAGCAATTCTGAGTGAAACTCCGTACTTATGGTTAATGACCGGTAAACAGCCCGGCAGTTCTTGCCCGGTGGGCACCGATGACCCTCCTGCCGGGACCATTGGCGCAAAAAATACCTATATATTTCAATCACTTGAAATTTTTGGCGGTTGGCACGCCGCTGGCATGGCTATCAGCGGTCACATCCGACCATCGACCAGCTGGGGAGCCATGTCGATGCCCATCAAGTCTCTCATCCTTGCCGTCGCGGCGCTCATCACCGCCCTTGCCGTCGATCCGGGCGCGGCCCTGGCGGGCTCGCGCATCAAGGACCTCACGGATATCGAAGGCATCCGCGACAACCAGTTGATCGGCTACGGCCTGGTCGTCGGCCTCAACAACACCGGCGACGGGCTCAACAACTCACCCTTCACCAAGCAGAGCCTGCAGGCGATGCTGGAGCGCCTCGGCGTCAATATCCGCGGCGCGCAGCTCCGCACCGGCAACGTCGCCGCCGTCATGGTGACGGCGAACCTGCCGGCGTTCTCGACCCAGGGCACCCGCATCGACGTGGTGGTGTCGGCGCTCGGCGACGCCAAGAGCCTGCAGGGGGGCACCCTCCTGGTCACGCCGCTTCTAGGCGCCGACGGCAATGTCTATGCGGTCGGGCAAGGAACGGTGGCGGTTGCCGGCTTCCAGGCCGAGGGCGATGCCGCCAAGATCATCCGCGGCGTGCCCACCGTCGGGCGCATCTCGAACGGCGCCGTGGTCGAGCGCGAGATCGATTTCGCGCTCAACCGCATGACCTCGCTCCGGCTCGCGCTCCGCAATCCCGACCTCACCACCGCCAAGCGCATCGCCGGCGCGATCAACGATTTCATCGGCGCGGCGGCGGCCGAGCCGATCGACCGCGCCACCATCACCCTCTCGGTGCCGCCCAAGTACCACGGCAACATCGTGGCCCTTCTCACCGAGATCGAGCCCCTGCAGGTCGAGCCCGACCAGCCCGCCAAGGTCGTGATCGACGAGCGCTCCGGCATCATCGTGATGGGACGCGACGTGCGCGTTTCCACCGTCGCCGTCGCCCAGGGCAATCTCACCGTCAGCATCTCCGAATCTCCGACGGTGAGTCAGCCGGCGCCGTTCTCGCGCGGCCAGACCCGCACCGTGCCGCGCACGCGCGTCACCGTGCAGGAGGACGGCCGCAGGCTCGGCCTCGTCAACGAAGGCATCTCGCTCAAGGAGCTGGTCGACGGTTTGAACGCCCTCGGCGTCAGCCCGCGCGACCTCATCTCGATCCTGCAGGCGATCAAGGCCTCGGGCGCGATCCAGGCCGAAATCGAGGTGATGTGATGGTCGCGCCCGTCGCCTCCCCTCTCGCGGCCGCGCGCATGCCGGCCGCCGCCCAACTCGCTACATCGCGCATCTTCGGCGCCGATCGCAAAAAAGCGGTGGCGCAGGAGTTCGAGGCGGTTTTCTTAAGCAATATGTTGGAAGAGATGTTCGCCGGCCTCGCGGAAGAAGGCCCGATGGGGGCCGGCGCGGGCACGGGAACCTGGCGTTCGTTCCTGACCGACCAATATGCCAAGACCATCGCCGCCAACGGCGGCGTCGGCCTCGCCGACCAGGTGCACCGCCAACTCATCGCCTTGCAGGAGAACAGCCAATGACCACCGCCCTGAAGACCCCCCGTGAGATCACCAGCCGGGACGAGGCGGAATCGCTCCTCGCCCGCATCGGCGACTCGATGGTGGCGCTGGTCAAGGTGTTCGAGGACGAGACCCGCCTGGTCAAGGCCGGCAAGATCGCCGCCGCCACCCAATTGACGCCCGAGAAGACCGAGCTTGCCGCCCACTACCTGCGCGAGATCGAGATTCTCAAGGCCAACGCGCCCTATATCAGCCGGACCGTGCCGAGCCTGATCGACGAGCTCCGGCGGGCGCACGCGGCCTTCCGCGACATCCTCGCCCTCAATCTGAAGGTGGTCGCCACCGCCCAGTCGGTGGCCGAAAGCGTGGTGCGCGGCGCCGCCGAGGAAGCCACCCGCCGCGCCGCCCCCAAGCGCTACAGCGCCGACGGGCGCGCCGGCGCGCGGCCGGCGAGCCGCCCGGTCATTGTCAGCCGCTCGAGCTGAAGGACCTTAACAAGAGATTGCCGCGCCTCGCCGCCGTTTACTACTTTTTCATTTCCCGCCGCCGCAAAGGCTCTGCCCGAACCCCGGTCCGGACCCGGACCAGGGTAACGAGCCGTTAGGGTTGGCGTGCGACAACCTCCGCGACCCCAGAACGGCGGTCCGCAGTAACGTGTAACTCCTAGGAAGGGACATGATCCATGTCTGAAATCCTCCTCTCGGCTGGGGTTCGTTCTAACCTGCTTGTTCTCCAGCAGATCACGGATCTCATGACGAGCACGCAAACCCGACTTGCGACGGGCAAGAGGGTCAATACCGCGCTCGACAGCCCGACAAAATTCTTCACGGCGCTCACTCTCAACAACCGCGCCGATGATCTGAACATCGTGCTTGACGGCATCAGCAATGCCTTCAAGATCCTTGAATCCGCCGACACCAGCCTCACGGCGCTCACCAACCTCGTCTCCAGCGCGCAGTCGGTAGCCAACTCGGCTCTCGCGAGCGTGGGAACGACGGCGAACAGGACGGGCACCGTGGCGAACCTCACCGCCGCGACCTCGTTCACCGTGTCCTCCGGCACCACGTTCACGATTGCCGACGGAACCACCACGGCAACGATCACCTCGACTGGTTCGGTCACGGTTCAGCAGTTCCTCGACGGCGTCAACAACACGGCCGGTCTCGCCGTGAAAGCGTCGCTGACGGCGAACGGCAGCATCAAGCTCGAGGCGACGGGAACCAACACGATCGTGTTCGGCGGCACGGCGAGCACGTCCGACAAGGCGAAGTTCGGCTTCAGCAACGCCACGACGGCCGCCGGTACGTTGAACGCGACCCGATCTTCGCTCGCAGCGCAGTTCGATGCGACGCTTACCCAAATCGACCAGCTCGCCAACGACGCGGCCTTCAATGGCGTCAATCTGCTCAAGGGCGGCAGCCTGAAGGTTTCGTTCAACGAGACATCGACCTCGCAGATTTCGATCTCGGGCGTGACGGACGATGCCGCAGGTCTCGGCCTCACGGTCTCGACGAACACATGGCAGACCGACAAGGACATCCAAGACAAGCTCACTACTCTGATTACCGCGCTGGCGACGTTGCGGTCGCAAGCAAACGTCTTCGCCTCCAACGTGTCGCTGGTTCAGGCTCGTGAGGAATTCACGAAGTCGATCATCAATACCTTGAAGTCGGCCGCGGACGGCTTGGTGGTCTCCGACCAAAACGAGGAAGGCGCCAACCTCCTCGCGCTGCAGACGCGCCAGTCGCTGTCCACGACCGCGCTCTCGCTCGCCGCCCAGGCGGACCAGAACGTCCTGCGCGTGCTGGGCTTATAATACCCATCACCACGCTCTTATGGACGGCGGGGCCATGGCCCCGCCGTTTTTTCATGGCGCTCTGGGTCGATATGATGCCGCGATTCGCTGGCGGCGGAGGACGCTCCGATGGGCCTCAAGGTCGAGCTGAAACCCGGCGAACGCATCATCATCGGCGACAGCGTCGTCACCAACGACGACCAGCGCACCCGGCTGGTGATCGAGGGCGAGGCTCCCATCCTGCGCGAGAAGGACATCCTTACGGTCGATGCGGCCGACACCCCGTGCAAGAAGATCTATTTGTTGGTGCAGCTGATGTATCTGGCGTACGACCCGGCGCAGCACCACGAAACCTATTTTCGGCTGGTCAAGGAGGTGCTGGCGGCGGCGCCCAGCACGGCGGAATATCTCGATCGCATCAATAATCACATATTAACCGGCATGCTTTACAAAGCCTTGAAGGAGACCCAGCGTCTCATCGAGTACGAAAAGAAACTGTTCGAACATGCACAAGGCAGCCAAGGTCTACGCTAAGACCGCGTTGGCGACGGGGAATCCGCGTGAGCTGGAGGCCCAGCTCCTCCTGCGCGCGGCCGCCAAGCTCCAGGCGGTCAAGGATGGAGACGTGACGGCGGACGATGGGATCGAGTCCGCGATCCGCTACAATCGCCGGCTCTGGCTGGTGTTCGCCGACGCGATCGGACGGCCCGAGAATCCGCTTCCGCGCGAGATCAAGCAGAATGTCGCCAATCTCGCCGTCTTCGTGCTGAAGCACTCGATGAGCATCGAGACATCGACCGAGCCCGCGACCGAGCGTCTCGGCGTGCTCATCAACATCAATCGCAAGCTCGCCGCTGGCCTGCGCGCCAAGGCGGCCTGAACCTCGCGTTTCCGCTCCCGCTCAGCCTGATCCTTGTTGCCGGTGCGACCCGCAAATGCGGCTGACGCCGGATGTTCCGCGCGTCCGATCCCGCCCGCCCGGGGCGCCGCTCAGATGAAGTTGACGAGCGACAAGCGCGACAGCAGCGCCGTTATCTGCAGGCTCGCCTGCAGGCGGGTATTGAGCGCCAACAGCTTCGTGCCGATTTCCTCCGGCGAGATATTTTCGATGTCGTCGATGATGCCCTGAAGGATCGGCTTCTTTTCGACGAGCCGCTGCTTCGCCGCTCCGGCGGCGAGATTGGCGCCGGCGATCTCGGTCTGGATCGCCTCGATCTTCTGGACGCCCGGAGGCGCGTCGAGCGCAGCACCGACCCGTTGGGCCAGCGCGAAATAACGATCGCGCGCGTCCGCATCGGTCGGCGAGAAGGTCATCGCGGCGAAAGTGGCGTTGTTCTGGACCACCGAACGCAACGCCACCTCGTTGGCGCGCGCGCCGTAAGCGACCGTGATGCTCTCGTCGACGCGCGCGACCGCGGTCGAGCGGGCCTCGTCGGTGGCATCGTCGCCCGAGTACCAGCGTACGGTGTCGGTCGCGGTCGCATCGCGTAAAGCGGTCGCGCTGTCGAACGGCGGCCCGTCGACGCGCTGGGGCGGCTGGCCGGCGTCGATGGCGAAGAAATCGTCGGAGGCCTGCATCGCCGAGGCGGCCGCAAGGTCGGTCCTGGCCAGACGCTGGATCTCGGCGTCGATCGCCGCGGCCAGATTCTGCGCGGTGATGTCGGCATTCGCCCCGATGGCGAAACTGCCCGCCGGCGGGGGAACCGTGCTCGTCGCCACAAGATCGATCGAGCTCGCGGTGCCGTCGGGCAGATTGAGCTGAATATTGACCTTGCCGCCTTCGGGCGGATTGCTTCCGCCGAGGTCGATCGAGAGCGAAGGCGGAGCGCCCGCTGGCCCGGTGACGGTGGCGGAGAAATCGGTAGTTGCTGCGGCGAGCTTGAAGCCGAAGGGATGGACGCCGTCCTCGGCGAGGGTGACGATGCCCAACGCGGCCGTGGGCGCGTCGAGCCGGCCGCGGCCGTCGGCGCCCTGGTCGGCTTGCAGCCGTTCGGACATCACTTGCTTCAGGCCCGCGGCCGCGCCGTTGCCGTTGAGGATGTGGTCGGAGGTCTCGGTTGCCGGACGATCGGTCGCGCGCCCGGAGAACAGAAAACGGTCGCCTGCTTTCTCGTTAAGCAGGCTCAGCGCCTCGTCGAACCCGCCTTGTGCCCGCTGCTGTGCGCCGGTCCGGCCGCCGCTAACCAATTCGTAGTTGAGCGACGACACCGTACTGCCGCGCGTCTCCCGACCGATCGCACGCAGACGATCGAGCGCGGTGTTCATGACCTTGACGCGCAAATCGACGTTGAAGATCGTGTCCTGGTAGACATCGATGCGCGAAAGTCGCGCATGCATGTCGAGGTCGGCACCGCGGGAAAGCCCGAGGCCGCCATAGGTCTGGGATTTTTTACCGGTGGTAAGCTGGCTCTGCAGTTCGTCAAGCTGCGCCCGCATCCGGATCAGCAAATCGGCCGTGGCCGTCGAACGGCTGCCAAAACCATAGATCACATTCATGGCCGCCTCATATCCTCATGAGCGCGTCGAACATTTCCTTGATCGCGGTGAGCACGCGGGCGTTCGCCCCATAGGCGGTCTGCAGCGTGAGCAAATGCGCCATCTCGGAGTCGATATTGACGCCCGAGCTTTCGTCAAAGCGGGTCTGCAGCGCGGTGACGACGATCTCTTGCCCTTCCTTGAGCCGATCGGCGTTTTCGGCCGCTGCGCCCTGCTTGGTGATGACCTGGCGCATGAAATCGATGAGCGTGCCGGAATAGGGCGTGTTGTTGTCGCCGATCCCGGCAGCGGGCGCGAATAAGCGGGTCGCGGCGGTGAGGCGCTGCGAGATAAAATCGGGCCGGGTCGAGTCGCCCGCGGTCGTCGGCGGGCTCGAAGAATAGACGATGAGCTTCGAGGGATCGGCAATCAGCGCCGAATTCACCGCGATGCGCGCGGAGAAGCCCAGTTTCTGCGAGCCGTTGGCGGTGAGGAAATTGGTATAGAGGCTGCCGGTTCCTCCATCGACGAAGAAAGGCAGCGTCGGGTCGCCCGAATTGAACGTATCGGTTGTGACCGTCGCGTCGAAACCATCGACATCGACGAGATCCGGCGCGCCGTCGTCGAGCACGCGCAGCGTCGTTCCGGACGGATTGCTGAAGCTCAAGCCTGCCGGCCCGAGCGCGGCATTGAGCTGGGTCACCACCGCGGCAAAGCCGCCCGAAAAGTCGATGCCGACGACCTCGTCGCCCGCATCAGGGGTCGCGGAATTGTCGAGCGGCAATGCGCCGGCGTCATCGACACGGATAATCGTGACTTTGTGCGAACCGGTTCCGTCCGTATAGGCGAGGGAAATCGAGTTCCCGTTCTTGAGATCGGCAAGGTCGAGATCGAAACCCGCCTGCGCGCCGGACGTGACCGCCGTACCGTTAACGGCGCGGTCCGAAAGCGAGCGCGCGAGCGCGCTCGCGATTTCATCGAGCTGGGCTTGCGCCTCGACCAGAATCTTGTCGCGCAATTCGACATAGGCGGCGATCGAGCCGGAACGGATCGATTGGTTGGCGATAAGATCGGTCTGGTTGCCGTTCGGGCTGACGAGCTTGATGGAGCCGACCGCGCGCACGGCGGGGTCCGCGCTCCACAGCGACTGCGCATCGAGCACATCCCGCGTGTCGAAGCTCAGGCGCGAGGCCTTGTAGTCGAACAGGCTCACCCCCGAGTTGGTGAAAATGGAAATCTGGTCGTTCGTCAGCGATACGACTCGGATGTCAAGGAGGCCGGAAAGCTCGCCGATAAGACGGTCGCGCTCGTCGAGAAGCCCCGCCGCCCCGATCCCTTGCCCGTGGGAAGATTGAATCTGGGTCGAGATCTCCTCGATGCTCCGCAGGATTGCATTCACGCGCTCGATGCCGCCGCCGATCGCGGTTTCTGCCTGGCTGCGCAAAGCCTGAATGTCCGCGGACATGGCGTTGAGCTGCTGGGTGATCACCTGGCCCTGATTGAGGGCCTGGGTTCGGGCCGCGATCGAATCCGGGCTGGTGGCGAGGGCCTGCACCGAATTGGTGAAATTGTTGAACAGGGTATCGAGGGCGCTCTGGCTTCCCGGCTGGCCATAGATTTGATCAATGCGGGAGTAATAATCCGCCTGCACGCCGGCGTAATTGGCGCCCGCGAGTTCGCTGCGTAATTGGCGCTGGATGAAGACGTCGAGCTCGCGGCCGATGCCCACCAGCCGCACGCCGCTGCCGTTCGCTTCCGCCGCGGACTGCAGCACTTTCTTGCGGCTGTAGCCGACGGTATCGGCGTTCGCGACGTTGTCGGCGACGATGCCGAGGCCGGCCTGCGTCACGCGCAGGCCGGAGAGCGCCGACGAGATTGCCTGCGTGAGGCCCATGGGTCGCTCTCCTCAAACCGCCCGCTTGCGACCGTTCACGATCACCGGATCATGTTCAGCGTTTCTTGCAGCATCTGATCGCTGGTGGTCACGATTTTGGTATTGGCGGAATAGGCCTGCTGCGTGACGATGAGCTTGGTGAATTCGTCGGCGATGTCGGTGTTGGAGCCCTCGAGCGACCTGCCGATGATCTTGCTTGTAACGCCGAACAGCGCCAGACCCGAATCGGAAGTCGCCTCGAACGCACCGCCGTCGACGCGCTTCAATGAATTATCGCCGTTGAAGCTGGCGAGCGGGATCTCGGCGATATCGATGGTGCGGCCGTTCGAATAGCTGGCAGTGATGCGGCCTTTATCGTTGACCGAAATGTTTTGCAGCGAGCCTGCAGGAAGACCGTTCTGGCTCAGACTGTTGACCTGGACGACGCCGTTCGCGTCCGCGAACTGGGTGAGTCCGGTGGCGCCGTGCGAGACCGTGACGTCGCCGACCGTCACTCCGTTCACCGTGAGGCCGGTGAGCGTCACCGTCGGTACCGACGGATTCATCTGGCCGCTGGTGTCGAATGCGTACGACTGGCCGGCATTCACCCAGGCGACCTGCGCTCCGGTCGCGCTCGAATCCGTCTGATAGAACAGCTCCCAAGTGTCGGTGCCGCCGTTGTTGAAGGAATCGGTCTTGGCCCAGCGCAACTGGACGTTCACGGACTGGCCTTGTGAATCGAAGGCCGTGATCGCACCGCCCGCCAGCGACTGGTCGAGGAAAATCGGTAGATCGTTCGCCACCACCGTGCCGGTGCCGGCGACCGTGGGATCGACCGAGAACGCGGACGCATCGAGCAGTTCGCTGTTCGGCACATCGGGATCGGAAGCCGCGGTGCGCGGATAGCTCGCCAGATTGGCGCGGTAAGTGACGAGCGTCGTCGCCTGGGCCGGCAGGAAGTCGTTGGAGAACTGCAGCACCGACGGCACGTCGCCGACGAGGTTGCCGGTGGTGGCGTCGACCTGGAGCGCCTTCAGATAGTAGCCGGTGCCGTTGACCAGAAAGCCGTTCTTGTCGAGCTCGAAGTCGCCGCGGCGGGTGTAGAGATCGGTCCCCGAGAAGACCGGGGAGCCATCGGGGAAGCCCGAAGGCTTCTGCACCACGAAATAGCCGTCGCCGTTGATCGCCATGTAGGTGTCGACGGTGGCGTTCTGGATGTCGCCCTGCACGGTGTTGGTGCCGCGTGAAAAAGCATTCACGCCGCCCGAAAACTGGTGCTTGGGAGAAGAATCCGGCACCAGATCGGCGAAGCTGGTATCGACGCGCTTGAAGCCCGTCGTCTGCGAATTGGCGATGTTGCCCGAGATGTTCTCGAGCGCGTAGGCCTGTGCCCTGAGGCCGCCCACGGCCGTGGTCAATGCTCCGAAAATACCCATCACACCCTCCGTCGGCGACCGCCCGTACGAATGCGCACGCTGCCGCCCACCGCGTTGCTAGCAAGCGCCGTGCCACGGATCAACTGGTTGATTATGCTGTATTATTTCGATCGGCACGGAGGCCGCGCCCGGCAGGAATCGGTTCCGCCGGCAAGTTCTGCCGGGTGTCTCGTTCCGGTTTCCTGCGGGATACGAATTCGGCCCGGGGCCGCTCCGACGTCCGCCGCTCGTGCTAGTGGTCCGGGCCGACGGTCCGGGTACGGACCACCGTCGGAGTCGGGCCACTAGCCGGCGAGCGATACAGACGTCAGCGCGTGGATTTCCGTCACGTTGCGCCCGCGCCGCTTGGCTCTATAGAGAGCCGCGTCGGCAGCCTCGACCAATTGCTGCGGTTCGACCCGGTCGTCCGCGGGCATCGAGGCGACGCCGATGCTGATGGTCACGCATTGGTGGGAGCTGTCGGCGTGATCAATCGCAAGCTTCTCGACCGCCATGCGCATGTTTTCGGCCATCGTGAAGGCGGCTTCCATCTCGGACCCCGGCAGCAGCACGGCGAATTCCTCGCCGCCATATCGCGCCGCGGCGTCGGTCGACCGGGACGCCACCGAGGCGATCGTATGGGCGATGGCCTGCAGGCAGGCGTCGCCTTCCAGGTGTCCATAGCGATCGTTGAATCGTTTGAAGTGATCGACGTCGATGAGGACCAAGGCGACCGGCGCGCGGTGGGCGGCGCAGGCATGCCATTCGTCATGAAGCTTCACATCGAACCAGCGCCGATTGCCGAGCTTGGTCAATTCATCGACCATGGCGAGGCGGTCGAGCCGCTTGTTCGCCTTTCTCAGTTCTTGTTCCCACATGGCAAGTTGTTTCGCCATATTGTCCAGGGCCCGATCCAGCGGGACGAACTCGGCGGGGGTATTGATCGCGGTTGGGTCGACAGCGAATTCGCCGCGACCAAAGCGGACCGCTTTGTCGGCAAGGGCGCGGACCGGCCTCACGATCATCCATTCGCCCCCGAACCAGGCCGCGAGCAGAACGGCCACGGTCACCGTGGCGAGGACGCTCAACGCGATCACAACCTGGCGATTGATGTTGCTGAGGATTTCACTCTCGTTGAAGCCGACGACAAGACGAGCGTTGGTTCCCTCAAGGCTGGTGAAACCGTAGATGCGCCGCTCGCCGTCGAGACTCGCCGCGCTCAAAATCCCCGATGGACGGCTCAACACTTCGCGGATCAACGGATGATCGCCTAAGTTCCGAGTCACCAACTTTTCGGCATCGGCATGCCGCGCAATCACAGTACCCGCACCGTCGACAATGAAGGCCGATGCATTCGACCGCTGCAGCGATCTCGCCAGCACGCGGTCGATCCACTGCAGATCGAGGAGGGCGACGATGAGCGCCTCGACCGAACCGTCGCTCGCCAGCCGGGGGGATGCCACGGCGATGAAGGGGCGGCCGGTCACGCGGCTGATGAGAATATCGCTCACCGCGAACGAGCGATTGGCGAGCGCCTCCTTGAAGTGGCTACGATCGGAAACGTCGAGACCGATGGCTTCCGGAAGGCTCGAACAAATGATTCGGCCATTGGGTGTCACCACCGAGAATCGATTGGTCCATTCGGTAACCTCGTCGATCTCCGCGAGCCGGCGATTGCACGCCGCGCTCGGCGCGCTCAAAACGGCCGGGTCGGAAGCGGCGATCTGTATAATAGCCCGGGCGGAATTCAAGATTTGTTCCTGGGCGTCGGCGCCGCTCTGCGCAAGACCGAGCGTCTGAAGACCGGCCATCCTCAAACGATCGTTGCGGCCGACTTCAAGACCGCGAACGCGCTCCGCGATCAGGGGCACGATGGCGATGGCGGCGATCAACAACAATCGCGCACGGATGCTCAGGAATGGTCTGAGCCACCGCGTTGGCCATGCTCTGTATGTGAGT
>JAHFPO010000004.1:6217-9120 GCA_023266695.1 Hyphomicrobiales bacterium | reverse complement strand
CTTTCCCTTTTTCTTTTTCTTGCGCTCCCCCGATGCCTCCGGCGCCGGCGGCTTCGCCGCGGTGACCGTCTCCTTCAATTCGACGCCTGCCGCCTCGGGAAGGGGTGCGGCGGCGACCTCGGCGGGCGCGGCTTTCGCCGCTTCGGCCTCGCGCGCGCGCCGTTCGGCCTCGGCCTTCTCCTTTTGCGCTTTCCGCTCGGCCCGTTTGCGGAGCGCCTCGGCGGCGGCGGTTCTCAGGTTTGCGGCCGTCACGGCGGCCTGCTTGCGGACGGCCTCGGCGGCGACGCGGCTCTGCGCAGCCAGGTTTTTAGCGAGACGTGAACCGGTGTTTTCGATGCGGACGCGCGACCGTTTCGCAAAGTCGATGGCATGGCGCTTCATGGCGTCGCCCGCACGCGTGAGGGCGGAGCGGGCGGCGTGCCGTGCGCGTGCGACTTGCCTGGCGATGGTGGCTTTGGTGATCGCGCGCGCGGCAAGCTCCGCGTTCCAGGCCGGCGCGGCGGGCGCAACAGCGGCGGCGGCGGGCACCGACTCTGGCGTCCCTTGCGCTGTCGCTTTCTCGCGCCGCGCCACCGTCTCGACCCTCGCCGTGAGGCGCGCCCTCAGCTCGGCGGCGGCGCGCACGCGCCGTTCGGTCTCGGCTCTTTCCCTCGCCGCCTGCTCCCCGGCCCGTCTGACTGCGGCTTCGGCGGCGGCCTTCGCCCACTTCGCCTTTTGTTCGGCCCATCGGATAGCGGCGGCGCGGTGGTACGCCGCCCAGCGCAGGGCAAGGCGCGAATGCGTCTCGTCGAAGCGGTCGCGGATCTGCATCGACCGATAGACGATCTGCGTCGCCCGGCGCCCCCATCCGCCGCCCGCCCACACCAGCCCGTACGGAATGAACAGGCGCCAGCGGTCGTCGCGCTCGCCGATGGCGGCGGCGACGAGCTCGGCTCCGATGGCGGTGGTATTGAGCCCGTGCCCGCCGAAGGCGCTCGCGATCCACACCCCCGGGCGCAGCAGGCCGATCTGCGGCATGCGGTGGACCGCATAGCCCATGATCCCCGACCAGGCATATTCGATCGCCACGCCCTTGAGCTGCGGATAGACGCTCGCCATGTCGCGCGCCATCATGCGCTTCAATCGGCGCGGCGGTTTGGTCCGGGTGGTGATGCGTCCGCCCCACATGAGCCGGTCGCCGACGATGCGGTAATAATTTCCGGCGCGGCGGTTATCGATGATGCCGCCGCCATAGCGGATGGTCTCCGCGAGTCGATCCGCGATCGGCGCGGTGACGGCGATATGGGTCGAGACCGGCAATATCGCACGCGCGAGTGCGGGAAAGATTTCGCCGATGAAGGCACTGCCGCAGAACACCACTTGATAGGCGCGCACGCGCCCGCTCGTGGTCGCGACCCATTTGCGCAAGCCGTCGAGATCGGCGTCGATCGCCGGGCTCTCCTCGAAGATGCGGCCGCCGAGATTTTCGATCTCGTCGGCGAACGCGAGCGCGAGATTATAGGGGTGGATCGAGAAGGCGTCGGCGTCGTGCAGCGCCTGGTAGTAGCGCCGCGTCATGAGCGTCTCGCGCACCCGCTCGGTCGGCCAGATCAGCACATCGTGATCGAAATGCTCCGCCAACAGCCCGGCCTGGCGCTTCACCCCTTCCGGGTCGTCGTAGCGCAGCACGTTGAGCCGTCCGGGCACCGGATCGACGCCGGGCACGCCCTCGGCGATCGCCGCGCGCACCAGCTCGATGCCCTCGCGCGCGAGCGCATAGAGCGCGCGGGCGTGATCGAGGCCGACCCGGTCGATGATGCGGTTCAGGCTCTCGGCATAGCCCGCCGCAACGAATCCGCCGTTGCGGCCCGAGGCCTCGCCGGCGATACGGCGCCCTTCCAGCACGATTACGTCGTAGCCGCGGCGGGCGAGCGCCCGCGCCGTCCACAAGCCGGCGAAGCCGCCGCCGACGATGCAGACCGTGGCTTCGATCTGGGTGACGAGCCGCGGCCGCGGCCGATGCCCCACCGCGGTCGCGGCATAGTAGGTAGCGGGGGCTGCGGGGGCTACGGGGGCTTCGCCTGTCATCGACTTCACATTTCCATCGCCATGCTAGCGCGCGATCAGCAAAAGTGGGTACCGGTTTTGCGTCGCAATCAAGCTTGCGCAGATTGCGTATACTTATCTGCGGCTCGCGCGCTAACTTATTCATCTGGCGCATGATCTTATCGGTGAACCGATCCCACTTCGCCGGATCATGCGCTAGGCTTTGCATAACGTGATTTCGACGCGTAGCGATACCATCTCCCCAACCATGGGGCCGCTCCCCCAGCCAGATAGTCCGTCATGCGCCGGCTGATGCTCATGCGCCATGCCAAGGCCGTGCCGCCGGAGGGCATGGCCGACGAGGCGCGCCCACTGAGCGCGCGCGGGCGAAAAGCCGCGGCCGCGATCGGCGCCTTCATGGCCGAAAACGGGCTCACGCCCGATTTGGCGCTCGTCTCGCCCTCGCGGCGCACGCTGGAGACCTGGGAACTCCTGAGCCCGGCCCACGGAAAGCCGCCCCACTGTCGGACCGAGCCGCGGCTCTATGCCGCCCCGGCCGAGACCCTGTTGCAGGTCGTGCGCGCGACGCCGGCCGCAGTGGGCGCGCTCCTCCTCATCGGCCACAATCCGGGGCTCGAGCAATTCGCCCACGCCCTCACCGGCTCCGGCGCGGCGGAGGCGATGGCCCGTTTCGGGAGCAAGATGCCGACCGCGAGCCTCGCCGTGATCGATCTTGCCCTCGACGACTGGAAACGCGCGGAGCCGCAGCGCGGCCGGCTCGAGCTGTTCGTGACGCCGAAGAGCCTCGGCGCGGCGGCTGACTGATCGGCGAGCGCGTCACTCCCTCGGCAACACGTCCGCGGGGATCGTGTCGGGCG
>JAHFPO010000004.1:0-6117 GCA_023266695.1 Hyphomicrobiales bacterium | reverse complement strand
GCGCCGGTTGCGGGATCGGCGTCGGTGATGCGGGTCGGCACGTCGAGTATCTCTTCCCTCGGACAGCGCGATGGGCGGCATGCTTTGTAGCACCGGTGCCACGCGAAACAGGAGGTATTTGCGATTTCCGATTTGACACTCCTGCAATCTCCCGACACGATTTCATTCATGTCCCGCGAGAAAAACCAGGCGCGCGGCTCCTGCTTCGTTCCGCACGATCTCAAGTCGCCGATCGAGGGCGCCCGTGGCGGGCCGCTCGCGGGGCTGACGGCCGCCGTCAAGGACATGTACGACATCATCGGCGAGCGCACCGGCGGCGGCAGTCCGGAATGGCTCGCCGCGCAACAGCCCGCCACCGTCCATGCCGCCGCGGTCGCCAATATCCTCGATGCTGGCGCCACCGTCATCGGCAAGACGGTGTGCGACGAATTCTTCTACAGCGTGACCGGCGCCAATGCCCATTACGGCACGCCCGCCAATCCGCGCGCGCCCGGACGGCTGCCCGGCGGCTCGTCCGCCGGTTCGG
This sequence comes from Hyphomicrobiales bacterium, assembly GCA_023266695.1. Lineage (GTDB taxonomy): Bacteria > Pseudomonadota > Alphaproteobacteria > Rhizobiales > Xanthobacteraceae > JAUSIF01. Next base: position 5,591 of record JAHFPO010000004.1, on the reverse strand, counting down.
CGGCGGCAACCGCGGCCGGCCGCTGCGATTTCGCGCTCGGCAGCGACACCGGCGGCTCGGTGCGGGTACCGGCCGCCTTCTGCGGCGTCTACGGCATCCGGCCGACCCACGGCCGCGTCGACCTTCGGGGCGCGATGCCGATGGCGCCGAGCTTCGACGTCGGCGGCTGGTTCGCGCGCGACCCCGGCGGCTTCCGCCGCGTCGGCGAAGTGCTGCTCGAAGGCGGCGGCATGAACGCCCCGGCGCGGAAGCTGATCGTGGCCGAGGATGCCTTCGCCGAAGCGGACCCCGAAGTGGCGGCGCTGTTGCGTGACGCGCTCGCGCGCATGGCCGACGCGCTGCCGAAGCCCGAGCCCGCGAAGATCGCGCCCGACGGGCTCGATCCCTGGCGCGAGGCTTTCCGCATCGTGCAAGCGCGCGAGACCTGGACGAACTACGGCGGGTTCATCGAGAAGAATCGGCCGAAGCTCGGCCCCGGCATCAAGGAGCGCTTCGCCTTCGCCGCCACCGTGACCGAACAGGCGGCGGCGGCGGCCCGCCGCACGCGCAACATCGCCCAGGATCAGATCCGCCGGGCGGTTCAGCCCGGCACGATCGTGGCCTTGCCGACCGCGCCCTCAATCGCACCGCTCGCCGATGCACCCGCCGATGCGCTCGACTCCTTCCGCCTGCGCGTGATGCGCCTTACCTGCATCGCCGGTGTCTCCGGAGAGCCGCAAGTGACGATCCCGATCGGCACGGTCGCGGGCTGTCCGGTGGGCCTCTCCTTCATCGGCTGGGAGGGCGCCGACGAAGCGCTGCTCGATCTCGCGATCGCGCTTGCGCGCCATTGCGGTGCCGCCGGTCAGAGGTGAGTATCCCGAACGATAGCGATCGTCTCCGGCACCCGCCGCGCGGGCGGAATGCACGGTTGTCACACGCGGTTTGTTGAGACAGATTGGCGGAACTCGAGGGGGGCTCCCATGAGATCATCGACACATCGCATGCTGTTCATCGCATTCGCCGTCATCAGCGGCGTCATGCTCAGCGCCGGCACGGCAGCGGCGCGCACGCCCTATGACGGCAACTGGAGCGTGTCGATCTGGACCGACCGCGGCAGCTGCGACCGCGGCTATCGCTATGAAATTCGGGTGGACGACGGAAAGGTTTCATATCGAGGAGAAGGATTGTTCAACGTTTATGGGCGCGTGGATTCCAGCGGTAGAGTGAATGTCACGATCAGCCACGGCGAGCGACGTGCGAGCGGTGCCGGCCGGCTTACCCGTAATTCTGGCCGCGGCAGCTGGAAGGGAAAGTCGGCCATGAGCGAGTGCTCCGGAACCTGGGAAGCCGAGCGACGTTGAGGCGAGAGGATCGACCCCGCCGGGAATAAATCTCCGCATCGGATGGCGTGTGAGCTGAGCGCGGGCGGAAAGGTCGCGTTGAGGAGGGATCGGCACTTCAATAGAGTGCCCATCATGCGCGCATTCGCGAACTCGATGACGAGGACCGCACTCGCCGCATTCATGGCTTGCGCGCTCGTTGCCGCCACCGTCCCCTTGGCTGCGCTCCGGGCGCAAGGCGTGAACCACGAAAACAAGCGAGCCCCGACCAAGAAAAAGGCGCCGGCGAAGAAGCCGGCGGAACAGCAGAAGCCGGAAGCGCCGCCCGCGCGAACTCCATTCAGCACCGCCGATGCAGAAGTCGCGGTCGTTCCCGACATCCCGGATGCGCGGGGTTGGGGCGATTCGGAGCACGACTTCGGGCGCATGCTGCCGCCGGCGGCGGGACCATGGCTCGCGCTCTCCGGCGGCGGCGCCGACGGAGCCTACGGCGCCGGGCTTGTCGTCGGCTGGACGCAATCGGGCAAGCGGCCGGAGTTCGCCGTGGTCACCGGCGTCAGCACCGGTGCGGTGATCGCGCCCTTCGCCTTCCTCGGTCCCCGCTACGACGAGGAGCTGCGCAAGAATTTCACCACCATCACGGCCGCCGACGTGTTCTCGATCGGCGGAGTGGATGAGGCCCTGTTCGACACCTGGCCGCTCAAGCGCTTGATCGAAAGGCGCGTGACGCGGGAGCTGCTCGCCGACATCGCCGCCGAGCACAAGCGCGGACGCCGTTTGCTGGTGGTGACCACCAATCTCGATACCGGGCGTCCCGTGGTGTGGAACATGGGCGCCATCGCCGCCCATGGCGGCGACAGGGCGCTCAAGCTGTTCCATCAGATACTGCTCGCTTCCAGCTCGATCCCCGGCCTGTTCCCGCCCGTCTATATCGACGCCGAGGCGAACGGCCGGCAGTTCCAGGAGATGCACGCGGATGGAACCATCAACGCGCCGTTTTACCTGGCGCCAAGTTCCATGCTGTCGCCCGACGCGAGCGTTCGCCTGCCCGCGACCGCGCTCTACGTCATCGTGAACGGCAAGCTCACGCCCGACTTTCTGATGCCGGAGCGCGAGCGTTCTCTCATTCTCAGCCGGGCGCTCGGCCTGGCGTTACAGTTCGGCTTGCGTACCCAAGTCTTGCAGACCTACGCCGCCGCCTCGCGGCTCAACATCGGCTACCATCTGGCTTTCGTGAGCCCGGATTTCAGCTATCCCAGCCGCGGGGCCTTCGATCCCGATTACATGAAGGCGCTGTTCGACGTCGCCGCGGAAGAGGGCAAGAACGGCATCGCCTTCCGCAATCGGCCGCCGGATCTGCCGTAACGCGACATCACCGGGCAACCAGGCTCGCCTTCAAGCACCGGACGGCTGCTTCACCCGATCGCCGATGAGCTGATAGAGGCGCGAGGCGACGGCGACCAGGAGCGCCGACGTGGCCGCGCTGACCAGGCCCGTGACCATCACCAGCAATATGCTCGACGGCGCGAACAGTGAAGCGTTTGCTCTCGTCAATTCCTGCAGGATGTAGATGGGGATCAAGGCCAGCCACAGCGGCAATGTCGCCACTAGGCCGATGGCGAGGATGCGCCAGACATAGCCCCGGGTGTCCGTGAAGGCGTCGCTCCAGGTCGCGCCGGGCGCGTCGACGGCGATCGCCGGAAACAGAATCGTGGCGCGCAAGATAACGAAGAAGCAGCCGACCAACAAGGCGAAGAGCACGGCCGCGCCATAGCCGCCCATCTGGTCGCTAGCGGCCGTAGCCAGAAACGCCGGCACCGTGAGCAACAGCGAGAGCGCCAGCGACCAGCCGAAGAAGCGCAGGAAACGCGGATTTTTCGGATCGATCGCGTAACCGGCCGTGACCTCGCCGAGCAGAATGAACCGGTGGAGCGCGATCAGCACCGGCGTCATCAGGAAGCTCCATACGATGCTGAAGACGAACACGATCGGATCGATGCGCGTGGGTTCGGCCGTGTCGGGCGCGGGCACCGGATTGAGCACGAAATCGATGATGCTGTAGGCGAGGCTGAGGAGGAAGGCGATGACGGCGAGCTGCGGCATGGCCTGAATCGCGCGGCCGACATTGCGATAGGCCGATACCACCACCTCCATCACCGGCGGCTTCACGGTGCTCATGGGGACGACTCTCTTTCGACGGCGGACGCCGGATGACGGGCGCCGCCAGGACCGGAATCGGACGCGCGAGGATTAGCACGGCCGATGCAGGGCGGCGAATGACCTCCCCGACCGCGATCAACTCCGCCCCTCCGGCCCCCTCCGCTTCCGTCCGCACGAATTCATCGACCGAAACGAGGTTCAGCAGGGCGCCGCGGTCGTCGTCGAAGAAGCGATAAATTCTTTTGTAATCGTCGCCGCATTTCCGCCAATTGCTGAACAGGCGCTCACGTTCTTCGTTCGTGGTGCTTGATATGATTTTACACACGGGGGGGGCGATTCTTGTCGTTGACCGGCTGCCCTCGCTCAACCCTCCCCTTCTTCCTATATACTCCGCATCCACCCCCGGCCCACGCCATGCCCCCATTCCGCATCCGCATCGTGCAAATCTCGCGCTGGCAATTGATCCTGGCGACGGTGATCCTGGTCACGCTGGTCGCGGCGTTCTTCGTGCTCGCGCTCGGCATCTTTTTGATTTTGCTGCCCTTCGCGCTCGCCGCCGCCGCGCTCGCCTGGTTCTTCGGCGCCCGCCCGCGCGCTCCCGGCCGCGGCGACGGCCCCACCATCGACGGCGAATATCGCGTGCTCGACCGCAAGAGCATCGAGAAGGACCGTCATGACTGAGGAAGTCCGCGACAACGCGGCGAACAGCCGCTACGAGCTCGAAGTCGAGGGCAAGACCGCGATCGCCGATTACCGGCTGTCCGGGGGAACGATCACCATCCCCCATACCTTCGTGCCGGAGGCGCTCAGGAACCGCGGCGTCGCCTCGCGCCTCGTGCGCGGCGCGCTCGCGGACGCGCGCGCCCGCGGCCTCAAGGTGGTGCCGCAATGCCCGTTCGTGGCCGCCTACATCCGCCGGCACCGCGAGTTTCAGGATTTGCTCGGCTGAGACGGCGCGCTGCGCACGAGGCGGCTCGGCTGCAAAACTTTGAATCCTCTTACACCGGCTTGATGCAACGCGGGCCGCTGCTCGGCTATGCTCGTCCGCATACCGCAGCAAGCGAGTGAGTACCGCCATGATACTCGACACGACGCTCGATTTTCTCGGCCGCAGCCTGGCGCGTTACCTGACCGCGCCGATCCCCGGTTTCAGGCCGTCGACCACGACCGATTTCGAGCTCTTGCGCCGCGCGCTCCGGCCGGCCGACGTGCTCTTGGTGGAGGGCGACACCCGCATCGCCACCGCGATCAAGTATCTCACCCAGTCGACCTGGTCGCATTCGGCGCTCTATGTCGGGCCGATCGCGGACCGCCGCGAGGCCGACGGCGAGCCGCATGTGCTGATCGAGGCGATGGTGGCCGAAGGCGTGATGTGCGCGCCGCTGTCGAAGTACCGCGACGCCCACACGCGCATCTGCCGCCCGGTCGGCCTCGGCGAGGAAGGCCGGCGGAAGGTCGTGGATTTCGTCCTGGCGCGGCTCGACTTGCAGTACGACGTGAGGAATATCGTCGATCTGTTGCGCTATCTCCTGCCGACGCCGCCGGTGCCCTCGCGCTTCCGCCGCCGCATGCTCGCGCTCGGCTCCGGCGAGCCCACGCGCGCCATTTGCTCGACCCTGATCGCGCAGGCGTTCCAGTCCGTGCACTACCCGATCCTGCCGAGCGTCGAGCGCATCGACGATCCGGATTCGCCGGTCAGGAGCGAAGGCGCGCGCAGGGAAATCCTGCACATTCGCCATCACTCGCTGTTCGCGCCGCGCGATTTCGACATCTCGCCCTACTTCGCCATCGTCAAGCCGACCATCGAGGGCGGCTTCGACTACCGCAAAGTCCCGTGGGCGCAGGAACCGGATTAGGCGGCGGCGCGCTCGCGGACGCGCGCGCCCGCGGCCTCAAGGTGGTGCCGCAATGCCCGTTCGTCGCCGCCTTCATCCGCCGGCACCGTGAGTTTCAGGATCTGCTCGGCTGAGGCGCGGCAAGGAGGCTCAAGGTCTTCGCTGCGCCTGTGAGCGCCGGACATCGAACGGCCGCGTGCGCCGCTTAATCCGGCTTCTGCCCGGCATCCTTGTGCTTGTGCAGAAAGCGGGCGATCTGTCCCTTCAGCTGCAA
>JAHFPO010000003.1 GCA_023266695.1 Hyphomicrobiales bacterium | reverse complement strand
GCGAAGCCTGCGAGCGCCGCGCCCAGAGCGAAGATCAGGGTGAAGAGTTGCGACACCTTGATGCCGACCACCCGCGCGATCTGCGGGTCGTCGACGCCGGCGCGGATCATGGCGCCGAGCCGCGTCCAGTCGACCATCAGCCAGAGCGCCACGGCAACGATTACGGCAACGCCGACGATCACCAGGCGAAAGAGTGGAAAGAACAGACCCGCCACCTGCACCGCGCCGCGCAGATGGTCGGGAGTCGCAGGCTGCCACGGGTCGCCGGTCCAGATCATCAGACAGACGTCGCCGACGATGAAGGCAAGGCCCAGCGTCAGCAGGACCTGCGGAAGAATCTGTCCCTCCAGCCGGCGTAGCAGGAAGCGCTCGATCAGCCCGCCGATGAGGGCTATGGCCAGGCCGCTAAGCAGCGCGGCCACCCAGAAATTCACGCCCTGCCATAGGAAGGAAACGCCGAAATAGGCGCCCAGCATGAAGAATGAGCCGTGCAGCAGATTGGGAATCCGCATCAGGCCGAAAATCAACGAAAACCCGGCGGAGAGCAGGAACAGCAATCCGCCAAGGGCGATGCTGTTCACCGCCAAGGTCAACCACAGGCTCATCTACAATGATCCCGCCCGCTTCCCGGTGCCTCAACGCGTCCTGGCAGACGCGCTGCACGTCCGGGATTCTTATTTGGTTCTTGAATCCCGGCTGACGGTGCGGCGTTTCTCGCCGCACCGCGCCGGGACGCGCATTCTACTGTTCGAGGTTCTTCGCCGGCGGATAGTCCCGCGCGTAGACCGGGTTCGCCAGGAAATCCTTCTCGTTGTACGTCCAGAACTGGCTCACGTTCGGATAGGTCTTGATCACCGTGTTCACCAGTTGACTGCCCTTGCGCTCGCATCGGCGGATGAAGACGTCACCGATCACGTTGCCGTATTTGTCGAACTTGATCGCGCCGCGTGGAGTGTCGGTCAACGAGACCTGATGCAAGGCGTCGGCGAGAGCCTTGCGGTCGTCGGCCTTGCCGCCGAGCTTCTGCATCGCCGCTTCGACGCACAGGCCGGCCACGTACATGCCCGCCGAATATCCGCCGGGGAGCACGCCGTAGTCTTTCTGCATCGCCGCTATGAAGCGCTTGTTGCTCTCCGATTTGAATTCGGCCGAGTAGAAGGCGGCCGAAATCACGCCCACCGCCTCGTCGCCGAGACTGCGCAAGAGAGCATCGTCCATCGCGGTCCAGCCGGAGAGCAGCGGGATTCTCCCCTTCAAGCCGAGATCGGCATAGGCACGCATGAACTTCACCGGGTTCGAGCCGGCGAAGCCGTTGAACACGCAATCGACGTTCTGGATCTGCGCGATGTACGGTGTGTAGTCCGGCGTCACCAGCGGCGGCCACAGCTTCTTCACCACCTTGCCGCCGTTGTCCTCGAATACCCGCAGAAATCCGCCCATCTGCTCGTAGCCGAAAGCGAAGTCCTCGGAGATCGTCGCCGCGCGCTTGTACTTCAGTTCCTTCGCGGCGTAATCGCCCATGGCGTGGCAGCACTGCGCCGAGGTCGCCGACGGGCGAATGACGAATGGATTGGCCTTGCGTTGCGTCACGTCTTCCGCGGCCGCGATACTCATCAGCGGCGTCTGATTGTCGCGGACGTAATCGGTGATTGCCAACAATTCGAAAGCGGCGAGCGGACCCAGGATGACGTTGACCTTGTCGCGCTCGATCACTTCCTGTGCCTTGGTCTTGGCGCCGGCCGGATTGCCGCCGGTGTCGGCCGAGATCAGCTCGATCTTGCGCCCGGCGAAGGTGTAGTTCTTCTCCTTCAGCAGGGTGATGATGCCCTGCTCCATCTGGATGCCGCCCTGGGCGAGCGGTCCGGTCTTGACGGTGAGCAAGCCGATCTTGAATGCGCTCGCCTGCGCGCGCAGGACCGCCGGCATCGCGAGAACGGCACTGCTCGCCGCCAACCCTTTAAGGACTGTTCTGCGTCTTACTGACATGGACTTTCTCCTCCCTTTCGCATTTCCTTGCCCGCGCCCTCGTCAGGCCGGGATTTGGCCGTGTGGTGCATTTCCGGAATTTCTCAATCGTTGCGGGCGGCCCCTTCCTCGATCTTCTCCTTGAACTCGTCGTTGGCGAGCACCCAGCCGAGGCAGCGGGCGACGTTCTGTAGCCCCAACACGTGCAGGTCGTCACCGTACATGCTGGCGACGCAGTCCGACAACACCACCACCCGGAAGTCGAAATTGAACGCGGTGAAGGCGGTGTTGAGCACGCAGGTATTGGTGTTGATCCCCATCAGGCAGACGCTCTTCACGCCGAGCGTGTCGAGCAGACCGCGCAGATCGGTGCCATAGAAGCAGTCGAGGCGTTTCTTGTTGTCGATGACGTAATCGGCTTTGGCGTAGAGCTCCGGGATGATCTCGGTCCCCGGCGAGCCCTCGAGATTGTGCCCGTCGACCGTCGAGCGTCGACCGGGGGTGAGCCGGTCCTCCTCCGTGGTCATATCATGGAGCGCGCGCCAGAACGGCTGGATCATGCCCTCGCTGCCGAGGCCCGGAATTTTCCGGTAGACGAGCTTGACGTGGATGACGGGAATTTGCCGGACGCGGGCGAAATCCAAGAGTTCTTTGGCGGCGGCGATGACGCGCCGGGAGTCGTCGGGCTTGGCCGCCATGGTGGCGATCGCGGGGTCGAGGTGGCCGCGGTGCATGTCGACGGTGACGATCGCCGTCTCGCGCGGCTTGAGGATCAGGCCGCGCTGGAGCCTGCCGATCATCGTGGAGCGGTCGACGATTTCGACGGCCGTCATGGCTGGGTGTCCTTGCGCCGATGGGCCGCCATGGTGCCGCCTCCCCGGGGGTTTGACAATGCGGAACGGACCGCCCGCCTGGAGGTAAAAGAGTTCTTGCCGGCCGCCCTTTGCGGCTCGCCGGCGGAAGCACCGGCACCAGCAGATAGGCTTGCCGGCCCCTGCCGAAATGGAGCGTCGTTATGCCGCCGAAGATCGCTGCCGGCCGGTCGAGCGGATCGTCGTGCAGGAACGGCTCGCCGCCCGCGCCGCCTCGATACAGAAATTGCTCAAGGCGCACGGCACCGAGCACTCACTATTCTCTCAAGGGCGAGAACAACGGCTGGGACAAGCAGCTGCGGCCGCCATTGCAGGTCCGCCCCATCGACAAGTTCGCCGCGCAAAAAGGTATTTAATTACCTCAATGGCCGGCACCCTCAACCGCCGATTAACCACAAACATACCGGTCGCCGGCTATTTTTAAACCCAAGACGAGCCACTCGTTTCGGAAATTCGAGCGCACGAAACAAGCCATGTTCCAATTTCTCTCCTCCTTCGCGGGCGAGCACGACTGGCAGCTGATTGTTGTCACGGTCGGCACTCTGTCGCTCCTCGTGCTGTATCTCGTCGGCGCCTTCGTCAGCCGCCGACTGCGCGAGCAAAATCTGCATTTTACCGCGGCCCTCAACAATATGTCGCAGGGCCTTTGCATGTTCGATTCCAAGGGGCGACTGATCATCTGCAACAAGCAGTACGTTCAGATGTACAAGTTGTCACCTGAGAATGTGAAGCTCGGCTGCACGCTTCGCGATCTTTTGCAACTTCGGAAGACGGCCGGGACCTTCAAAGGGAATCCGGGCCAATACGCCGCCAAATTCGTCGACCAGGCCGGGAACTTCAGGGGAGATCCAGACATCGCCAAGTTCGGCGACGAAAGAGCCGAAACCAAGATGATCGAGCTTCCCGACGGACGGACCATCTCCATCACCAACAAATCGATGCCGAACGGTGGATGGGTCTCCACGCACGACGACATCACCGAGCGACAGCGTGCCGAGAAGCAGAATGCCACGCTGTTCGAGCAGGAGCAGCACCGCAAGTTGGTCGACGCCGCCATCGTCTCGTTCCGCGAGCGGGTCGAGACCGTGCTCAAGACCGTGAACGACAGCGCGGTGGCCATGCGCTCGACCGCGGCCACGCTCTCCGCCTCCTCCAGCCAAACCTCGCAACGCGCTGAAGGGGCGGTTTCCACGTCGAACGACGCGTCGGGCAACGTCGGGACGGCGGCGAGCGCCGCCGAGGAATTGTCGTATTCGATCGCGGAGATCAATCAGCAACTCGCCCAGACCAGCAACGTGGTTCAGATTGCGACCAGCGAGGCGCAGGCGACCAACGACGAGATCATCGGGCTCGCCGAGGCCGCGCAGAAGATCGGCGACGTGGTGGGCGTGATCCGCGACATCGCCGGGCAAACCAACCTTCTCGCCCTCAATGCCACGATCGAAGCGGCGCGCGCGGGCGAGTCGGGCAGGGGTTTTTCGGTCGTCGCGTCGGAAGTGAAGTCGCTCGCCGTGCAGACCGCGAAGGCGACCGAGGAGATCGCCGCCCAGATCCTGGCGGTGCAGACCTCGACCACCGGCGCGGTCGAGGCGATCCGTCGAATTTCGGAACGCATGCGGGAAATCAACGAATATACCTCGTCGGTGAGCACTTCCCTGCAAGAGCAAAGCGCGGCAACCGGCGAAATTTCGCGCAATGTGGCGAACGCGGCCCGCGGGACGGAGATGGTCGTCTCGGTGCTGAGCGAGGTCGCGGGAGCCGCGACCGAGACGCGCGCGTCGGCCGGGACGGTGCTCACCGCCTCGCAGGCGGTCGAGACCGCCGCCTCGAATCTCCGCGCCGAGATCGAAAGCTTCCTCGTAAAAGTCGCCGTTTGAGCGGGCGAATCCGGCCGTTGCGTTGGCACCGCCGCTCGCGCGTGCTAACGGTGGCAATTGCTGCTCCAGTCACAACAACACCGCTGCGGGGGAGGGGAGAAGCTTGTCATGGTGATCGGGATCGCCGGTCTCGGCCGCATGGGCGCCGCGATCGGCGCGCGTCTCATCGAGGCCGGCCACAAGCTCGCCGTATGGAACCGCAGCGCGGCCAAGGCGAAGGCGCTCGCCGATGCGGGCGCCACGGTGGCGGCCTCCCCCCAGGAGCTCGCGAGCAAGGTCGAGACCGTCATCACCATCCTCACCGACGCCGCGGCGATCGACGAGGTCTATGACGGTTCCAAGGGCCTGCTCGCCGGCGACGTGAAGGGAAAGCTCTTCATCGATATGAGCACGGTGCGGCCCGAGACCGCGGTGGCGCTCGCCGCCAAGGTGCGCGCCAGGGGCGCGGCCTTCGCCGAATGTCCGGTCGGCGGCACCGTCGGCCCGGCGCGCCAGGGCAAGCTCATCGGCTTGCTGGGCGCGGAAGCGGCCGACGCCGAACGCGCCAAGCCCATCCTCAATGAGCTCTGCCGCCGGCTCGAGCATGTGGGTCCGGTCGGCGCCGGCGCCACCATGAAGCTCGCGATCAATCTTCCGCTCATGATCTATTGGCAGGCGCTCGGCGAGGCGCTGGCGCTCTGCCGCCCGCTCGGCATCGATCCGGTGCGTCTGATGGATCTGTTCGCCGATACGTCCGGCGGCGCCAATGTGCTGAAAGTGCGCGGACCCGCGATCGCCACCATGCTCAAGGGCGGCGATCCCGGCCCGGTGACCTTCAACATCGACGGCGGGCTCAAGGACCTCCGCTCGATGCTGGCCGAAGGCAAGGCGCTGGGCGTCGAGCTGCCGCTCACCGAACGCACGCTCGCCTGTTTCGAGGAGGCGAGCCGCAAAGGCCTCGGACCGAGGGAGAATTCTGGTCTCTCGGTCTATTGGGCAAACCGCAAGGCGGGTTGATCCGCCGCTCTACGTCGTCATCGAGGAGTCGTCATGCCTGCACTCACTCTCAAACAAGCCAGCACCATCGTCGATGAAGCCCTGAAGAAGGGCCGCGAAACCAAATGCGCGCCGCTCACCGTCGCCGTGCTCGATGCCGGCGGCCATCTCGTCACCTGCAAGCGCGAGGACGGCTCCGGGATCCTGCGCTTCGACATCGCCTTCGGCAAAGCTTGGGGCGGACTCGGCATGGGCTTCGGCTCGCGCGAGTACCTCGAACGCGTGCAAAAGGCGCCGCACTTCGTCTCGGCGATCGTCACCGTGAGCGGCGGACGCCTGGTGCCCGTGCCCGGCGGGGTTCTCGTGCGGACCGCGGCGGGCGAACTCGTCGGAGCGGTCGGCATTTCCGGCGATACCTCCGACAAGGACGAGGTCTGCGCGGTGGCCGGGATCGAGGCGGCGGGCTTCAAGGCCCAGGTCGGCGCCGGCTAGATCGGCTTCAAGCAGGGATGAATGCGATGAAATTTTTTTCGTTCTGGCGTTCGCTCGCGAGCTTCCGCGTCCGCATCGCCCTCAACTTGAAAGGCGTCGAGGCGGAGGTGGTTCCGGTCAATCTTCTGCAGGGCGAGCAGAACAAGGCCGAATATCACAAGATCAATCCGCTGATGGTGATCCCGGCACTGGTGGAGGACGACGGCCATGTGCTCTACGAGTCCCTCGCCATCCTGGAATATCTCGACGAGATCCATCCCAAGCCGCCGCTCCTGCCGAAGGAGCCGCGCGCGCGCGCCCGCGTGCGCGGGCTCGCCCAGATCGTCGCCTGCGACGCCCATCCGCTGATCGTGCCGCGGGTGCGCAATTATCTCGAGCATGAATTGAAGCTGGATGAGCCGGCGCGGACGAAGTGGGTGCGCCACTGGTTCATCGAGGGCTTCAAGGCGCTGGAGACGCACCTCGCCCGCGACAGGGAGACCGGGCGCTACTGCCACGGCGACCGCGTCACCCTCGCCGACCTCTGCCTGGTCAGCCACACCGTGGGCGGTCAATTCTTCGACCTCGATCCCAAGGCCTATCCGACCTGCCACCGCATCGCCGAGGCTTGCTTGCAGGAGGACGCCTTCGCCCGCGCCCATCCGCTCAAGCAGCCGGGGGCGCCGAAAGCGATCAAGCATTGAAATAATCCACCTCGACCCGGGGTTCTAGGGTCGAGCCAAGGGCGGAAAGCCGCCCGACGTGCATCCGGGAGGAAGACATGCGACACAAGATGATCCTGCAATCGCTTGGCGCGGCCGGCTTGGCGCTGGTCCTCGCCCTATCGGCGGTATCGGCGCAGCAGCCGCCCGTCCGTATCCGCGGTACCATCGAGAAGGTCGACGGCCAGATACTGACCGTAAAATCCCGCGACGGTTCCGAATTGAAGGTGAAGCTAGCGGACAACGTGAGCGTGCGCGCACTCGTCAAGGCTTCGCTCGCGGGCCTGAAGCCGGGCACTTATGTGGGCGTCTCCGCCATCCCGCAGGCCGACGGCAGCCGGCGCGCCCTCCACGTACACATATTCCCCGAGGCCATGCGGGGAACGGGCGAGGGTGACCAGCCCTTCGATCTCGCGCCCCGCAGCACCATGACCAATGCCGCCCTCGCCGAGGTCGTGTCGGTCAGCGGCGGACACACCTTGACGCTCAAGTACAAGGACGGCGAGCAGAAGATTCTACTTCCTGCCGATGCTCCCATCGTCGCTTATGCGCCCGGCGACAAGAGCGAGCTGAAGCCGGGCGCCAAGATCATGATTCCCAGGGCGACCAAGAAGGAGGACGGCACGTTCGAGGCCGCCAACATCAACGTCGGTCGCGACGGGCTGACGCCGCCGATGTGAGGCTCACTTCTTCTTGCGATAGACGAGCAGCGTCTTGAACTCGCCTTCGCGCTCGACCGGGCGCTCCTTCGCCCATTGGGCGATCACCAGCCCGGCGCGGTCGAACGCCATCGACTTCGTATAGAAGAGAATATGCCCGCCCGGCCGCGTCTTCTCGGTGAGCAAGTCGAGCATCTGCCGGTCGGTCATGGCGTGATAGGCGGCGCTCTCCGGTCCCCAGAACTCGCACAGGTGAAAGAGCGCGACCACGTCGAACTCCGGCAGCAGGCGCCGATCGAGCAGATAGATGTCGCCGAAGAAGGCCTTGTAGCTGCGCGAGACGTTCGGCTTCTCGATCGCGAGCTTGGTATAGGCCTCGGCCTCCTCGATCGAGGCGGTGATGCCCATGACCGCGTTGTTCGATCCGTTCTCGGCGCAGGTGATGCCGACGTGATGGTGCGTGCCGGTGCCGAAATGGAAGATCGAGGCGTTCCTGATGCCGCGTTCCGCCAGGAAATCGGTGAAGTGCACGTCGCACGGGCACATCTCCACGATCAGCGGCCAGCCGTCGGTGTAGTAGTTCAGCTTGTTCACGGGCGCGTCTCCTCGGGCGGCCACGACTATCACACCCTGCCGGATTTTTCAGGCGGGCGCGACCGCCGCGCGCGCCGGCGCCAGGCCCAAGCCGGCCGGAAGCTCGATCGTGTGCCAGTGGGGATCGGCTGGCCCCGCCGACCGCCGGAACGAAATCACGGTTGCCCGTGGCAGTTCATCGCAGAGCGCGCGGTAGAGCCCCCGGCTCGTCGCCTCGTCGAGATTCGAGGTCGCCTCGTCGAGCAGCAGAAGATCGGGTTCTCTGAGCACGGCGCGCGCGAAGGCGACGCGCTGCTGCTCGCCGCCCGCAAGCAGAACCGACCAGTCGCCTTCCTCGTCGAGGCGCAAGATGAGATGCCCGAGTCCGAACGACTCCAGCACGGACCGCAAGCGCTCCTTGCCGACCTTCTCCGGCGGCAGCGGGTAGGTGATCGCCGAGCGCAAGGTCCCGAGCGGGAAATACATCTGCTGCGGCAACGCCAGGAATTCGAGCCCGTGCGGCAGCTCGATCCGGCCATGGCCGTTCGGCCACAGGCCCGCGAGCGCGCGCAAGACGCTCGACTTGCCCGCGCCCGAGGGGCCGGTGATGAGCGCCCGCTCGCCCGCCTTGAGCGCGAAGTCAGGCACCCGGGCGATCGGCGCGCCGGACGGCGTCCGTACCACCAGGTCCTTGACCGAAATTCCCCCTTGCGGCCGGAACGCAACGGCGATCTCGCTCGCCGGATCGCGCGGCGCATCCACGGTCTTCAACGCGGCGCGAAGCTGCGCCACCCGGTCCATGGATGCCTTCCATTCGGCGATCCGCGCGTAGGAATGCAGAATAAAGGCGAAGGCGATGTCGACCCGCTGGAAGGCGAGCGCGGATTGCATGAGGACGCCGAGCGGGATCACGCCGACGAAATAAGCGGGACTCGCCACCAGGAACGGAAACACGACCGAGGCCTGGGCGTAGCTGGCGGTGAAGCCGGTGAGCCCGGTGCCGCGGCGGATGAGGTTGAGCCAATTGCGCACCAGGTTCGAAAAGCGCCGGTCGAGCACGCCGCGCTCGATGTCCTCGCCGCGCATGAGCGCGACCGGCTCGGCGTGGTCGAGCACGCGCACGATCGCGAAGCGATAGTCGGATTCGAAACGCTGCTGGTTGAAGTTGAGCTGGATCAGCGGCTGGCCGATGAGGTGGGCGATCAGCGTGCCGGCGCCGGCGTAGACGATCGCGATCCAGAACAGATAGCCGGGAAAGGTGAGATCGGTGCCGAACACGACGAACGGCGCCACGTTCGATAGGCCCCATAAAATATAGGCGAACGAGGTGAGCGCGATCAGGCTGCCCAAGAGATTGTAGCCGAGGTCATGGGTCTTCTGCAGGAAGATCAAAATGTCGTTGGCGATCCTCAAGTGCACGTTGTCGATTTCGGGATAGCGCTGCTCGACGCGGTAGTGGCGTCCGTTCGCCATCCACAGGCCGACGAAGTGCTCGGTCAGCCAGCGCCGCCAGCCGAGGATCAGGCGCTGGCCGAAGAAGAACTGCGCGCTGGTGGCGAGGACCGTCCACGCCGCGATCCCGATGAAGAGTACGAGCGAGAACAGGAACGCGTCCCAGTTGCGGTCCTGGATCGCATTGAAGAAGTAGCCGTTCCAGTGATTGAAGACGACGAGGGCGTAGACCACGCCGAATTCCGCGACCACGACGCCGGCGAGGAGGCCGCGGGCCCGCCAGCGCTCCTCGGAGCGGAAGTAGGGGAGCGACAAAGCGAGAAAAACGCGGAGAATTTCGAGAGCGCGGCGCATGAGGGATACCCGGCGTTGAAACGACGGCCGAGTATACACGGTCGATTGTTGGATCAGCCGTGGGATTATGTGCCGCGTCCGTGGTTCGAAAGACGGAAACCCTATACGCCAGCACCACTTGCGCCCGAACGCTCGTCGTAGCGCTTGCGGATGCGCCATACGACGAGGGCGACGAAGAGCACGACGACCGGAACCGAAATCGCGGTTCCAAGCTCGACATTGAGCTTGAAGCCGGCGTCGTGTGCGCCCTTCAGGAGATAGCCGATCAGTCCCACCAGATAATAACTGATCGCCGCCACCGACAGGCCTTCGACCGTCTGTTGCAGGCGGAGCTGCATGCGTGCCCGCTCGTTCATGGTGGTGAGGAGGTCGCGGTTCTGCTGCTCGAGCGCGATGTCGACGCGCGTGCGCAAGAGCTGGGCGGCGCGCGCGAGCTTCTCCGACAAATTCTCCTGCCGTTCCTCCAGGGTCACGCAGGTGCGCATGGCCGGCGCCATCCGCCGGTCGAGAAACTGCGACCAGGTCGGAAAGCCCTTGACCGGCTTCTCGCCGATCGTTTGGAGGCGCAGGCGCACGATCTCGTAATAGGCGCGGCTGGCGCCGAAGCGGAATTGCGAAGCGGCGGCGCCCGCCTCGAGCTCGGAGGCGAGCGCGGTAAGCTTGTCCAAGAGCTCGTGATTGGCGGCGAGGCCCTCGCTCGTCCGCATCTTCTCGGTCACCGCGGCGAGCCCGGTCTCGATCTTGCGCACCGAAGGCGCGAGCCTTCCCGCCTCCGGCAGGCCGAGGAGCGCGAGCGTGCGGTAGGTCTCGAGCTCGAGCACGCGTTGCACCAGCGCGCCCGCGCGATCGGCGCCGAGAGCGCGGTCGAGCACGAGAATGCGCACAAAACCCGCTTCGTCGGTCTGGAAGTCGGTCGCGATCTCGGCCGCGCCCTCGTGCACCTCGGCGCGCGCCCGGCTGGCATGATCGAAAATATCCTCGACCACGATGCTCGCATCGGAGATGACGAGATGGAGGTCGATCGCGACGAGCAGCGGGCCGGGCTGGGGCAGGAGGCCCATGGGATGAGCCAGCATGGCGGCCGGCGGGTCGAACGGCTGCGCCGCACCGGACGGCCTCTGCGCCGGCAGCTCCCAGGTATAGGTCGAGAATTCGGCGTGGCTCTCCCAGCGCAGCGCGCCGCCGTCGAAGCCGCAGCGATGATGCTTGGCGCCGGCGGGCGGTAGCATCATTCCGCGCGTGGAGCACAAGCCGGAGAGCGCGCTGCGGTCGGCTTGCGCCTGGGCGCTATCGGTGAGGAAGGCGAAATGAAGGACGCGCCGGGGCGTCTCGATCGGGGTGAAGGGGCGCGCGTGCAATTCGCCGAGCACGGCGCCGCGCAGCGGGTGGGCGGCGAGTGCCGCGCCCTTGCCGATCGTGACCTCGTTCGCGGCCATGCTTCATGCCTCTTGCGCGCCTCGGCTCAGAGGCTTGGAAGGAAAGTCGCGAGCTGCGGAAACACGGCGAGCGCGACGACCACCGCCAACAGCACGATCCAATAGGGGACCGAGCCGCGGAAGATTTCGGCGAGCTCCACGTTCCGGTCGGGTACCGCGGCTTTCACCGTGAACACCAGGATGCCGAACGGCGGCGTCAGCAGGCCGGTCTCGATCGCCAGAATGCCCATGATCGCGAACGCGAGCGGATCGAAGCCGAGCTGCATCGCGATCGGCGCGAAGATCGGCACGGTCAGGAGAATGATGGAGATCGAGTCGATCAAACAACCAAGCACGAACCAGATCGCCACCATCACCAGCAGGATGCCCCATGGGCCGGCGCCGGTGGCAAGCAGGAAGGTCTTGGCCGCTTCGGTGAATCCGGTCATCGACAAGACACGCGAATAGAGCTGGGCGCAGAACAAGAGCAACAGCAGAGGGCCGGAGGTGCGGCCGACGTCCAGGACCACCTGCCAGACCTCGCGCGGCTTGATCCCCTTGATCACCGCGAGGATGAGCGCTCCGACCGCCCCCACACCGGCACCCTCGGTCGGCGTGCAGAGGCCGAGCCAGATCGCACCGAGCGTGCCGGCAACGAGAAGGACGACGAGCAAGGTGCTGGCGAGCATGGCGCCGATCGATTCCTCGTCCTCGATCGAAGGCGAGGCGCGCGCGCCGGCGACGTCCGCGCTGAGCGGGCGGGTAGCTAAACGGGAGCTTGTTCCGCCGACGAGCTCGGGCTTGAGCTTGGCCGCGACAACCACATAGGCGATCATCCCGCCGGCCGCGATGAATCCGGGAATGACACCGGCCAGGAACAGCTTACCGATCGAGAGCTCCGTCAGCACGCACCACACGATCATCAGGACCGACGGCGGTATCAACATCCCGAGACAGGCGCTGCCGGCGACGCAGCCGAGCGCAAAATCGCGCCGGTAGCCGTAGCGCCGCATTTCCGGATAGGCGATGCGCGAGAACGCGGCAGCGGCCGCGATGCTGACGCCGGTGACGAAACCGAACAAGGCATTGCTGACGATGGTCGCGACAGCGAGCCGTCCCGGCAGCCATTTGCTCACGCGATTCCCGAGCGCGTAGAGATCGCGCGCCGCCCCGCATTTTGCCAAAAAGTCGCCCATCAGCATGAACAGCGGGATGACGGCGAACACGTAGTCGCGCAACGCCTCGTAAGCTGTGCTGGCGACAAAGGCGCGTACCACCTCGATATCGCGGGTCATGAGATAAACGCCGAGCGCCGCGGTAATTCCCAGCGAAATTGCGATATGGACGCCCGCGAACACGAGCGCGAGCAGGATGATCACGATGGCGATCATGTCGAAGTGGCCGAGCATGATGCGCTGCCGTCAAATGGGAGTTGGCGCCGAGGGGATGTCGTCGTCCGCCCGGCCAGTCACTAGCGTGCCCACCGCACGGACCGCGTGCATGACGTAACTGACAATCACGAGCGCTGCGCCGATCAGCACGATAGTACGGGCCGGCCAAGCCGGCACCCGGAGCGCTCCTTCGCCTTCGTACTCACCGCTCGTCCAGGCGTACAGTGTGGGCTCAAAGCTGCCCCAGACAATGAGTCCGAAGAAGAGGATGCCAAGCACGGCCGACAACAGTAGGGCAAAGGCTCGTCCGCGCGCCCCGAAAATTGAGACCAGGACATCGGTGTAGATCATGCTGCCGCTCTGCACCGCGTAGCCGGCGAGCAGGAAGCAGATGATGACGATCGACATCGATACGATCTCCGGCGTGCCCTTGACCGGAGAGTTGAAGATGGCGCGGCCGATGACGTCGGCGCAGACGAGAAAGCCGAGGAGAAAAATGATCGCTGCCGCGGCTGCGAGCAGCACGCGGACGATCCCGGCATTCAAGTTCTGAAGCACTTGCACCTCGCGGGCACGGGAGGCAAGGGAAGCGTGCGGCCGACGCTGCCGGCCGCCCGCGTTCGCCCTCTATTTGACCTTATATTGGATTGGCCACTTGTGGCCATTATCCTCCGCCGCCTTGAACGCGATCTCCAGCACCTGCGTTCCGGGCAGGCCCTGGCCGTCGAGCTCCTTGGCCTTCTGGGCCGGCCAGGCGGCGAGCGAGTTCGCCCAGTCCTGGCGGACCTTGTCGGGCAGCTGACGGACCACCGCGCCCTTGGCCTTCAGGTCGACAAGCTGCTTCGGATAGTTCTCCTTGTTCACCGTGCCGGTCTTCGCCTCGTATTCCTTGGCGACCTCGAGGATGATGTCCTGCACCTCCTTCGGCAGCTTCGCCCAGCGCGCCGAATTGATGGTCAAGCCGTGCCAGGTGATCGCGCCGAAGCCGATCTCGGTGTAGTACTTGCCGACTTCGTAGAGCTTGAAATTGACGTAGCCCGACGGGAACATGATCCAGCCGTTGTAGACGCCGGTCTGCATCGACGTGTAGGCCTCGGGCAGCGACGACTGCACCGGCGTCGCGCCGGCATATTCCAGCCATTTCAGATTGAGGCCGGCGCCGGCGATCTTCTGGCCCTTCAGATCGGCGACGCTGTTCCAATCGAAGTTGGTTCCGAGGTTGTAGCCGTTGTCGGCGATGAGCGCGATCAGCTTCTGCTTGAACTTGTCCTCGAACACCTTCGACATGTACGGAACCTTGTCGTAGACCGCGCGCGCCACTTTCAGGCTCACCACCGGGTCCATGGTGCCGAACGGCAGCATGATCTGGAACGCATGCAGCGGCAGGTTCGACGGCTCGAAGCAGAAACAGTAGCCGCCGATGTCGATGATGCCGGCCTGCACGCCTTCGAGCGTGTCGGCGACCTTGACCATGGCTCCGCCATAGCCCTCGACGAACTCGACTTTGTGCTTCGTCTTCTCGGCGACCCGCTTGGTCACCTCCGGCACGAAGAAGTTCTGCATCAGATTGACGTAAGTGTTCACCGGCGGGTGGCCCGAGGCGATCCGGAGCCGGATCGTCTCCTGCGCGTTCGCGGACGCGCCCGCCAACGCCAACGCGGCGACAATGAACGCTTGCACCAGAGTGCGAATGATCATGATCTTCCTCCCCCAACCGCCCTAGCGGCTTGTTATTGAATGAAAACCATCCTTCTCAATCGCCTCTCGTGTCAACACCCAGACTAGGCATGGAGGGATGGCGCGGGCGAGAATGGCGGCCGGAAACGCCGATCCAACCGCATGAAAAGCTCGGCAATTTCAGCCGGCGAAAAGAATGCGCGCGATGGTTGCCGCCTTGCATGGGCCGTGTCCTTCGTCCAAATTGGTGCCTCTGTTCATGCCTCGGCACCGGTGCGCCGTGCCGCCGGGGTCGAGGGAGTAAGCCGAATGGCCGCCGCGACCGGCTCGCGCCCGCGCGTCGGGCTCTTCGTCACCTGCCTCGTCGACCTGATCCGCCCGCGCATCGGCTTCGCCGCGGCGAAGCTCCTCGAGGACGCGGGCTGCCTCGTCGAGGTGCCGAGCCAGACCTGTTGCGGCCAGCCCGCCTTCAATTCCGGCGACCGGGCGAGCGCGCGCGCGATCGCCGAGCAGGTGATCGCCGCCTTCGAGCCCTATGATTATGTGGTCGCGCCCTCGGGCTCCTGCGCCGGCATGATCCGCGTGCATTATCCCGAGCTGTTCGCCGGCGATCCGGACTGGACGCCGCGGGTCGAGGCCTTCTGCCGCCGCGTGCACGAGCTCATGAGCTTCCTCGTGGACGTGATCGAGGTCGAGCGCGTCGATGTGATCTTCGACGGCACCGTGACCTATCACGACTCGTGCGCGGGCCTGCGCGAGCTCGGCGTCAAAACCCAGCCGCGCAAGCTCTTGACCAGCGTCGGCAACCTCTCCCTCGCCGAGATGAAGGATCCCGACGTCTGCTGCGGGTTCGGCGGGACTTTCTGCGTCAAGTATGCCGACATCTCGAACGCCATCGTCGAGAAAAAAGTGGTGAACGTCGTCGCCACCGGCGCGCCCACGCTGCTCGCCGGCGACCTCGGCTGCCTCATGAACATGGCGGGCAAGCTGCAGCGCATGGGCAAGACCGTCGCGGTGAGACATGTCGCCGAGGTGCTCGCCGGCATGGCGCAAGAACCAGCGATCGGCGAACCGGCGAAGGCGAAGCGGCCATGAACGGGATCGCCGCCGCAGAGCGGGCGAAGATTCACGCCCGACGGGCGCAGCGCGAGGACGCCGCCGCCATCGCCCGCATCTACAACCAGGGCATCGAGGATCGCGTCGCCACTTTCGAGATCGACCCGCGCACGGAGAAAGACGTGCTCGGCTGGTTCGACGAGGGCCGCACCCTCGTCGTGGTGGAGGTGGAAGGGCGCGTCCGTGCCTATGCCGCCGCGTTCTCCTATCGCACGCGCGCCTGCTATGCCGGGGTGCGCGAGTTCTCGGTCTATGTCGCGCGCGAAGATCGCGGCTGCGGCTTTGGGCGGACGGCGCTCGAAGGCTTGATTGCGGCCGCCCGCGCGCGCGGCGACTGGAAGCTTTTGTCGCGGCTGTTTCCGGAGAATGCCGCGAGCCGCAAGCTGCTCGCCTCGCTCGGCTTTCGCGAAGTCGGCGCCTATCGGCGCCACGCCAAGCTCGACGGAGAATGGCGCGACGTCGTGATCGCCGAGAAGCTCATCGACGTCCCGGATGACGATCCCGCGGACGGCAAGCGGGGAGGGAGCCGATGACGCTCCGGGTCACCTCGCCGCAATTCAAGGAAAACGCGCGCCGCGCGCTTGCCGACCGCCAGCTCCAGAAGGCGCTCGGCAATGTCGAGCAGAACTTCATCGAAAAACGGCGGCAGGTGGCGGCGAAGCTCCCGGAGTTCGATCTCCTGCGCGACGCCGCCCGCGACCTCAAGGATCATACGCTCGCCCATCTCGACCTCTATCTCGAGGCCTATGAACGCCGTGTCACCGCGGCGGGCGGCCAAGTGCATTGGGCGGTGACGGCCGAGGAGGCATGCGGTGTCGTGCTCGACATCTGCCAGCGGCTGGGCGCCCGGCTCGTCACCAAGGGCAAGAGCATGATCTCGGAGGAAATCGGATTGAACGATTTTCTCTTGAGCCATGACATCGCCGCAGTCGAGACCGATCTCGGCGAATACATCATCCAGCTCCGCCACGAGCCGCCCTCGCACATCATCGCGCCCGCGGTGCATCTCAACAAGGAGCAGATCGAGGCCGACTTCCGCCGCGTCCACACCGGGTTCCCCGCCGAGCGCAACCTCGAGGAGCCGACCAGTCTGCTCGCCGAGGCGCGCTCGGTGCTCAGGGAGAAATTCCTCGCCGCCGACGTCGGCATCACCGGCGCGAATTTCCTCGTCGCCGAGACCGGCACCTCGATCATCGTGACCAACGAGGGCAACGGCGACCTCACCCAGACCTTGCCCAAGGCGCACATCGTGCTTGCCTCGGTCGACAAGATGGTGCCGACGCTCGAGGACGTCTCGCTGTTCCTGCGCCTGCTCGCGCGCTCGGCGACCGGCCAGGAAATGTCGGTCTACACCACTTTCTCCACCGGCCCGCGCCGGGCGGGCGACCCGGACGGCCCCGGCGAATATCACGTCGTCATTCTCGACAACGGCCGCTCGGCCATGCTCGGCGGTGAGTTTCGCGAGATGCTCCGCTGCATCCGCTGCGGCGCCTGCATGAACCATTGCCCGGTCTATCACGCGGTCGGCGGCCACGCTTACGGCTGGGTCTATCCCGGCCCGATGGGCGCGGTGCTGACGCCCTCGCTCGTCGGCATCGACAAGGCCGGGCATCTCCCCAACGCCTCGATGTTTTGCGGGCGCTGCGAGGAAGTCTGCCCGGTGCGCATTCCGCTCCCCAAGCTCATGCGTCACTGGCGCGAGCGCGAATTCGAACGGCATCTTTCCCCGGCGGCGATGCGCTGGGGCCTCGGCCTATGGGCCGCCTTCGCGCGCCGTCCACGCCTCTACCGCTTCGCCACGCGGATCGCGATGAAGATGCTTTCGCTTCTCAGTCTTGGGTTCGGGCGCTTTCGCTGGCTTCCGTTCGCGCGCGGCTGGACCAAGTACCGTAATTTCCCGGCGCCGGAAGGCGTCACCTTTCAGGCCGCGTGGAAACGGCGGGAGAAGAAGGCATGAGCGCCCGCGACACCGTGCTCGCCACGATCCGCAGCTCGCTCGGAGTCACCGGCAGCGAGACGCCGCGCCGCACCGCGATCGAGGCGCGGCTCAGCCTGCATCCGCGCGGGGTCGTGCCGAAACGCGGCGATCGGCCGGCGCCGTCGCGGATGAAGCTCTTCCAGACCATGGTCGAGGGCGCGCACGGCACCACCGTGGAGCTCGCCTCGCCCGAACGGGTGCCGGCCGCGGTCGCGGACTATCTGCGCTCCAAGAATCTTCCGATGGCGGTGCGCCGCGGGAGCGACCCGCGCCTCGATGCGATCCCGTGGCAGAACGAGCGCGCGCTCGGAGTCTCATCCGGCCACTCCGATGGAAGCGATCTCGTCTCGGTGTCGCACGCCCTCGGCGCGGTCGCCGAGACCGGCACGCTCGTTCTCGTCTCCGGGCCGGACAATCCGACCACGCTCAATTTTCTGCCCGACCACCATCTCGTCGTTGTCGATGCCAAGGACATCGCCGGCGACTACGAAACGGTGTGGGACGCGATCCGCGCCCGCTTCGGCGCCGGCAAGATGCCGCGCACCGTCAACTGGATCACCGGCCCCTCGCGCTCGGCCGACATCGAGCAAACGCATCTCCTCGGCGCCCACGGGCCGCGGAGCCTGCATGTGCTGATCGTCGGCGAGCCGTAGCGCCGGCCGGCGGGATCGAACACGGGGATATGGAGACGGTAAGCGGATGAATCGGGTCGTCACCAAGCGCAGCGTGGTCTTCCTCTGCGGCTACGAGATCGCGCCGCCGGACGTGCATCACCGTCGCTTCGGACGGGAATTGCCCGTGTTCGAGAAGACCTGGAACGTGAAAAGCGAGCAGTCGCCGTGCGCGCTCGATCCGGAGCGGCATATCGGCCTGTGGCGGCTCGACACCCGGGGGCCGAACTGGCGCGTGGAGACCGAATACCGGGTGTTGTGGTGGGGCGACATCATCACCCCCGATTTCGAGATGCCGAACTGGCGGCGGCTCGTGCTCGGGTTCGCGGCGTTCTTCGATTTCCTGTTTTCCGGGATCCTGTTCGCCTATTTCCGCACCAACTGGCGCTACGCGCTCTTTTTCCTCTATCCCTATGTTTTCCTGATCCTGGTCGCCGTCGGCAATTTCTATCTCGCCTCCTACCTGATCGGGCAAAGACTGCCGTGGCCGCAGCTATGGGCGGCGCTCTTCGGCATCGGCTGCGTCTTCGCGCTGCTCGCCTTGCCGGCCCGGCCGCTCTATCTCGGCTATCTCCTGGGCGACTGGAGCTTCGCCCGCGATCTCGTACGCCATCGCCGCCCGGCCCTCGACGAGCGCCTCGATCGGTTCGCGCGCGAGCTCATGGACCATGTGCGGGAGACCGCCGCCGACGAGGTCGTGCTCGTCGGCCACTCGCTCGGCGCGGTGCAAGTGGTCGACGTGGTCGCCCGCGCCAAGCGCCTCGATCCCGAATTCGCCAAGCGCGGCACGCCGGTCTCGATCCTCACCATCGGCTCATCTCTCTTGAAGATCGGCCTGCATCCGGCTGCGGCCGGGCTGCGGGCGGCGGTGCGCGAGGTCGCGAACGACCCCGATGTTTTCTGGATCGAGTACCAGGCCCTCATCGATATCATCAATTTCTATAAGTCGAATCCGGTCACTGATCTTGGCCTACCGCCCACCGGCAAGCCGGTCGTGCAGATCGCCCGCATCCGCCACATGCTGAGCGAGGAGACCTACGAGGCGATCCGCCGCGATTTCTTCCGGGTTCACCGCCAGTTCGTGATGGCGAACGAGACGCGCTACTTCTACGACTATTACATGATCTGCTGCGGGCCGGTTCCGCTCGCCCTCAGGGTCGCCGATCCGAACGCCTCGGTCGCGGCCTTCGCCCCCGATGGCGCGTTCGATCCGGGCATGGTCGCGAAACAACCGGCCGATCGAGCCGATCATGCCGCGGCAGGCAAGAAAGGCGGTGAGCGATGACCGTCGCCATCGCCAAGGCGATCTGGCTCGCCTGCGTGATCGCCTGGTGGATCATCCGCTATCCCCATGAGCGCCGGGCGCGCACAGCCGCGGTCGCCAGGAGCGGCCGCGACGCCGGCGAGTGGATCTTGCTCGTGGTCTCGCTCGCGGGATTGGGGATCGTGCCGATGATCTTCGTGTTCACCGGGTTTCCCCGCATCGCCGACCGTGCGTTCATGCCGGCGCTGGCGTGGGCGGGCATCGTCCCATCGCTCGCCTCGCTCTGGCTGTTCTACTGGACGCACCGGGAGCTCGGCCGCAACTGGTCGGTCTCGCTGGAGGTGCGCGACCAGCACCGGCTGGTGACCAGCGGGGTCTATCGCTATGTCCGCCACCCCATGTATTCGGCCTTTTTTCTGTGGGCCGTCGCCCAAGGCCTGCTGTTGCCGAACTGGGTCGCGGGCCTCTCGGGCCTGATCGGCTTCGGTATCCTGTTCTGGTTCCGGGTCGGCCGCGAGGAGCGCCTGATGCTCGAGACTTTCGGCGAGGAATATCGCGCCTACATGGCACGGACGGCGCGGGTGGTGCCGTGGATTTATTGAGGCGACCCCGACTAGCCGTCCCGGCCGGGCTTGCATATAAAGACTCCCCCGGGGTCCTCCTCTCCGCCGGAATGTCCAGACGGGACGAAAACATCCTCACCACGACGGGTCGAACATGATGCG
Organism: Hyphomicrobiales bacterium; assembly: GCA_023266695.1. Taxonomy (GTDB): domain Bacteria; phylum Pseudomonadota; class Alphaproteobacteria; order Rhizobiales; family Xanthobacteraceae; genus JAUSIF01. The sequence goes on along the minus strand of JAHFPO010000003.1, from coordinate 11,946 downwards.
GTTTCTGCGAATTTCCCGGTCCTTGAGCTTTGCGTGCGCGGCGTTGTTCCTGGCGGGAGGAAATCTCCAGGCGGTGGCACAGACCCAAGCGCCAGCAGCGGCCAAGACGTCCGCCAAGTCCTCATCCAACGAGCCGCGCGCGGGCGCCACCCACGTCTATCTGCTGCGCGGCTTGTTCAACGTGTTTTCGACCGGAATGGATGACCTCGCCGAAAAGCTCAACCGCCGCGGCATTCGGGCGAGCGTCTATAATCACACGGAACACTACGGCCTCGTTCAAGCGATCGCCGCCCGCCATCGGGCCGGTCGCGGGGAACGGGTCATCATCGTCGGTCACTCGCTCGGCGCCAACGATGCGGTACGGATGGCCGCGCTACTCGGCCAGCACAAGATCCATGTGCCGCTGGTGATCACTTACGATCCGACCGTGACCATATCGGTACCGCGGAACGTTTCCCGCCTGGTGAATTTCTATCAGTCGAACAACGGTTGGGGCGCGCGCGTGGTGCCGGGGTCCGGTTTTCAAGGGTCGTTGAGCAATATCGATCTGGCAAGGGATAGCGACCTCGGCCACGTCAGCATCGACAAGTCGAACAAACTGCACATGCAGTCGATCGGCTACATCCAGTCCCTCGGCGGCGGCAGGCCGGCTGCGGAGTCGAAGCCCGCGGCGTCGTCGGGCGAGGACGGGGCGGCACCGGTAACCTCGCAGGCGCCGGCATCATCGGCTGCGAGCCGGCCTCCGCTTTGATCGTGCCGTGCCGCGCTCGGACCGCCCGGCCGTGACTTATTCGCCACAGTTTCGGTCGAAAGATTATGCCGCAGTTCCACGGGGCTAGCTGTTCCGGCGCGGCATGCTAAGAAAGCCACGGGCGGGGCTTCCCCGATCCCGGCTCGCAGTCTCGACCGGGACGGCAAACATTCCCGACGCAACGGTTCGATCATGATGCGGTTGGCACGATTTTTCGGATTCCTGGGCTTGGCGTTCGCGGCATCGACCCTGGCGGTCGGAAGCCCGCCGGCTGAGGCACAGAGGCAAGTAATGGCGGAGCCCAAGCCGGCGCCCAAAACGGCGTTCAAGCGGGCGCCCAAATCGGAGGCGAAGTCCGCTCCGACCATGACGCCCACAGGCGGCACGCACGTCTATCTGCTGCGCGGCTGGCTGGACGTGTTCTCGACCGGCATGGACGACCTCACCGCCAAGCTCAACCGCCGGGGAATTCGGGCGAGCGTCCATGGTCACATGGAATACTACGCGCTTGCCGATGCCATCGCCGCCCGCTACCGGACCGGCCGCGGGGAACGGGTGGTCATCATCGGCCACTCGCTCGGCGCCAATGCCGCCGTGCAAATGGCCGCCAGACTCGGCGAGCTCAAGGTCCCCGTGCCGCTGGTCATCACTTACGATCCGACCGTCGTGGAAAACGCGCCGGCAAACGTATCGCGCCTGGTGAATTTCTATCAATCGAACAACGGCTGGGGCGCGCGGGTCGTGGCCGGGCCCGGGTTCCGTGGCTCGCTCGGCAACATCGATCTGGCGAGGGACAGCGACCTCGGCCACGCCAGCATCGACAAGTCGAACAAACTGCACATGCAGTCGATCGGCTACATCCAGTCCCTCGGCGGCGGCAGCAGGCAGGCGGCGGCCCCGCAGCCCGCGCCTTCGACCTCATCGGACGTCAAGGAGCCCGCGCCGGCATCCTCGCGGGCGCCCGCTTCAGGGCCGGAGAAACGCCCACCGCTTTGATCGCGCCGCACCGGACGGAAATATTCTCGCGCAACGGAAAACGGATCGACCATGATGCGGTTCCTGCGGGTCGTTGGATTGCTGGCGGTCGCGCTCACCCTGTCGATGGCGGGAGCCGAGGCGCAGCACGCGTCCAAGACCCAGAGCCCCACCAGCTATCCGGTCCGCGTCAATCAGGTCTATCTGATGCGCGGCTGGCTCGACGTTTTTTCGCTCGGGATGGACGATCTCACCGACAAGCTCAATAAAAAGGGCATCAAGGCCGCGGTCTATTCTCATCTGGAATATTACGCCTTGGCCGATTTCGTCGCCGAGAAATACAAGGCCGGCGCTCACAAGCACCCGATCATCATCGTGGGTCATTCGATCGGGGCCGATACCGCGATCTTGATGGCCGCCCGGCTGGAAGAATTGAAGGTCCCGGTTCGGCTCATCGTCGCCTTCGATCCCGTCGCGACCCACACGGCGCCCGGCAACGTCGCCAGCGTGGTGAATTTCTACCAGTCGAACAACGGCTGGGGCGCTCACGTCGAGCGCGGGGCGGGCTACCGCGGCAGCGTGAACAACGTCGATATCGCGAAGGCCGCCGACATCAACCATTTCAATATCGACAAGGTCGGCAAGCTGCACCTGCAGGCGATTTCGTACATCCAGCAGGCGATGTCGTCCAAGGCCGCGGGGCCCGCTTCCGCGGCCATCCCCGCCAAGCCCAAGACCGGAAACGCCGGGCAGCGCTCTCCCCTCTGATCCTGTCCGCCCACGGGGTCGATCGCGAATTCATTCCTCCGCGCCGCCAGCAAGAGCGTTGCAGGCCGTCCGCCGCGTGGCCCGCGGCGACGGCGTTCCGCGCACGGGCCCTCGATCTGCTAGGATGAGCCTGGGAGGAATCGTCCATGGTCGCCATGCCGGCAGCCGACGAGGCCGTGCTCGCGCGCCGCGCCGCGATCGTGGCGGCGCTGCGTGCGATCGTGCCGGGCGAGGGCGTGATCGAAACCGAGGCCGAGATGCGGCCCTACGAGTCCGACGGCCTCACCGCCTATCGCCAGCTCCCGATGGTGGTGGTGCTGCCGCAGACGACCGATGAGGTCTCGAAGATCCTGCGCTACTGCCATCGGGAAGGGGTGAAGGTGGTGCCGCGCGGCGCCGGCACCTCATTGTCGGGCGGCGCGCTGCCCTTGGCCGACGGCGTGCTCTTGGGGCTCGCCAAGTTCAACCGCATTCTCGAAATCGATTATGACAACCGCGTGGTGGTGGCGCAGCCGGGCGTCACCAATCTCGGCGTCACCCACGCAGTCGAGGCGGCGGGCTTCTACTACGCCCCCGATCCCTCCTCGCAGATCGCCTGCACCATCGGCGGCAACGTCGCCGAGAATTCCGGCGGCGTGCATTGCCTGAAATACGGCATGACCAGCAACAACGTGCTCGGCGTCGAGCTGGTGCTGATGACCGGCGAGGTCGTCCGCATCGGCGGCAAGCATCTCGACTGCGGCGGCTACGATTTGCTGGCGCTCGTCTGCGGCTCGGAAGGATTGCTCGGCGTCGTCACCGAGGTCACCGTCCGCATCCTCAAGAAGGCCGAAGGCGCGCGCGCCGCCCTCGTCGGCTTTCCGACCTCGGAAGCGGCGGGCGATTGCGTCGCCAAGATCATCGCCGCCGGCATCATTCCGAGCGGCATGGAGATGATGGACAAGCCCGCGATCCACGCCTCCGAGGCCTATGCCCATGCCGGCTATCCGCTCGACGTCGAGGCGCTCCTGATCGTCGAGCTCGACGGGCCGGAGGCCGAGGTCGATTCCCTGCTCGCGCGCGTGAGCGCGATCGCCAAGGAGAGCGGCTCGACCACCTTGCGCGCCTCGACTTCGGAAGAAGAGCGGCTGAGGTTCTGGGCCGGGCGCAAGGCGGCGTTTCCGGCGGTCGGCCGCATCTCGCCCGATTATTACTGCATGGACGGCACCATTCCGCGCGCGCGGCTGCCCGAGGTGCTCGCCCGCATCCGCGCGCTGTCGCAGCAATATGACTTGCGCGTCGCCAACGTGTTTCATGCCGGCGACGGCAATCTGCATCCGCTCATTCTCTACGATGCCAACAAGGGCGACGAGCTGGAGCGCGCGGAGAAGTTCGGCGCCGATATTTTGCGCTGCTGCGTCGAGGTCGGCGGCGTGCTCACCGGCGAGCACGGCGTCGGCGTGGAGAAGCGCGATCTGATGCCGACGATGTTCTCCAAGGAGGACCTCGATCAGCAGCAGCGGGTGAAATGCGCCTTCGACGACAAGGGGCTGTTGAATCCCGGCAAGGTGTTTCCGACGCTCCACCGCTGCGCCGAATTGGGCCGCATGCACGTGCGCGCCGGCAAGCTGCCGTTCCCGGATATTCCGCGGTTCTGATGGCCGATACGCTCAAACCCCGCGACGAGGCCGATGTGGTCGAAGCCGTCGCCTGGGCGCTGGTCGAGGAGAAGACTCTCGAAATCGTCGGCCAGGGCTCCAAGCGCCTGATCGGCCGCGCCGCCCAGACCGATCTCACCCTCGATCTCTCCGGCATCAGCGGCGTCACCCTCTACGAGCCCGAGGAACTGATCCTGTCGGCCAAGGCCGGGACGCCGATCGCCGAGATCGAACGCCTGCTCGCCGACAAAAATCAGGAGCTCGCCTTCGAGCCGATGGATTGCGGGCCGCTTCTCGGCGGCGAGACGGGGAGGGGCACCCTCGGCGGCGTGATCGCCGCCAATCTTTCCGGCCCGCGCCGGCCGAAGGCGGGTGCCGCGCGCGATCACACGCTGGGCGTTCACGCCGTCTCCGGGAGGGCCGAGCGCTTCAAGTCGGGCGGCCGCGTCGTCAAGAACGTCACCGGCTACGACCTCTCCAAGCTTGTCGCCGGCTCCTGGGGCACGCTCGCGGTGATGACCGATCTCACCGTCAAGGTGCTGCCGCGCGCCGAGGATGTAACGACCGTACTTGTGCTCGGCCTCGATGATGCCCGCGCCAATGCCGCAATGACGGCGGCGATGGGCTCCTCCTGCGACGTCTCGGGCGCCGCGCATTTGCCCGCGCGCATCGCCGCGAAGTCCGCCGTGGCCGCGCTCGCCAAGGCCGGCCGCGGCGTGACCGCGCTTCGGCTCGAAGGCATTCCGGCCTCGATCGCCTACCGCCGGAAACAGCTGGAAAAACTCATGCGCCCGTTCGGCCGGCTCACGGCGCTCGGCCGGGAAGATTCGCTCCGCTTGTGGCGGGCGGTGCGCGACGCGGCTCCGTTCGCCGACGGGTCGCTCCGCGCGCTCTGGCGCGTCTCGACCGCGGCGACCGCGGGCGCGACCGTCGCCGGCAAGATCGTCGCCGCCACCGGCGCGGAAGTGTTCTATGACTGGGCCGGCGGCCTCGTGTGGGTCGAAATGCCGACCGCGATCGCGGAGGAAAACGCGGTGCGGGCGGCGCTCGGCGGCAACGGTCACGCGCTGCTCATCCGCGCCGACGCCTCGGTGCGGGCGAGCGCCGCCGCCTTCGAGCCGCAGGACGACGCGCTCGCGGCACTCACCCGGCGCGTCAAGGAGAGCTTCGATCCGAGCGGCATTCTCAATCCGGGGCGGATGTGGGCGGGGGTGTGATGCACTCTCTATCCCTCCCCCTTTCAGGGGGAGGGAAAATGTGTTTGCGAAACCGGCAGCGAGTAAGATCGACTGATGCAAACCAACTTCACCCTCGCCCAGCTCGCCGATCCGAATATCGCGGAGGCCGACAAGATTCTGCGCTCCTGCGTCCATTGCGGATTCTGCACCGCCACCTGCCCCACCTACGTGTTGCTCGGCGACGAGCTCGATAGCCCGCGCGGGCGCATCTATCTGATCAAGGAGATGCTGGAGCACGACCGCCCGGCGACGGCGGAAGTGGTGAAGCACATCGACCGCTGCCTCTCCTGCCTCGCCTGCATGACGACCTGCCCCTCGAGCGTGCACTATATGCATCTCGTCGATCACGGCCGCGTGCACATCGAGAAAACCTTCCGCCGCCCGTTCCTCGACCGCGCCATGCGCGCGCTCCTCGCCTGGCTGATGCCTCATCCCGCGCGCTTCCGCCTCGCGCTCGCGGCGGTGCCGCTCGCCAAGCCGTTGGCGCCGCTCATCGCCGCGCTCGGAATGAAGCGCATCGCGGCGATGCTGCGCCTCGCGCCCTGGTGGACGCCGCGCGCGGCGCCCCTGGGATCGAGAACGATTCCGGCCAAAGGCCGCAACAAGAGCCGCAACAAGGGCCGCGTCGCGCTGATGTCGGGCTGCGTCGATCAGGTGGTGGCGCCGGCGATCCGCCAAGCCACGATCCGCCTTCTCACCCGCCACGGCATCGCGGTGGTGCTCGCCGAAGGCGAAGCCTGCTGCGGCTCGCTCTCCCATCACATGGGCCGCGAGGCGGAGGCGCTTTCCTTCGTGCGCAACAATATCGACGCCTGGACCCGCGAGATCGACAAAGGCCTCGACGCCATCCTGATCACCGCGTCGGGCTGCGGCACCACGGTCAAGGATTACGGCTATATGCTGCGTAACGATCCCGCCTATGCGGAAAAGGCGGCGAAGGTCTCGGCGCTCGCCCAGGACATCTCGGAATATATGGCGAAGCTCGGCCTCGCCAAGCCCAAGCGCGCGAGCGGCCGCGTCGTCGCCTATCACTCGGCCTGTTCCATGCAGCACGGCCAGCAGATCGATCGCGAACCGCGGGAGCTCCTCGCCAAGGCGGGCTTCACCGTGAAGGAGGTGCCCGAGGGCCATCTCTGCTGCGGCTCGGCCGGCACCTACAACATGCTGCAGCCCGCGATCGCCAGCCTGCTCGCCCGCCGCAAGGCCGCGAATATCGAGAAGATCAATCCTGAGATCGTCGCCACCGGCAATATCGGCTGCATGGTCCAGATCGCAAGCGCGACCGCGATCCCGGTCGTCCACACGGTGGAATTGCTCGACTGGGCGACCGGGGGGCCCAAGCCCGCGGCGCTCGCCACCAAGGGTTTTGCCTAAAGGTCTCCGCCTAATGTGTCATGGCGGAACGGGCGCCGGATGGTACCAAGGGGCGGCGGTTGGGGCGCCGCGACGGGTAAGAGGGGCAGATGGCCAAGCACAAGAAGGCCAAGGCCAAGAAAACCAAGGCCAAGAAGACGAAAAAGATTCGGGCGCGGAAGGCCAAGGCCGGGAAGCGCACGAAAAAGTCCGTGCAAAAGCCGCGCGCGGCCACGAAGCCTTCGGCGGCGAAGCCCACTTTCCCGAAGCCGCTGCCGCGCACGAGCCTCGCCCCGCCCAAGCCCATGCCCGCGCCCATGCCCGCGCCCAGGCCCGCGCCCCACACGACCCCGCCGCGCCCCACCTTCGCGCCGCCGTCGGCCGCACCGAAACCGGCGGCGAAGGCGTCCGTGCTGCCGTCCGTCCCCGGCGTGCAGATCAAGGGCGCGATCGGCCCGCGCTACGACGACATTCTCACCCGCGGCGCGCTCGAATTCGTCGCCGAGCTCCACCGCAAGTTCGACGCCACCCGCCGCCAGCTCCTCAACCGGCGGAGCGACATGCAGCATCGCTTCGATGCCGGAGCGCTCCCCGATTTCCTCCCCGAAACGCAAGATATCCGCGACGGCGACTGGAAGATCGCGCCGATCCCCAAGGACCTCGCCGAGCGCCGGGTCGAGCTTACCGGCCCGGTCGACCGCAAGATGGTGATCAATGCGTTGAATTCCGGCGCCGACGTCTATATGGCCGATTTCGAGGATGCCTGCTCGCCGTCCTGGGCGAACATCGTCGAGGGCCAGATCAACCTCAAGGACCGCTGGGCGGGCCAACTCGAGCACGTCGATCCCGAGACCGGGAAATCCTACGCGCTCGACCACAAGCTCGCGGTGCTCGTCGTCCGCCCGCGCGGCTGGCATCTCACCGAGGAGCACGTGGTGATCGACGGGCGGCCGGTTTCGGGCGCGCTCTTCGACTTCGCGCTCTATCTCTTCCACAACTGGGCGCGCATCAAGGCCGCCGGCACCGGGCCCTATTATTATCTCGCCAAGCTCGAGAACCATCTGGAGGCGCGCCTGTGGAACGACGTGTTCGTGCACGCGCAGGAAAAACTCGGGCTTGCGAAGGGCACCATCAAGGCGACGGTGCTGATCGAGACGCTGCCCTCCGCCTTCGAGATGGACGAGATCCTTCATGAGATGCGCGACCACGTCACCGGCCTCAATTGCGGGCGCTGGGACTATATTTTCTCCTTCATCAAGCGGCTCGGAAAGAACAAGCGGTTCCTCACGCCCGACCGCGCCGTCATGACCATGGACAAGGCGTTTCTGCGCGCCTATTCGCTGCTGTTGATCAAGACCTGCCATCGCCGCGGCGCCTATGCCATGGGCGGAATGGCGGCGCAGATTCCGGTGAAGGGCGACGAGAAGGCGAACGAGGCCGCCTTCGCCAAGGTGCGCGCCGACAAGGAGCGCGAAGCCGGCGACGGCCACGACGGCACCTGGGTCGCGCATCCCGGCCTGGTGGCGGTGGCGGAGGAAGTGTTCCGCCGCAAGATGCCGGGCGGAAACCAGCTCGCCAAGCTCCGCGCCGACGTCGCCGTCACCCGCGACCAGCTCTTGGAGATGCATCCGGGCGCGCGCACCGAGGACGGGCTCAGGCTCAATATCCGGGTCGGCATCCAGTATCTGGAGGCCTGGCTCGAGGGCCGCGGCGCGGTGCCGCTCTATGACCTGATGGAGGACGCGGCGACCGCGGAGATTTCCCGCGCCCAGGTGTGGCAGTGGCTCTATCACCGCGCCCGCCTCGCCGACGGGCGCGAGGTCGCGCCCGATCTCTTCCAGGCGATCCTCGCCGACGAGATGGCGAAGGTGCGCCAGGCGATCGGCCCGACCACCTACGACGCCGGCCGCTTCGAGGACGCGATCGAGCTCTTTACCGAAATGTCGCTCGCCCTGGAGTTCGAGGAATTCCTGACCGTGCCGGCGTATCGCTTGATCGTGTGATTCATCTCGCCTCCGGTCCTATTGCCAAAACCGATGTTCGGAATATCCTTTTCGGCGGGCGAATGGTCTCGACCTTTTGAGAGGGACGGCCCGGGAGAACCACCATGAGCGCGCGGTCGCTAACGCATGAAGCCGGAATCATTTCTCGGCGTTACGCCATCTGCATCCTGTTGAGTTCGCTCGCGGCGGGCCCCGCGCTCGCCCAGTCGCAAAAGATCGGCGACGCCCCCGAGGCGCAGAACATGCGGCTCGTCGGCCACCACGATCTGCAGGCGAGGAGCGCCTATCAGCCCACCATTCATCGCCAGGGTGAGCGCTGGATCGCCTATATCGGCCATCACGGCGGCACCGATGCGGTGCCGAAGCCGAACAATCCCCTGACCGGTCAGCCCAAGTTCAACGGCACCTCGATCGTCGACGTGACCGATCCGATGAAACCGAAATATCTGTTTCATATCCCGGGGCTCGAAGGGAAATACGAAGGCGGCGGCGGGCAAATGACGCGCGTGTGCGACGGCAAAACGCTGCCCAAAGGCGACGTGAACGCGGTCTATCTGTTGCGCACCTTCGGCGGCAAGGAGCACGAAATCTGGAACGTCGCCGATCCGGCGGCGCCCAAGCTCGTCGTCCGCATCGGCGAGAAACTGAAGGACACCCACAAGAGCTGGTGGGAATGCGACACCGGCATCGCCTACCTCGTTTCCGGCGTCGAGGGCTGGCGCACCCGGCGGATGACGGAAGTCTACGATCTCGGCGATCCCGCCCGTCCGGTCAAGATTCGCGACTTCGGCCGGCCGGGACAGCAGCCGGGCACCGCGGGCGCCGTGCCGACCGAGTTGCACGGCCCGATCTCGACCGGACCAAAGGGCAACCGCATCTATTACGGCTACGGCACCAACAAGGGCGGCGTCCTGCAGATCATCGATCGCGAGAAGCTGTTGAAGGGGCCGACCGCGCCGACGCCGGAGAACCTCCTCTATCCCGAGGTCGGCCGCCTCGAACTGCTGCCGCTCACCGGCGCGCATACGACATTCCCGCTCGGCAACATGAAGATCGCCGAATTCGCCCGGGACAAGCTCGGCCACGAGCGCGACATCGTGATGATCGTCAACGAGTCGCTCATCAACGAATGTCAGGAACCGCGCCAGATGGTGTGGTTCGTCGACGTCACGGTGGAATCGAAGCCGATGGTGATCTCTAGCTATACCGCGGCGGAGGCGAGCGGGAACTTCTGCCAGCGCGGCGGCCGCTTCGGCGCCCATTCCTCGAACGAGAGCATGGCGCCGGTGTTCTACAAGAAGCTCGTCTTCATCACCTTCTTCAATGCCGGGGTGCGGGCGGTCGACGTGCGCGATCCCTATCATCCGAGCGAAGTCGGCTATTTCATCCCGGCGATCACGGCGGCGACCGACAAGCGTTGCGTCAAGGTCGACGGCCAGGACCGCTGCAAGGTCGCGATCCAGTCGAACAACGTGGAGACCGACGAGCGCGGCTACATCTACGTGGTCGACCGCGCCAATACCGGCCTGCACATTCTCGAGGTGACGGGCGAGGCGCGCGCCATCGCCGGCCTCGCCCCCAACTGAATCCGGCGATGAACGCCCGGGCGCTCGCGATCGGATGGATGCTCACAGCCGCTCTCCTCCTCGGCGCGGCCGCCCTCGATCGTTCGGCCTCCGGCGAGCGCGCCGGCGCAGAGCTAGCGTGGAGCGAGGTCGCCTGGCCGTTCCTCACCGATGCCTGGCCGGCGGGCCGCGCGTTTTCCTGCGCGCCGCCCGCCTGCGCGGAGAAAGTCGATCTCTATCTCCGGCTGAAGCTCGGATTCTGCAATTGCTATAGCGGCGTCGCCGACGACGACGAGATCGATCGGGTGGGCGATCTCGCGCTCCTCGGCGGAGAATACCGGGCGGAGGCGGTGGGGCGGCCGCTCGAGCTCGGCGGCCTCAGCGGGCGCGTGCGGCGGTTTTCCGTCGCCCAGTTCAATCAGCCGCGGCGCCATGCGATCGGCATTGCGCTCGCGAACCGGTGCGACGCTTTGGTGGCGATGGTCGTGAGCGAGCGCGAGCTCTCGCCGTCCTCGGAGGAGGCCGCATTCGCTTTCATCGACGGCGGGCGGGTGATGGATTGGGTCCGGAGATTTTCCGGGTCGTGAGCGCCTGTCGCTCGCGCCCGGCTGCGGGGAGTTTTTGGCGGGGGCGGCGGGGAGTTGATTATTTGATTCATTCTCCCGGCAATAACGTGAACTGAAGGGCTACCTCAGAGTTTAGCGTCCGCTCTGTGCCATAAGCAGACATCCGGCGTCCGAAGGGGTTCCGGCGGGCTTGTCGGTGGCCAAGCTAGAGTGTCGCGAACTTCATCGAGAAAGCATCTCAGCTTTATGAGCAGGAGCGGAGGGCAGCGTCAGGCGCCTCTCCGCTTGAGATGTACGTCAGGCGATGGCTCGTTTGGGTCAGTCGGTGTTGGGGTGAGCGCTAGAAAGGTACCGAACGGAGGTTCGGCTTGGAGCGGTAACAAAAGACCCAGACTCTCATCTGCCTATTACTGATCATGTACGGACATATGTCCCGTGCATCCCTGATACAAGGCGACAAACATCAAAATAGTAGCGCCTAACGAGCAAGAGCTAGTCAACATTCACTCCGGCAAGAATCAAATGATAAACCACATCGGGATATGCAACTATCTCGGCCATAATTGTAAGGATATGAATAGCGACGAGAGCAAAGCCGCCAGCATGCGGAAAATGTATTTTGGCACAAGGAAAGGCAATCGCGCCTGAGAAGTTCTCTCTCTCTCTGTTGAGGGGGTAATTGAAAAATAGGAGGGATAAATGCAGGTGGGGGCTTGGGCTGGGTGTATGGAGAGCTGGTAACGGGGGGACGGTCGGGAGGTGCCGCGAAAGATTGAGGTCCTATAGCAACAACGAAGCAGAACCCACATAGTGCATAGATTGTTGATTTTACGATCAACCAACACCCTCCTGTTTTATCCCGAAAATCCGGGAACGATGAAGACGCTTCCACCATCTTGGGTTTGGTAGCTGTTCTCACTAGAATGCTATGAGGTGCGAGTAGCAGCGGCCTCGACCAACTGCGGATAGCGTAGGCTTCTGTTCCAGCGCGCACAAGCCACCCCGTATGCCGCATATGGGGGGATGGCCGTAGCGGGAGGCGAGCCCGATATGTCCAAATAGGGTCATGGACGGCTGTAACCTCATGTCC
>JAHFPO010000067.1 GCA_023266695.1 Hyphomicrobiales bacterium | reverse complement strand
CCTCCAAGCGCGAGACGGAAAAAGCCTTGAAGACGCTCTCCGAAGCCAAGCGGCTGGAGAGCGGGCTCGACCACATCCGCACCGTGCTGGCGCAAGACCGCGCCGCCCTCGCCGCCGCCCGGGCCGAGCTCGAAGGGATCGAGCGCGAGCGCGCGGCGCGCGCGAACCGGCTCACCACCATCAGCGCCGAACGCGCGGCCTGGCGCGAGCGCGAGGAGGGCGCCTCGGTGCGCCTGAAGGCGATCGAGGGGCGGCTCAGCGAGACCCGCGCCGACCGGGCCCGCCTGGAGGAGGCGCCCGCCGCCTTTTCCGGCCAACGCAAGAATTTGCTCTCGCAGATCGCCGAAGCGGAAACCGCCCGCAAGGCGGCCGGCGACCGGCTCGCCGAGGCGGAAGCCGCTCACGCCGATGCCGAGCGCACCGCGCGGGCGGCCCAAGACGGGCTTTCTTCCGCGCGCGAGGAGTCCGCGCGCGCCGAGGCCCGCCTCGAGGCCGCGCGCGAACGCCGCTCGAGCCTGGTGCGGGAGGTGACGGAGGCGCTCGGCGGATCGCCCGATCCCGCCCGGATCGCGGGCGTCCTCGGCAAGGACGGCCGCACGGCCGAGCCGGCGGAGGTCGAGGCCGAGCTCGCGCGGCTCGAGCGCGATCGCGAGCGGCTCGGCGGCGTCAATTTGCGCGCCGAGGAGGAACTCAGCGAGATCGCGGCGCAGCACGACAGTCTTGCCTCGGAGCGCGAGGACCTGGTCGAGGCGATCAAGCGCCTGCGTCAGGGCATTACCAATCTCGACCGCGAGGCGCGCATGCGGCTCGCCGCTTCCTTCGCCGTGGTCAATGACCATTTCCGCAAGCTCTTCACCGGGCTGTTCAACGGCGGCAATGCCGAATTGGTGCTCACCGATTCCGACGATCCGCTGCAAGCCGGCCTCGACATCATCGCGCGGCCTCCCGGCAAGAAGGCGCAGACCTTGTCGCTCCTCTCCGGCGGCGAACAGGCGCTCACCGCGCTCGCGCTCATCTTCGCCGTGTTCCTCACCAATCCGGCGCCCGTGTGCGTGCTCGACGAGGTGGACGCGCCGCTCGATGACGCCAATGTCGAGCGCTTCTGCAATCTCCTGGACGAGATGACCCGGCTGACGGCGACGCGCTTCCTGGTCGTCACCCACAATCCGATCTCGATGAGCCGGATGCACCGCTTGTTCGGGGTGACCATGGCGGAGCTGGGCGTGTCCCAGCTTGTTTCGGTGGACCTCGAGACCGCGCAGCAATTCCGCGAGGCGGGCTGAAGCGACAATCGGTCCCGGCCGGCCGGATTCCTGAAATCGTCTTTTTTCGCAATGGGTTAAGTGAATTTCCGGTCGCCCCCGATCCTTGACTTGCGGGATTCCCGTCTCTACTTTGCGCCGCGGCTTGTTCTCGCTCCAGGCCGATTCCGGAGTTCGAAGGGTTCGCGATGGCGGGTCCGCGCTCGCCGAAAGACGACACCGAACTGACCGCACGGCTGAAGAAGCTCGGCGAGCGGTTGGGTGCCCTGGCCGAGAACGAGCGGCGGGACCGTGATCGAGAAGACTCTGCGCGCCCGCGCGCTGCGGCGAATCCCGCCGGCCTTGCTCGCGCGCTCAGGCTCTCGAGCGAATTCGTCGCGGGGATCGTCGTGGGCGGTCTCATCGGCTGGCTCATCGATCGCGTGGCGGGCGTCTCGCCGTGGGGGCTCATCGTGTTCGTCCTCCTCGGTTTCGTTGCCGGTACGCTCAATGTGTTGCGTTCGGCCGGGCTGGTGGCTCCGCCTGGCCGTTCGCGCGACAAGGAATAGACGGGAATTGAAATCGAACGGATCATCAGGAATTCACCGCCGTCATGGCCGACCCCATCCACCAGTTCGAGATCAAGAAGATCGCCACGCTCGGGCATGTCGGCGGGGTCGAGATCGCCTTCACCAATTCCGCCGCCTTCATGTTCGCCGCGGTCATGCTGATCGCCGGCGGCATCCTGCTGGCGACGGTGAGCCGCAACCCAGTGCCGGGCCGCTATCGGTCGGCGGTCGAGATCATTTACGAATTCGTCGCCGACATGGTGCGACAAGGGGCGGGCGAAGCGGGCATGCGCTTCTTTCCGCTGGTGTTCACGCTGTTCAGCTTCATCCTGGTGCTCAATCTTTTCGGCATGATCCCCGGCTTCTTCACGGTGACGAGTCACATCATCATCGCCGTCGCGCTCGCGCTCATCGTGTTCACGACCGTCATCGGATACGGGTTCAAGCAGCACGGGCTTCACTTTCTGAAGCTGTTCGTGCCGAGCGGAATCCCGATCTATATCCTCCCGCTGGTCGTGCTGATCGAAGTGATCTCGTTCCTGTCGCGGCCGCTGTCGCACTCGGTCCGCCTTTTCGCCAACATGCTGGCGGGGCACATCACGCTCAAGGTGTTCGCGGGTTTCATCGGCATGTTGGCGACGGGGTTGGGCGTGTTCGGTTTCGTCGTCGGCCTGCTGCCGCTCGGCATGACGGTGGCGCTCACCGCGCTCGAGTTGCTCGTCGCCGTGCTGCAGGCCTATGTCTTCGCCATGCTCACATGCATTTATCTCAACGACGCGCTGCATCCGGGGCACTGAGCGGTGCCCGGCGTGAATTCGATCCCATCCTGAACAATCCCATCCTGAACAGAGGAGTTTCCATCATGGATCCCGTCATCGGAAAATACATCGGCGCCGGCCTTGCCTGCATCGGCATGGGCGGCGCGGGCGTGGGCGTCGGCAATATCTTCGCCCATTATCTCGCCGCCGCGCTGCGCAATCCGTCCGCCGCCGACGGCCAGTTCGCCCGCCTCATCTTCGGTTTCGCCGTAACCGAGGCGCTCGCGATCTTCTCGCTCCTGATCGCGCTCTTGCTGCTGTTCGCGGTCTGACCGCGCCATGGCGGCGGCGACGACCGGCGCTCACAGCGGGGCGCACGGCGGGCCGAAGGGCGTCTTTCCTCCCTTCAATCGGGAGACGTTCGGCTCGCAGCTTCTGTGGTTCGCGATTGCCTTCGCGGCGCTCTATCTCCTGCTCGCGCGTGTGGCGCTGCCGCGCCTCGCCGCGATCATCGAGGCGCGCCGTGCCCGCGTCGACGAGGACATCGAAGAGGCCGGCAAGCTCAAGGCGAAAAGCGAGGCCGCGATCGAAGCCTATGAGAAGGCGCTCGCCGAGGCGCGCGCCAAGGCCCAGGTGATCGCCGCGGAGGCGCGCCGGGAACTCATGGGCAAGGCGGAGGAGCGCAAGAAGAAGCTAGAGGCCGCGCTCGCCGCCAAGCTCGCCGAGGCCGAACGCCAGATCGAGGCGACCAAGGCCGCCGCCATGACTCATGTCCGCGCCATCGCGGCCGAAGCGGCCGGCGCCATCGTCGAGGAACTCGTGGGCAAGGCGCCGGGCAAAGCCGCCATCGATCGCGCGGTCGACGCGGCGCTGCACTGAGGAGGGAAATCTTGCTCTACGAAGCGGAATTCTGGGTCGCGGTCGCCTTCGCGATCTTCCTCGCCGTGCTGTGGCGGATGGGGGCGCACCGGATGATCGCAGGCTCGCTCGACAGCCGCCGCGAGCGCATTGAGGCCGAGCTCGACGAGGCGCGCCGCCTCAAGGAGGAGGCCGCGCAAGTGCTCGCCGAGTACAAAGAGAAGCAGCGCGAGGCCGAGGCCGAGGCCAAAGCGATCATCGCCCAGGCGAAGTCCGAGGCGGCCGAGATCGCCGCTGAAATGGAGGCGAGGAGCGAGGAATTCGTCGCCCGCCGCACCCGCATGGCGGAGGCGAAGATCGCCCAGGCCGAGGCGCAGGCGCTCACGGAAGTAAGGGCCGCCGCGGCCGACGCCGCGGTCAGGGCGGCGGAGCGGATTCTCGCCGAGACGGTCAAGGGCAAGACCGCGGAGGACCTCGTCGCCGCCGCCATCCGGGACGTGAAGGCTCGTCTAGACTGAGCGCGGGTGGGTGTCGATGCACTTGGTCTGCGTCAACCGCCCCGTTGCCCGGGCGGCGGAGCAAACACACTGCCATCGCCGCCGCTGCCGGGCGGCGGATCGAACGCCGGCTGCGATGGCGTCGCCGCTTTCGATTTCGCCTGGCGGGGCGCCTTGGCGGCCTTGGGCGCGGAGTCGGTCTTGGCCGAGGGAGCGGCCTTCGCCTTCGACTTCGCGTCCGGCCTCGGAGAGGCCACGGCGCCCTTCGGATCGAAGCCGACATAGACCACATAACTGTCGAGATTCCTCGACCCCGGAATCGGGAAGGTGAGATCGTCCTCGACATGGCTGAAGATGGCTTGGCTCGCGCCCTGCGGCACGGTCACCGGCAGCGAATAGAATTTGCTCCAGATCGGCTTCGGTTGCGGCCCCTCCTGCACGAGGGCGATGCGCAACGGCACATTCACGCTGCCGGGACCGCCCTTGGGGCCGACCAGGATGCGTCCCTCGATGCCTATCCGCATGGTCATGGTCTCGCCCACGACCGCGCATTCGCGGGCGAGCTGGCCGAGCGAGCCCTGGTAGCGCACCTGGGTCGGGCCCGATCCCCCGGTCGTGATCTGCCAGGTGGAGGCACCGGTTCGAACCGTGACCGTCGGACAGTCGATATCGGCCTTGGCCGTCCCTTCGCTCTCGTTCGGCGGCGTGGTCTTGCCCGTCGAGCTGAACACGTTCTCCGTGGATGTGCATCCGGTGAGCAAGCCGACGACGAATAGCGCGGCAAGGCTTGCCGTTAGGGGTTCCCCCCGCCGGATCCAGAGATTACGCATCACTTACACTCCCTCCCCGAGGGGCCTCTGCCGAGCCATCTTTATAGCAGCCTCGGCGGCACACGCGAACCCATATCCTCACCCCCCGCGCGGCGGCGGCGCCGCCATTTTCGGACGGCCGACCATGGTCACCAGCACCCTGCCATCGGCGAGAAAGCGGGCCGCGGCTCGCCGCACGTCATCCGCGCTCACCGCCTCGATCAGCGCATTGCGCCGGTCGATATAGTCGATGCCGAGATGCTCCAGCTGAATTTCGAGAAGCTGCCCTGCGATCTTGCCCGAAGTGTCGAAACGCAATGCATAGGAGCCGATGAGATAGCCCTTGGCATCGGCGATCTCCTCCGGGGTCGACCCCTCGGATGCGATGCGCCGGATTTCCTCGATGATGATTGCGAGCGTCTCCTCCGCGCGGTCGTTGCGCGTCGAGACTCCGCCGAGGAATAGGCCGGCATGCTTCAAGGGCGCGAGATAGCTGTAGACGGAGTAGGCAAGACCGCGCTTCTCGCGCACTTCCTTGTAGAGGCGCGAGGAGAAACTCCCCCCGCCGAGGATATGGTTCAGCACATAGGCGGGAATGAAGTCGGGATCGGCGCGCTTCAAGCCCGGCCCGCCGAAGCTGATGATGGTCTGCGGCAAGTCGAGCTCGATGACTTCACGCTCGCCCATCCCCTGGGGCGCGACATCCGGGACGGCGGCGAGGTTCGCTTGCGCCGGCAGTGCGCCGAAGACGCGATCGATGAGCGCGGCGAGATCCTTCGCCTCGATCGCCCCGACCGTCGCGATCTTCAGATTCGAGCGGGCGATCGTTCGGCGGTGGAAGGATCGCAGATCATCGGCGGTGATGCGCGGGACCGAGTCGAGCGTGCCCTGGAGCGGTCTGCCATAGGGATGGCCGGGGAAGGCGCGGGCGAACCAGCGATCGCCGGCGACGTCCCCGGGGCTGGTCAAACGCCGTCGCAGTCCGGCAAGCACCGCGGCCTTCATCCGGTCGATCTCCGAGCCATCGAAGCGGGGCGCACCGAGGGCGAGGCGGAGAAGATCAAAAGCCTGCTCGCGATGTTCGACCAGGGTCTTGAGCGAGCCACGCAGGGTGTCTCGATATGAAGTGAAGTTGAGGACGACCGCGCGCTCCTCCAAGCGCTCGCGAAAGGCACGCGCATCGAGTTCGCCGGCGCCCTCGTCGAACAGCGCCGCAACCAGATTGGCGACCCCCGGCTTGTCGGCCGGATCCTGAGAAGCGCCGCCGGTGAAGGCGAATTCGACCGAGATCATCGGCAGGGTCTGGTCGCGCACGTGCCAAACCTCGATGCCGGCCGCGGTCACGATT
Source organism: Hyphomicrobiales bacterium (assembly GCA_023266695.1). Lineage (GTDB taxonomy): Bacteria > Pseudomonadota > Alphaproteobacteria > Rhizobiales > Xanthobacteraceae > JAUSIF01. The sequence continues at coordinate 5,120 of JAHFPO010000067.1, read as the reverse complement.
CGCTCGATCTTGACCGCGTGAGCGGAGTTCGGGAAAGCGGAGAGGAGGGCGAGGGTCATGGCAATGCAGCCGAGCGGGCGGATCACGAACGTTTCTCCGTCGTGGCCGGAGTCTTGATGAGAAGACCGGTCACCGCGCGGCGTTGATCGAGCCAGGTTCGCGCCAAATCACGCACGGAGTCCGCGTTCACGGCGCGGATGCGATCCGGCCAGGTTCTGATCTGATCGACCGTGAGACCGATCACGAGCCCGGCGCCATACATGCGGGCGAGCGTCGCTTGGCTGTCTTGCGCATAGACGATATCGGCGACGAGCCGGGTCTTTGCCCGCGCGAGCTCGGCCTCGGTGATTCCGTTCGCCGCGACCTCGGCGATGACCACATCGATGGCCGCTTCGATCTCCTCGAGCGACGTTCCGGGACGGGGCGAGGCATGAACCGCGAAGCGGCCCGCGTCGAACGCCACGCCGGAATACGCCGCACTGGCACCGGCGGCGATGCCCTTCTCCACCACGAGCGCGCGATAGAGCCGGCTGAGCGAACCGGAGCCGAGGACATGGGCGAGCACGTCGAACACCTCGGATTCGCCGGGCTTGGCGGTGCGATAGGAGGGCACGAGATACGTGCGCGAAAGAGCCGGCTGCTGCACGCGCGGATCGGCGAGCACCACCCGCCGGTGGGCGCGCGGCTCGGGCTCGGTCGGGCGCGCGCGCGGTTTGAGGTCGCTCCGGCGTTTGATCCTTCCATAGGATTTCTCGGCGAGCGCGCGAACTTCCTCCGGCGTGACATCGCCGGCGACGACGACGATGGCGTTATTCGGCGCGTAGTAGCGACGGTAGAAGGCGAGCGCCTCCGAGCGGTCGAGGGCGCGGATTTCATGCTCCCAGCCGATGACCGGCCGGCCATAGGGATGATTGACGAACAGCGCCGCCTGCGCGGCTTCGCCGAGCTGGGCACCGGGATCGTTGTCGGTACGGCTGCGGCGCTCCTCGAGAACCACATCGCGCTCGGGCAGCACGTTGGCGTCCGTCAGCACGAGCCCGGTCATGCGGTCGGCCTCGAAGGTCATGACGGTGTCGAGGCGATCGCGCGTGACGTGCTGGAAATAGGCGGTGAAATCCTGGGAGGTGGAGGCGTTCTCCTGGCCGCCGAGCCGCGCCAATGTCTCGGAGAAGCGGCCGGCCGGATTCTTCGCCGTCCCCTTGAACATCAGGTGCTCGAGGAAGTGCGCGAGGCCCGACTTTCCAGGTTCCTCGTCGGCCGAGCCGACGCGGTACCAGATCATGTGGGTGAGGACCGGCGTGCGCCGGTCGGATATGACGACGACATCGAGACCGTTGGCGAGGGTAAATTGGGTGACGGGGGGTCCCGGCGTCTCGGACGCGCCGGCGCGAGGGCTTGCAAGAGTCGCTGTTCCTGCGATCGCGAGCGCGGCGAGAGTTCGCATCAGTTGCCTTGGCACGGCTTCAAAGTCTCCGGCGCGCAACAACCGCGCTTGCGTTGTTCAAGCTCAGGACGATAGGCGCCAGTCGAATGCAAGCCGAAGGATCGCGCCGCGACCAAGCTACCGGCTTGCCCCCTTGTCGTCGCTTGCGCTGGTCCGGTCGAACAGGGTGGGCACTTTCGAATCTTCCTTCTTCTTCTCGACGACGCCGTAGGGGGCGTTCGCAGAAGGCGTGCGGTAACCGGACGGCGGATCGGTCAGGCTTTTGCGCTCGGGCTCGCCGGTGAAGACCGCGGTTTTTTCCTGCTCCTTCGAGAACCATCCCTTGAAGCCGAGTTGGTCGGGCGAGTAGCGTTCCTTGCCGGCCGACAACTCTTCGCCCGCCGTGGTGTATTCCGACTGGGTCTTGCGTTTCACCTTGCCGCGGCGGAGCTCATCGGGAGTGAGCAGGGCGCCCGAATAGAACGCGCCGCGCTGCTCCTCGATGGTCTTGCGGTTCTCGGCGGCGGCGGCCCGCTGGAGCTCGAGATCGACGTCGTTAGGCCAATCGGGGTTTATTTTTTTGACGTCCTCCAGACCGCGTGGCGCAATCAACTCGGTCGAAGGCGGCACCACCAGTGGAGCGCGCTCGCGGTAGTCGATGGACGGGCCTTCCGGAATGTCGAGGATGCCGATTTTGCCCAGGAACTGTTGCAACCCGGTCGGTTCATTGTCCTTTTGCGCCGCAGCCGGAACGGCGCAGGCGAAGAGAAGCGCGGCGGCAAGCGGCAACAGCCGTGAAATTTTCGGGAAAAGGACTGGGATAGGCATCTTTCGTCGCTCTCTTGGGTTGCCTTCCGAAGGCCGAAAGCGGAACCCCTGCCGTCAACTTCCGCCAGATGGCGGCGATTTCATGGCATGCCCGGAAACGGCATCGTACAGGAGACCCACGACCCCGGCAACGATCGCACTATCCGCAAGGTTAAAGACGTACCAGCGCCAGCCGAAGGCATGGAGGGAGACGAAATCGACGACCGCCCCGTAGACCGCCCGGTCGATGGCATTGCCAAGCGCGCCGCCCACCAGAAGGCCGAGGGCGGCGGCGACCAGGCGCGAGGACGTGTGGGCGATCCAATAGGCGAACAGCGCCGCCGCCGCGAGCTTCAGCGCCACCAGGAACCAGCGGCCGAATTCGCCGTCTTGCGGGAACAGCCCATAGCTGATGCCGCGATTGAAGGTGAGGACGAGGTCGAGGAAAGGCATGACGGTCATGGCCTCGCCGAGACGCAGACCGAGCCCGCGCAGAATAAAGAGCTTCGATAGCTGATCGGCGATGAGCGTCACCCCGGCGATGATGAGACCGATTCCGGAGTGGGGACCGAAGAATCTGATCGTCATGAGCGGGACCGGCGCCGCTCTATTCCGCCGCACGGCGGGCGGCGTGGTATTCGCGCAGCGCCTGGGCGTCGCGCGGCGTCACGTCGGGATATTCGTGGTCGGAGCCGACGAGCGGAGAAATCTTCCACGAACGCGCGCATTTTTTGCCGTCCGCGCGTTTCGGTTCGACCGCCACTCCTTTGACATCGTCAAGCCGGAAGGCGGAGGCCGGTCCTTTTCCTTCCACGACGGTCGCGGCGGAGGTGATAGAGACCTCGGCCATGTCGATGCCGGCGAGCGCCGCGCCAAGTTCCTTGTCGGCGATGTGGATGACGGGCGCCGCTTCGAGCGAGGCGCCGATGCGTTTGGCGACCCGCTCGACCTCGAGCGCGCCGGTGACGACGCGGCGCACGAGGCGCACCTTGCGCCATTTCTCGGCGAGCGCGTCGTCGCGCCATTCCTTCGCCAGCTCGGGAAAGCGTTCGAGATGGACCGAGCCGTCGGCGGAGGGAAAGCGCGCGAGCCAGACTTCCTCGGCGGTGAAGGCGAGGATCGGCGCGATCCAGGTCACCAGGCAATGGAACACGCGGTCGAGCACGGTGAGCGCGGCCTTGCGCGTCGGGGACGAGATCGGATCGCAATAGAGCGCGTCCTTGCGCACGTCGAAATAGAAGGCCGACAAGTCGCTGGTCATGAAAGAATTGAGCGCGGCGAACACGCGCTTGTAGTCGAACTCGGAATAGTTGCGGCGCACTTCCTCGTCGAGTTCCGACAGGCGATGCAGGATGAGCCGCTCGAGCTCCGGCATTGTCTCGAAAGCCACGCGGTCGGATTCGCGGAAATGGTGGAGGCTGCCCAACAGCCAGCGCAGCGTGTTGCGCAGCTTGCGGTAGGTGTCGACGGTGGTTTTCAGGATCTCCGGACCGATGCGGAGATCGTCGGCATAATCGGCGGCGGCGACCCACAGGCGCAAAATATCGGCGCCCGAGCTCTTCATCACCTCCTCGGGAGCGACCACGTTGCCGACCGACTTCGACATCGGGCGGCCCGCCTCGTCGAGAACGAAGCCGTGGGTGAGCACCACGTCATAGGGCGGGCGGCCGCGGGTGCCGCAACTTTCCAGGAGCGAGGAATGGAACCAGCCGCGGTGCTGGTCGGAGCCTTCGAGATACATGACGGCGTCGGGCCCGCCGTCGCGCTGGCGCTTCGCCTTCAAATCTTCGCGTACTTCGAGGGTGAAGGAGTGGGTGCTCCCCGAGTCGAACCAGACGTCGAGAATGTCGTCGACCTTCTGCCAACTTTCGTTGGCAGCGCTCGGCCCAAGAAAGCGCTCGCGCGCGCCCGGCGCGTACCACGCATCGGCGCCCTCTTTTTCGAAGGCGTCGGCGATGCGCTTGTTCACGGCCTCGTCCTGGAGAATTTCGGCGCTGCCGTCGCCCTTCTCGCGCACGAACACGGTGATCGGCACGCCCCAGGCGCGCTGGCGAGAGATCACCCAGTCGGGGCGGGCCTCGATCATGCCGGTGATGCGGTTCTCGCCGGCCGGCGGCACCCATTTCACCGACTTGATGCCGTCGAGGGCGCGCTTTCTAAGCGTATCCCACTGTAGACTTGGTGAACTGTTGGCGTCTAACGCTTGGAAAAATTTGTCTGACCGACCGACATTTTTATTCCAAGCCGTGTCGTAGGCGCCGCCCAGGATGTCCTTATCCATCGCGATGAACCACTGCGGGGTGTTGATATTCGCAAGGGGTTTTTTCGACCGCCATGAATGCGGATACTGATGCTTGAGCCGCGAGCGTGCGATCAGCATGCCGGCGTCGACGAGCGCCTTGATGACGGCCTCGTTGGCATCACCCTTTTCGCCCTTATCTGTGAAGACCCGCCTACCAGTGAAGCCCGGAGCCTGATCGGTGAAAGCGAGGTTTTTGTCGACCGTGTAGGGAATCGTCGTGTTGATGCGTGCCGCGTCAAGCAGCGACTTATTTCCCATCCAGATTTCGAAGTCTTCGCGCCCGTGGCCAGGCGCGGTGTGCACAAAGCCGGTGCCGTCCTCGTCGGTGACGTGATCGCCTTCGAGGAGTGGGACATCAAAGTCGTAGCCCTTTCTCCGCAAGGGATGTGCGCAGATCATGTCAGTTATCGGCTTAAAATCCATCACGCGCGTGTATTTGTCCACGCGTGCAGATTTCATTACGGTTTCTGCAAGCCTATCCGCCAGGACTAGCTTGTCGCCCTTCTTGGCCCAATTGTCGTTTGGGGCAGCAGTAACTTCGTAGAGTCCGTAATTAATTCTGTATGAGAAGCTAATCGCGCGGTTGCC
>JAHFPO010000066.1 GCA_023266695.1 Hyphomicrobiales bacterium | reverse complement strand
GCGACCACGGCGGCATCGTCGAATGCGACAGCCAATCCCCCCGGCGCACCGTCTTCCGCGTGCTGATGCCGATGTACAACGAAGCCGGCGGCGAGCCGGCGAACGAAGCTTGAGGTTTGAGCCATGCCGTCCGGCAGCATCCTGATCGCCGACGACGACGCCGCGATCCGCACCGTGCTCAATCAGGCGTTGTCGCGCGCCGGCTACGAGGTGCGCTCGTGCTCGAACGCGGCGACGCTGTGGCGCTGGATCGCCCAGGGCGACGGCGATCTCGTCATCACCGACGTGGTGATGCCCGACGAGAACGCCTTCGATCTCCTGCCGCGCATCAAGAAGCTTCGCCCCGATCTTCCGGTGATCGTGATGAGCGCGCAGAACACTTTCATGACCGCGGTCCGGGCGTCGGAACGCGGCGCCTACGAATATCTGCCCAAGCCCTTCGACCTCAAGGAGCTCACGGCGATCGTTGGTCGCGCGTTGAGCGATCCCAAGCGCGGCGCGGCGGCGGCGCCCAGGGCCGAGGAGGGGGATGCCACCATCCCGCTGGTCGGCCGCTCGCCGGCGATGCAGGAAATCTACCGCGTGCTCGCGCGCCTGATGCAGACCGATCTCACGGTGATGATCGCGGGCGAGTCCGGCACCGGCAAGGAATTGGTCGCGCGCGCGCTCCACGACTACGGCAAGCGGCGCGCAGGACCATTCGTACCCGTCAACATGGCGGCGATTCCGCGCGATCTGATCGAGGCGGAACTGTTCGGCCACGAGAAGGGCGCCTTCACCGGCGCCAATACCCGCAATCCCGGCCGCTTCGAACAGGCGGAGGGGGGCACGCTCTTCCTCGACGAAATCGGCGACATGCCGATGGAGGCGCAGACCCGCCTCCTGCGCGTGCTGCAACAGGGCGAATACACCACCGTGGGCGGACGCACCCATATCAAGACCGACGTGCGCATCATCGCCGCCACCAACAAGGACCTACGGGTTCTCATCCAGCAGGGCCTGTTCCGCGAGGATCTGTTCTACCGCCTCAATGTGGTGCCGCTGCGCCTGCCGCCGTTGCGCGAGCGCACCGAGGACGTCCCCGATCTCGCGCGCCATTTCTTCTCCGTGGTCGAACGCGAGGGCCTGCCGAGGAAGCAGCTCGATCCGGCCGCGCTCGAACGGCTGAAACGCTATCGCTGGCCCGGCAACGTGCGCGAGCTTGAAAATCTCGTCCGCCGTCTCGCCGCCCTCTATCCGGAGGAGGTAATCGGTGCCGGCCTCATCGAGGCTGAACTCGCTCAGCCGGCGCTGGCGGAGGAGGAGCCCCTAGAAGATAGCCTCAGCGCCTCGGTCGAACGCCATCTCAACCGCTATTTCGGCGAGTTCGGCGACGGCCTGCCGCCGCCCGGCCTCTATCATCGCATCCTGCGCGAGATCGAGACCCCGCTGGTTTCGGCGGCCCTGGCGGTGACCCGGGGCAACCAGATCAAGGCGGCCGAGCTTCTGGGCGTCAACCGCAATACGCTCCGCAAGAAGATCCGCGACCTCGATATCCAGATCATCCGCACCGGCCATTGAGGCGGATTGGGCCAGATTTTGCCCGGCGCTTCCTTGCCGCTGTCACATTTTTGCACCAGTGTTGTAGGAAGGCATCAGGGCCGGTCGGGGATGGCCGGCTATTCGTTCCCGCGTCAAACCCTCCTATGGCCGAAACCGCCGCCAAACCCGAAGCGCTCAGCGTCTCGCCGCCGTTTCCGCGGCCGCCGCGTACATGGACCGGTTTCTTTGCCCCGGTGGCGGTGGTGGCGGCGCTCCTCTCGGCGTTCGTCACCTTCGCGGTGCTGACCGGCCTCACACCGATTTCGCCCACCCACAATGTCGTCGCCACCGTGCTGCTCGCCAACGCGGCCATGGCGCTCATCCTGATCGGCATCATCGCCTGGGAGATCACCGGTCTCGTGCGCGCGCGCCGCAGAGGGCGGGCGGGCGCGCGTTTGCATGTGCGCATCGTGCTCCTGTTCGGGATCGTGGCGACGGTGCCGGCGATCCTGGTCGCGATCATCGCCTCGATCACCCTCGACCGCGGGCTCGACCGTTGGTTCTCCGGCCGCACCCGCGTGATCATCGACAATGCCGTGATCGTCGCACAGTCCTATGTGCGCGACCACGCCTTCGGCATCCGCGTCGATCTCCTCGGCATGGCCAATGATCTGTCGCGCATGCGCAATCTGTTCGACGGGAACCGCGAGCGCTTTCGGCAAATTCTCACCGCCCAGGCGACCATCCGCGGCCTGCCGGCGGCCATGATGATCCACGGCGACCGCACGCTGATCGAGCGCGCCGACATCAACATCGGCCGGGAATTCCTGATCCCGACGAATATCGACATTCGCACGGCGACCGCAGAGCAGCCGATTTTGACTTTGGCGAGCACCGCCGACTACGCCGTCGCGATCGTACCGGTGAGCGGTTACGAGGACACCTATCTTTACGTGGCTCGTCCGATCGATCCCCGGGTCGTGCAGTACCTGAGGACCAGCGAGGAAAATCTGCTCGAATATCGCAGCCTGGAGGAACGCCGTTTCGGCGTGCAGGTCGCCTTCGCCTTGATGTACGCGGTGATCGCGCTGATCCTCTTGCTGTCCGCGGTGTGGATCGGATTGAACTTCGCCAATCGTCTGGTCGCCCCGATCCGGCGGCTGATCACGGCCGCCGACCTCGTCGCCTCGGGCAATCTGTTCGTGCAGGTTCCGGTGCGCCGATCGGAAGGCGATCTCGCCAGCCTGGGCGAGAGCTTCAACGCCATGACCCATGAATTGCGCTCGCAGCGCGACGATATCGTGCGGGCGCGCGACCAGATCGATCAGCGCCGGCGCTTTTCCGAGGCGGTGCTCGCCGGCGTCGGGGCCGGCGTGATCGGCCTCGATGCCGAGGGCCGCATCACCATTCTCAACCGCTCGGCCGAGCGCCTGATCGGGCGCTCCGAGGCCGAACTCATCAACAAGCGCATCGGCGAAGCGATCCCCGAGTTCGCAGCGTTGTTCGCGCAAGCCTTCAACGGCGTTCAGCGCGTGCAGGACACCGTCACCCTCAAGCTGAACGGGCGCGAGCGCACCATCAACGTGCGGGTCACCACCGAGGCCTCGCCCGAAAGCGAGCACGGCTACGTCATCACGCTCGACGACATCACCGAGCTGGTCATCGCCCAGCGCACCTCCGCCTGGGCCGACGTCGCCCGCCGCATCGCCCACGAAATCAAGAATCCGCTCACGCCGATTCAGCTTTCGGCCGAGCGGCTCCGCCGCAAATACGGCAAGGCCCTGATCGAGGATCGCGAGGTATTCGAGCAATGTACCGAAACCATCATCCGCCAGGTCGGCGACATCGGGCGGATGGTCGACGAGTTCTCGGCCTTCGCCCGCATGCCGAAGCCGGTGGTGGAGGCACAGGATCTCGCCGAGACGATCCGGCAGGCCGTATTCCTGATGCGGGTCGGAAACCCCGACATCGTCTTCGACGTCGAACTGCCGCCGGGCCCGATGCCGGCCCGCTTCGATCGGCGGCTGATCTCGCAGGCGCTCACCAACATCCTGAAAAATGCGGTCGAGGCGATCGCCACGGTGCCGGCGCCCGAGCGCGGAGAGGGGCGCATCCTGGTGCGCGGCGCGCGCGAGGGTGACACGGCTGTCATCGACATCATCGACAATGGCACCGGGCTGCCGAAGGAGAACCGTGAACGGCTGCTCGAGCCCTATGTGACCACGCGCGAGAAGGGCACCGGGCTCGGCCTCGCCATCGTCGGCAAGATTCTGGAGGATCACGGCGGCCGGATCGAGCTGCGCGATATGCCGGAAGCTCATGGCAACCGGCGGGGGACCTGGGTGCACATCCGTTTTCCCATCGACGGCGCGCCGCCGGCGGCGAAGTCGGCGGTCAAGGAGGAGGCTCCCACGGGTTGAGTCATGGCGACCGACATTCTCATCGTTGATGACGAAGCGGACATCCGGGGGCTGGTGGCAGGCATCCTCGAGGATGAAGGCTATGCGGTGCGCACCGCCAAGGACGCCGAGGAGGCGATTTCTGCGGTCGCCGCGCGCCGGCCCAATCTGGTGCTCCTGGACATCTGGCTCGAGGGCAGCCGTCTCGACGGGCTCGCGCTCCTCGACGTCATCAAGGGCCAGCATCCCGAGCTGCCGGTGGTGATGATCTCCGGCCACGGCACGATCGAGACCGCGGTCGCGGCGATCAAGCGCGGGGCCTATGATTTCATCGAGAAGCCGTTCAATGCCGATCGCCTGGTGGTGGTGGCGAGCCGCGCGCTCGAAACGTTCCGCTTGCGCCGCGAAGTGCAGGCCTTGCAGCAGCTCGCGCCTCACGGCCGGCTGTTGGTCGGCTCCTCGCCGGCGATCAACCAGTTGCAGCAGACGATCGAGCGGGCGGCGCCCACCAACAGCCGTATCCTGATCGTCGGGCCGTCGGGAGCCGGCAAGGAATTGACCGCGCGCATGATCCACGCGAACTCGATGCGCTCGAAAGAACCTTTCGTCGTCATCAACGCCGCCGCCATCACGCCCGAGCGCATGGAGACGGAGCTGTTCGGCGTCGAAGCCAATGGCGCTTCGCGCAAGATCGGCGCGCTCGAGGAAGCCGATGGCGGGACGCTGTTCATCGACGAAATCGCCGACATGCCGCAGGAGACGCAAAACCGCATTCTCAGGGTACTCACCGAACAGTGCTTCCAGCGCTTCGGCGGGACCACCAAGATCACGGTCGACGTGCGGATTATCTCCTCGACCGGACGCAATCTAGAGATGGAGGTCGCCGCCGGCCGCTTCCGCGAGGATCTCTATCATCGCCTGAACGTGGTTCCGATCCGCGTTCCGCCGCTGGCGGAACGGCGCGAGGACATCCCTGAGCTCGTCGATCATTTCCTCGATCAGATCTCGGCCGCGACCGGGCTGCCGCGGCGCCGGATCGGCGCCGACGCGCTGGCGGTGTTGCAGTCGCACGACTGGCCCGGCAATGTCCGTCAATTGCGCAACAACGTGGAACGGCTGTTGATCCTCGCCGGCGGCGATCCCGAGGCGACGGTGACGGCGGACATGCTGCCGCCCGACGTCGTCGCGCTGGTGCCGGGGATGCCGAACGGCGCCGGCGGCGAGCATCTGATGAGCCTGCCGCTGCGCGAGGCGAGGGAGTTTTTCGAGCGCGAGTATCTCGTCGCCCAGATCAGCCGCTTCGGCGGCAATATCTCGCGCACGGCCGAGTTCGTCGGCATGGAGCGCTCGGCCTTGCACCGCAAGCTCAAGGCACTGGGCATCGATGAACGGACGCGTTGAGCGATTGCCAGGCGCCGATGTCCCGCATTGCCTATGTCAATGGCCGCTATATTCCGCATGCGCTCGCCATGGTCCATGTGGAGGACCGCGGCTATCAGTTCGCCGACGGCGTCTATGAAGTCTGCGAGGTGAGGGAAGGGCGGCTGGTCGACAAGCGCCGCCATCTCGAACGGCTGGCGCGCTCGCTCGCCGAGATCCGGATTGCGCCGCCGATGTCGAACGCCGCGCTCGACGTGGTCCTGCGCGAGACGCTCAGGTGCAATCGCGTGCGCGACGGCCTGTTGTATCTCCAGATCACCCGCGGCGTCGCCCGCCGCGAGCACGCCTTTCCGCCGCCCGGCACCAAGCCGAGCCTCGTCGTCACCGTGCGCGCGAGCGATCGCGCCAAGCTCGAGGCGCAAGCCGAGACCGGCATCGCGGTGGTGACCGTGAGCGACAATCGCTGGGAGCGGGTCGACATCAAGACCATCGGTCTCCTCCCGAACGTGCTCGCTCGCCAGATGGCGCGGGACCGGGGCGCGCGCGAGGCCTGGTTCGTCGACAAGGAGGGCATGGTGACCGAGGGCGCCTCGACCAATGCCTGGATCGTCGTTCCGGCGGGCGCGATCGTCACCCGGCCAGCAACCCTAGGCATCCTCAAGGGCATCACCCGCGCGGTCGTGCTCGAGGTCGCGGCGCGGGAAGGGCTCACCATCGAGGAGCGCCCGTTCAGCGTTCCCGAGGCGCTCAAGGCGCGGGAAGCCTTCGTGACGGCGGCGACTCAGATCGTGATGCCGGTGGTCGAGATCGACGGCCGCAAGATCGCCGACGGCCGGCCGGGACCGGTCGCGCGCGCGCTCAGGGCGCGTTTCCACGCGGTGGCCGAGATCGGTCCCTGAGCACTCGCCCCATTGGGACGCGCCGGGCAGAAGTTTGTCTTGCGCGCCGGCGCATTCGTGCCTTCTAATAGGTTCGTCCCCGGCGGTTTGGGCCGCTGGGGACCCCGTGGCCCTTAGGTCTCGGAGAAAAATCGCCCGCCCGGCGAACAAAGAGGAACAACACAATGGCGGCGGATCGAGCCCAGAACCTGCAAGACACCTTTCTCAACCATGTCCGCAAGAACAAAACTCCGCTCACGATCTTCCTGGTGAACGGCGTGAAACTCCAGGGCGTCGTGACCTGGTTCGATAATTTTTGCGTGCTGTTGCGCCGGGATGGCCATTCCCAGCTGGTGTACAAGCACGCCATCTCGACGGTGATGCCCGGTCATCCGATCCAGATGTACGAGCCTGGCGAGGAAGCCGTGCCGGCCGCAGACAAGGTCTGATTGGAGCCGAGACGCGCGTCCGCTCGTACCAAGGCGGGAGCACTCGCTGCTCCCACCGCAGGGTTGCTTGCGCGCGTGGTGGTGCTGGTGCCGCAACCGACGCGCCGGTCGGGTCGGGCAGGCGAGGGGCACGCCGGCCGCGGCGTCGAATCCCGGCTCGAGGAAGCGATCGGGCTCGCCCAGGCGATCGGCCTCGACATCGTGAGCGCCGGCATCGTGCCGCTTTCGGCGACCCGGCCGGCGACCTTTTTCGGCAAGGGCAAGGTCGAGGAGATCGCGGGACTGGTGCGCGCCGAGGAGGCGGGTCTCGTGTTCGTCGACGGCGCGCTCTCCCCCGTGCAGCAGCGCAACCTGGAGAAGGCCTGGGGCGCCAAGGTGCTCGACCGCACCGGCCTGATCCTGGAGATTTTCGGCGCGCGTGCACGCACCCGCGAAGGCTCGCTCCAGGTCGAGCTCGCCCATCTCAATTACCAGAAGAGCCGGCTGGTGCGCTCCTGGACCCATCTCGAGCGCCAGCGCGGCGGCTTCGGCTTCCTCGGCGGTCCGGGCGAGACCCAGATCGAGGCCGACCGCCGCCAGATCGCCGACCGCATCCGCCGGATCGAGCGCGAGCTCGAAGGGGTGAAGCGCACCCGCGAGCTGCACCGCGCCGACCGCCGCCGCGTGCCCTATCCGATCGTGGCGATCGTCGGCTACACTAATGCCGGCAAATCGACGCTCTTTAACCGCCTGACCGCGGCCTCGGTGCGCGCCGAGAACTTACTGTTCGCGACGCTCGATCCGACGCTGCGCGCGGTCGATCTGCCGCACGGCTCACGGGCGATCTTCTCCGACACGGTCGGGTTCCTTTCCGAATTGCCGACGCTCCTGATCGCGGCCTTCCGGGCGACCCTGGAAGAGGTGGTCGCGGCCGATGTGATCGTGCATGTGCGCGATGCCGCCCACGGCGACGCCGGGGCGCAGGCAAGCGACGTCGCCACGATCCTGCGCGAGCTCGGCGTCGACCCGGAGGATTCCGGCCGGCTGGTGGAAGTCTGGAACAAGATCGATCACATCGATCGGGAGGCGCGCGAGCGGCTCGCCAACATCGCCGCGCGGCGGGAGAAAAAGACGCGGCCGGTGCTGATGTCGGCGCTGACGGGCGAGGGGATCGCGGATCTCCTCGCCGCGATCGAGGAACGGGTGGTGGCCGGAAGGGCGACGCTCGCGCTCGATCTCGACCCGGCGGATGGGGCGGCGCTCTCCTGGCTGCATCGCCAATGCGAGGTGCTGTCGCGCCGGCTCGACGAGAACGGCCGGATGGCGGTGACTGTACGGGTCGATCCGAGCAGGATCGGCGAGCTGCGACGGCGCTTTCCGCCGGCGGCTTGAAGGCATCAGCCGCGTTCGCGCGCCTTCACCTCGTTCCAGAGTGCGTCCAGCTCGGCCAGCGTTGCGTCCTTCGGCGCCTTACCGCGCTCAGCGAGCGCCCGCTCGATCGCGGCGAAGCGGCGTTCGAACTTCGCGTTCGCCGCCCTTAACGCGGTCTCCGCATCGATGCCGGCATGGCGGGCGAGATTGGTGACGGCGAACAAGAGATCGCCGATCTCCTCGGCGGCTTCGGGCTGATCCAACACCGGTTCGATCTCGCGCGCCTCCTCGGCGATCTTGGCGAGCACGTCCTTCGCATTCTTCCAGTCGAAGCCGACGCCCGCTACTTTTTCCTGCAATTTCTGCGCGCGCAGGAGAGCGGGCAAGGCGAGGGGGACGCCGTCGAGGGTAGGGCGTTCCTTGGCGGAGGGATTGCTCGCCCGCTCCTCCTCCTTGATCCGGCTCCACAGCCCCTTCACTTCCTCCGGCGTCATGTTTCCGGCCTCGCCGAACACGTGGGGATGGCGGCGCAGGAGTTTCTCGGTGATCGCCCACACCACGTCGCCGAAGGCGAAGCGGCCCTGTTCCTCGGCCATGCGGGCGTGGAACACGACCTGCAGAAGGAGATCGCCGAGCTCGTCGGCGAGGCCGCGGTCGAGATCGCCGCGGGCGATCGCGTCGGCGACCTCGTAGGCTTCCTCGATGGTGTAGGGGGCGATGGTCTCGAAACTCTGTTCGAGATCCCACGGGCAACCCGAGCCCGGCGTGCGCAGCCGGGCCATGAGCTCAATCAGGCTGGCGATGTCGCGGGAAGGTTCCATCTTGGTCTGGGTGAGCGGCAGGAGCAAGACCCGGCATAGGGCGTGATCCCGAAAAGTGGAAACCGGTTTTCGGATCAGATCACGCCCAAAATCAAAATGTTAGCGGGGCAGGCCGATTCAATTCGAACTTATCAGACTCTAGCAGACCGGGAGGATCGGGTCGCGCCGAGCAGTCGAAGGGGAAGAGGACTGGCCTGCGGGCATGCGAGCCCCGGCGCGATGCCGGACCCGGAGCTTTGATTCGCAGAAGACATATTATGGAATATTCTTATCCGGCCCGAAGCTCTCAGAAGCCAGGCCCCGAAGGCCCGCGATTTCGCCGCCAGGATTGACGGACGTCCCTCGGCTCTGCGGAAACCGGCATTGCTCACCGACACAGCCGGGTATCGGGGTTGAACGGGCGCGAGCCTGGTCGGCCCGAGATCGACCGTGGCTGGGGCCGTTCCCGCTCACGTGTCGTTGGGCGCGGGACAAGGGAGGGTGCCCCCTACCCGTCAACCTCCCTTCGCCCGGTCGGATCGTTCGAATTTGAAGCATTTGCCGGGCGAGTTTTTAAGGGCCGGCATGGCATGTTCCAGCCCTTGCACGCCTTGCACGCGCACTCGCGGGACCAACGAGGGACGGGCTCAGTTCGATGCCGATTGAGGGATTCAAATCCAGCGGCGCCCGATTGCGCTGGCTCATCGTCATGATCGTCGTTCTGGCGGTGATGCCGGTTTTCGCGCTTTACCTTCTGCGCCTGCAGACGAACAGCGAAAACGCGCTTGCGGGCGCGCGCGAGCGCGCCGCGACGCTTGCCCGCGACGGCGCCAATGCCCATGCCCAGATCGGCCAGCAGGCTCGCCTGTTGCTCGAGGTCGCGAGCCAAGTGCCGGCGGTGCGCGACGTCACCCCCGAATGCGACACCTTCCTCAAATGGGTCCATGCCGACCGGAAATGGATTTCCGCGATCTTCCTCGCCGATCGATCTGGCAAGGCCCAATGCGGGAGCATTGATAACGTTCGCACGCTCGACGTCAGCGACCGGGATTATTTCAAGAAGGCGATGAGTACCGGGAAATTCGCCACCAGCGATGCGCTCATCGGCAGGCTGACCCACCGGCCGGTCGTGGTCAACGCGTTGCCGATTTTGGATGCGGAAGGTAACCCGCGTGCGGTGCTCTGGGCCGGCGTAGATCTCTATTGGATCAGTCAGGTCGCGGCGGAAGCGAGCACGAAATTCGGCGGCGTGGTCATCGCATTCGACCGCAATGGTCGCATCATCGCCAACCAGCCGAGTTCGCCGGACAGCTGGAAGGCGGGCGAAATCCACGATACCCCGTTCGTCAGGTCGATCCTGAACGCGAAGTCGCCGACCATCGAGTTGGAAGATCCTTCGGGCGTCACGCGGATTTACGGAATCTCGCGGCTGCAGGACGGCGGCGTGACCATCGCCATCGGTCTCAAGCGCAGCGAGGTGCTCGATCCGATCGAACGCGCCTTCCGCATCGACTTTTTGTTTTTGGTCATGGTCGCGGCCGGTTCGATCGGCGGCGCTCTCGCGGTCGCGGAGTTCGGCCTGCTCAGGGGTGTGCGTGCGCTGAAGACCGCCGCCCTGCGCCTGAAAGCCGGCAGGATGGGCTTGCGCGTCAAGCTGCCGGCGTTCGTGGCGGCCGAACTGCACGATCTCGCCGACAACTACAACGCCATGACCGCCGAATTCGAGCGCCTCGCCTATCTCGACCGGCTGACCGGCTTGCCCAACCGGCGCTATCTCGAACGCTATCTTTCCGGCTTCGGTGACGGCGGCGAGGCGGCCGCCCACAAGCCGCAGGCGGTGCTGGCGATCGATCTCGACGGTTTCAAGCCGGTCAACGACAGCTACGGCCATGCGATCGGCGACCGCGTGCTCACCGCCATCGCCCGGCGCATTGCCGCCGTGGTGGACGAGCGCGGCATGCTCGCCCGCGTCGGCGGCGACGAATTCGTGGTGATCCTGCCGCTCGGCGGCGAGAACGGCCGCGATGCCGCCCGCGCCTTCGGCGAGGAAATCCGCGCCGCCATGGAACGGCCGGTCGAGATCGAATGCATGGCCTTGCCGGTCGGCTGCAGCATCGGCATCGCGCTGGTGCCCGAGGACGCCCATAGCCTCGCAGGCGCGCTCGCCATCGCCGACGCCGCCCTCTACGAGGCCAAGCGCGCGGGTCGCAACCGGGTGATCGACAGCGCGCCGCCCTTGGCCTCCGAGGCGATGGCGGAAAGCGAATCCAGGAAGCCGCACTGGATAAACCAGGAGCTTTCCGGCCTCTGGTGAGAGAAAGCTCTTTGTTCTGAATCGCTCCAGCCGACTTCTTCCTAATTTAGTTCATCAGCGCGAATAAACTTATATATCCCATTGTGATAACTCTATTTTCATGCCGTCATAGC
>JAHFPO010000179.1 GCA_023266695.1 Hyphomicrobiales bacterium | reverse complement strand
CGTTCGATCCTGCCGATGAACGTCTTGTCTGGATCGCAGATCGCGATTGTGTTGAATCGGGATGACCGCTAGTGGCACATAACGGACAATCGGCGAGCTGAGACATTGCCACCAACGCGACTTGACATTTCCCGGTACTAGGACTATATTCACAAACGTCCCGCTCAGGCGAGGGCGTCTTCTAGAGACGTCTAGTCGATGGGGCGGGATGCGGCGCCTGCGGGCGCGGGCGGACGTCGCCCGTGCTCCCGGGGCGCCTCGGGGCTCCGCCCTACGGGTACTACGGCCCGTGCGCGAGGAGCTCGCTGTAACGGCGCAAGGCGCTTCTTGCCTTGCGTACGCAAGCGCGGCCCGAGGCCGGCGGCGAGGCTAGCCATGCCAGACCGCTAAAACGCCGCTCCGGAGCGCCGCAAGGCGCGCGCATCCGCAAGGGTGCGCAGAAACGAAGACCGTGGCGCCAACCGGCGCTCCGGCCCCTCGCCAGTCGGGCTTGCCCGACTGGCGCACGAAAAGTGCGGGCGGGGGAGACGAAAGCATAGCTCGGGCGGAAAAATCCCGCCGCGAGAACGATGAATCACGTCGTCCCGGATGCGGTGCAGCGCGAAGCGGTGCACCGCTGATCCGGGACCGCGAGCCGCATACGATCCCGGGTCTGCAGCGCACCACTTCGTGCTGCGCTGCGCCCGGGATGACGATGGGGATGCTCTCGCTTCGCTCGGCCGGGATGACGAAAAAAGAATAGGCTGTTTGAAACGATGAAGATGAATCAGCGGGGCGAGGAAATCGCGCGCATCCGCGCCTGCGCCTCTTCGGCGAGCCGGCGCGTCAGTTCCCCCGCCGGCAGATCGCGCCCCAAGGCCGCCGCCTGGCCCGACCACATCGGCGAAAAATCGCCCGAGCCCTGTTTCTCCGCCGCCGCCCGGAGCGGCGCGAGCGCATTGGCCGCGCGTGGAAAGGCCGGGGCGAGGTCCGAGATCGGCCCGACCTCGCTGATCAGGCGGTTGACGATGCCGCGCGCCGGCCGCCCGGTCATCACGTTGGTGAGCGCGGTCGCGTCGTCGCGCGTCTCTCGCAACGCGGCGCGATGAGGCTTCGAGACCTTCGATTCGGGGCAAAGCAGATACGCCGAGCCGATCTGCACCCCGGCCGCGCCGAGCGCGAACGCCGCCGCGATCCCGCGTGCGTCGGCAATGGCGCCGGCGGCGATCACCGGCACCTTCACCGCGTCCACGATCTGCGGCGTGAGCGCGAAAGTTCCCACCTGCGTGGCGATGTCGTCGGAAAGAAAAATGCCGCGGTGGCCGCCGGCCTCCAAGCCTTGCGCGATGATCGCATCGACGCCGCGCTCCTCGAGCCAGCGCGCCTCCGCCACCGTGGTGGCGGAAGAGAGTACCTTGCAGCCCGCGTCCTTGACGCGTTTCAACAAACCGGCTTCCGGCAAGCCGAAATGAAAGCTCGCGACCGCGGGCTTCAACGCGAGGACCGCGTCGCACAGCTCGGCATTGAACGGCGCCCGGTTCGCGGCCGTGACCGGCGCGTTGGGATCGAGGCCGAGCTCCTTGTAATAAGGCGCGAGCTTGTCGCGCCAGGCGGCTTCGCGCGCATTGTCGGCGGCGGGCGGCGTGTGAACGAAGAAATTGAGATTGATCGGCTTCGGGGTGCGGGCGCGGATCCTCTCCACCTCCTCGCGCACCTTGTCCGCCGCGAGCATCGCGCACGGCAGCGAGCCGAGCCCGCCCGCCTCCGTGACCGCCGCCGCCAGCTCCCAGTCCATGGCGCCGGCCATGGGCGCGAGAATAATCGGATGTTCGATGCCGAAGAGGTCGAGAAGACGGCGGTCGGGCCACATCAGCCTGTTATGCCCCAAAGCGGTGCGACGAGAAACGAATGTTTCTGATCCTTTTCATCACCGGCATGAACGGGCCGCCCCGGTTTGCGATCCCCATTCAGAACGAAATGCATGGGTGTCATGCAAACCGTGGCGGATTGGCGCCGCCCATGCTACCCGCACCCATGCCCGCCCCGCTCGTCGAACTCCAGGACCTCCCCAAGCTCTTATCCAAGGACGCCCGCCTCATGGGCCTCGATCTCGGCGACAAGACCATCGGGCTCGCGCTCTCGGACGCAAATCGCGTGATCGCGACGCCGCTCGAAACGCTGAAACGCACCAAATTCCGCGCCGACGCCGAGCGGCTGCTCGCGCTCGCCCGGCTCCATGACGTGGGCGCGCTGGTGTTCGGCCTTCCCCTCAACATGAACGGCTCGGAAGGCCCGCGCGCGCAATCGACCCGCGCGTTCGTGCGCAATCTTTCGCCCCTGACCGAGCTCGCCATCGCCTTCTGGGACGAGCGGCTCTCGACCGCGGCGGTGACGCGCACGCTGATCGCGGCCGACGCCTCGCGCAAGCGCCGCGCCGCGCTCGTCGACAAGATGGCGGCGGCCTATCTCCTGCAGGGCGCGCTTGATCGGCTTGGCTACGGGAGCCCGGCATGATCGTCGTCATCTCCGCCCTCGTCCCGGTGTTCCTGGTGATCGCGCTCGGCACCCTCCTCAAGCGCACGCTGTTGCCGAGCGCCGCGGGCTGGGACGCCTTCGAGCGCATCGTCTATTTCGTGCTGTTCCCGGCGCTCCTGATCGTGACCACCGCGACCGCCGATCTTCGCAACGTGCCCGCCTCCGGTGTCGGCGGCGCCTTGTTCGTGGCGATATTGCTGGTCGCGCTCCTGCTGATCGTGCTGCGCCCGCTGCTCACGCGCGCCTTCCGGCTCTCGGGACCGGCCTTCACTTCCGTGTTCCAGGGCTCGATCCGCTGGAACACCTTCGTCGCCCTCGCCATCGCCGGGGGTCTGCACGGCACGCTCGGCCTCGCGCTCATCTCCGTCGCCATGGTCGCCATGATCCCGTTGCTCAATCTGCTCTCCGTCATCGTGCTCGCCTGGTACGCGGCCCACAAGACGCCCGATGTGAGGACCGTGCTCGATCAACTCCTGCGCAATCCGCTGATCTGGTCGGTGCTCATCGGCCTCGCGCTCAATCTCTCCGGCTTGCCGCTACCGAAGATCGCCGTCAGCTTCGGAGAAATTCTCGGGAAGAGCGCGCTCGCGCTCGGCCTCTTGGTGGTCGGCGCCGGTATCGAGCTCGACAAGCTGCTGCGCCCGAGCGCGTCCGTGTTCGTCGCCACCGCGATGAAGCTGATGGCGCTGCCGGCGGTCGCGATCGCGATCGGCTACGCGCTCGGGCTTTCGGGCGCGGCGCTCGCCGTGGTCGCGATCGCGGCGAGCATGCCGCCGGCGCCGGGCGCCTATGTGCTGGCCCGCCAGATGGGCGGCGACGCGCCGCTGATGGCGCGCATCCTCTCGGTCGAGACGGTGGTGGCGGCAGTCACCATTCCGGTGGCGCTCGCCGCCGCCCAGTGGCTGGCGCCCTGAGGCGACGAGAAACGGCGGGAGATCAGGCCGCGCGCGAAAAACTACGGGCGATCAGGGTTTCGGCGAGCGTGCCGGAAATGGGATCGCCGTAGCTGCGCCCCGTAATTCCGTGCAGCCGGTGCTGGGCGAAAGCTTCCGCGATCTCCGCCGGCGCGGTCGCCTTGAGGGCGGCGGCGGCGGCCAGCAGCGCGAGCGTCTCGGCGGTCCGGCGCGCGTGCACCTCGCGGGCGGGAATGCGCAGATTGGTCTTGATGCGATCAAGCGCGGCGCGCGCGCCGGGGAGATCGCCGGCCGCTTTGGCGAGCGCGGCGAGGAGGCGCTCCATCGCTTCCTCCTCGCGCTCGGCAGCGCGCAGGAGATCGAGCGCCACCACATTGCCGGAGCCTTCCCAGATCGCGTTCACCGGCGCCTCGCGATAGGCGCGGGCGAGCGGGCCGTCCTCGACGTAGCCGTTGCCGCCCAGGCATTCCATCGCCTC
>JAHFPO010000065.1 GCA_023266695.1 Hyphomicrobiales bacterium | reverse complement strand
GCGCGAGCACGATCAATCCGCGCAAATCACGATCCGTGCACCGGCCCGGATCCACCCAGACGAAGCCGCCAAACCGGCGACCGTTGAATTTCATCGGGCTCGCGCCGGGGCGCGCGAGCGCCTCGGCTTCCCGCTCCTTGCCGACACGGAACATGAAACCGGGTTTGCCCAGCCCGCACAACATATGATCGCGCAGCAAGAAGCAAATGCCGCCGAACATCTTCTTTTCGGTGATGCGGTGGAGCCTGCTCAGTGCACGGCGCATGCGCACAGCAAGTTTTTCGTCATAGGCCATCGTGTCATGCCTTTCGTGCTGAAAAGGCGAGAGCGATGAGCGGACTGACGACGATATATTGGACGATCGTAAATGCGGTTTCGATCAGAACGAAGCCAGTCACGGACGTCATGTGATGTTTGGCGGCGACGACGAGCACCAGGAAACTCCAGGCGAGGGGCGTGGCGAGGCCCGCAAATTTCAGGGCGCCGCGCAGGACGCTCTCGCCCGCGAACAAACGAGAATAGATGAATGCCCACGCGACGCCCTGGATCGCCATGGACGCGAGGCCGAAGGGAATGACGATGTCCGCCCGATAGATCTGGAGCGAGTCATAATATTCTTTGAACGCGACCAGATGCCAGACATATCCCAAGGGGAATGTCGGGATGATGTAGGCAAGCACGCCGAGAAGAAAGCGCGGCATACTAGTCCCCATCCGCTCTACGGCGCATCATCACGCCGCTTTCGGCTTGCGGCCGATGTCGGCCGGGCTTGCAGGCGCGGTGCGAGCCCAGTGATCGACCTTGCGCATGCGCTCGAAATACGCGTTCAGGTTCGGATAGGGCGACCAGTCGAAGGGAACCGCCTCCTTGAAGGATTCGACGGCGATCATCGAATAGTCCGCGATCGTGATGCCGTTCCCCGCGACGTGGCTACGCCCCGCGAGATGGCGGTCAAGCACGGGCGCAAACCGCTTGAGATGACCCTGCGCTGTCTCGACCAGGCCTTGGTTGGTCGTCCCGAGGTTGAATTTCGGCTTGGCGACAGTTTCGAAGCCGAGGATGCCGAACCATCTGTTGAAATGCGCGGCCTCCCAGAATTGCCAGCGCACGATGTCGCCGCGTCGCTCCGGATCGCGCGGAAACAGCGCGGAGTTGTCGGCCTTGTCGGCGAGATATTGCGTGATCGCGTTCGACTCCCACAGCTTGAACGATCCATCCTCGAGCGCGGGGACCATTCCGTTGGGATTGAGCGACAGATAATCAGGCGATTGCAGCTCGCCGGCGAAGAAGTCGTGGTATTCCGTCGCCAGCTTGATTCCCAGATGGTTGACCACGGCCTGAACCTTGCGGCAGTTCGGAGACCCGATGATGATGTGGAGCTTCATGGCGTTCCTCCTTTTTCGCTTGTATAATGCAAGTGATACTAGGGCCATCACTTTTGTTTTGCAATCAATTTAAAACATAGGCCGATCAGCGGGGTAGCCATGGCGAAGCGCACGGGCGGAGGAAAGCGGAACGACCGGTTGAATTGTCCGGTCCACTTTGCGCTCGAAATCTTCGGCGACCGCTGGACGCTTCTCGTCATCCGCGACCTGATGTTCATGGGCAAGCGGCATTTCCATGAGTTCATCGAATCGCCGGAACGGATCGCCTCCAACGTGCTGGCCGCCCGCTTGAAGAAGCTGGAGCGCCAGGGGCTGATCTCGCGCCATCGCGATCCGGACAATCGCAAGCAGGTGATCTACGAGTTGACGGAAAAGGGGCTCGATCTCCTGCCCACCCTGCTCGAAGTCATTCGCTGGAGCGGAAAATATGACCCCGATACGGCGGCTCCCAGGAATTTCCTTGATCGCGCGGCCACGGACCGCGACGGCCTGATGCGCGACCTGACCGCGGCCGCGAAGCAACGAAAGCCGGTTGTCGGCGGGCGATCCTGACGCGGAGGACGCGATCTGGCGTAGGCGGCGGCTTATGATAATAAGGCCCAGATCGGCGCTCTCGCCCAAGGGGCTTTTCTCATGCGCATCCGCTTCGATATCGGCGGCGTTGAGCTCGACGCCGAACTCCTCGACACACCCACCGCCAAGGCGATCGCGGCGGCGCTGCCGATCCAAAGCGCGGCGATGACCTGGGGCGAGGAGGTCTATTTTGACATTGCAGTGAAAGTCGCGCGCGAGCAGGACGCGAAAGCCGTGGTGAGCCCGGGCGAGATCGCCTATTGGCCGGACGGCCACGCCATCGCCATCGGCTTTGGCCGCACGCCGATCTCCAAGGGCGGCGAGTGCCGGCTTGCATCGCCCTGCAACATCTGGGCGAAGGCGATCGGCGATGTGAAGACGCTTAGAGCCGTGCGCGCGGGCGCCAGGATCGAGGTGAAGGCGCTGCCGAAACAATAAGGTGCGGTTAGCCCCGCCCCTCGAACGGCATCTTGGTCGCCTTCACCGTCAGAAACAGCACGTTCGACTCCAAGGGCAGGCCCGCCATATAGGCGATCGCCTGGCCGACGTGATCGACGTCCATGCGCGGCTCCGGCTTGGTGGTGCCGTCCGCCTGCGGCACGCCCTGCGCCATGCGCTCGGTCAAGGGCGTCACCGCGTTGCCGACATCGATCTGGCCGCAGGCGATGTCGTAGTCGCGGCAGTCGAGCGCGGTGCATTTGGTGAGGCCGGTGATGGCGTGCTTGGTCGCGGTATAGGAGACGCTGCGCGGCCGCGGCGAATGGGCGGAGATCGAGCCGTTGTTGATGATGCGCCCGCCGCGCGGCTTCTGCTCCTTCATGATCTTGATCGCTTCCTGGGTGCACAGGAACGGGCCGGTGAGGTTGGTGTCGACCACCGCCTTCCATTTCTCGTAGGGCAAGTCCTCGAGCGGCACCGCCGGCGCGCCGATGCCGGCGTTGTTGAAGAGCACGTCAAGCCGGCCGAACTCCTGCTTGGTCTTGGCGAAGAGCGCCTTGATCGCCTGGGGGTCGCTCACGTCGGTCGGCACCACCAGTGCCTTGGCGCCGAGTTTTTTCGCCTCGGCGGCGACCACATCGAGATGCTCCTTGCGCCGGCCGGCGAGCACCACCGCATAGCCCTCCTTGGCGAGCGCCAACACCGCGGCCCTGCCGATGCCGGTGCCGGCGCCGGTGATCAATGCGACTTTCTGCGCAGCCATGAACTTCCTCCCGCTTTATTTTTATGCGGACCAGCCGGCCCGATGCGTCGATCTTAGCCTATTTCTTCGGCGCGCCGTTCACATAGGGCGGGCGCGGAATGGCGATATGCGCCGCGCGTAGGGCCGAGGACCAGCGCTCGCGCAGATCGGAGAAATAGGGCTCGCCCGGCTCGATCCGGTAGTTGAGCTCGGCCTTGGGCGCGTCGCGGCGCAGCACCATGAGATCGATCGGCAGGCCGACCGCGAGATTCGAGCGCATGGTCGAGTCCATCGAGATCAGCCCGATCTTGAGCGCGTCATAGAGATCGGAATCGTAGTTCACCGCGCGGTCGAGGATCGGCTTGCCGTATTTGTGCTCGCCGATCTGCAGATAGGGCGTGTCGACGGTGCATTCGATGAAATTGCCGGCGGAATAGATCATGAATAGCCGCAGGCGGCGTCCCGCGATCTGGCCGCCGAACAGGAAGGAGACGTCGAACTCGACCTTGTTCTCGGTGAGCGCAAGCGCGTCGTTGTGATGGATCAGGCGAACCGCGCGGCCGATGCGCTGCGCCGCCTGGAACATCGACGGCGCGTCGGTGAGCCGCTCGCGCTCGCCGCTCTCCGGATTCTCGATCCCTTCGTTCAACAGCGACACCACCGCTTGCGAGATCGAGAGATTGCCGGCCGACGCGAGCGCCATCACGCGCTTGCCGGGCTCCTCGAACACGTTGAGCTTGCGGAAGACCGAGATGTTGTCGAGGCCCGCGTTGGTGCGGGTGTCCGCGATCATGACGAGGCCGTCGCGTACGAGAATTCCGCAACAATAGGTCATCGATTCGCTCCCCCTCGCGAAGCGTATCGCGAGGCCAAGCCGAGCGGCAAGGCAATGGCATGACGGGTACCGTCAGTTTTGCGACTGGCGGCCGGCCTGATCGACGTGCACGGTGACGGCGAGGCGCTCGCCGCCGCCGCCGAAGCGGGCGCCGCGCACCGGGGCGGCGCCCAGAGAATCGAGTCCCACCGCCACCCGCACATGGGCCTCGGTCGCGCAAATCCCGTTCGCCGGATCGAAGGCGACCCAGCCGAGATCGGAAAGATGCGCCTCGGCCCAGGCGTGGCCCGCCTCCTGGGCGACCTTGCCGTCGGCGCGCAGGAAATAGCCGCTCACATAGCGCGCGGGCACGCCGAGATGGCGAGCGCTAGCGACGAAAATCTGGGCGTAGTCCTGGCAGACGCCGCGCCTGAGCGCGAAAGCCTCGGCGGCCGTGGTCGCGGCATGGGTAGGGTCGGGATCGAAAGTCAGGGTCTCGTAGATCCGCGTCTGCAGGGCGTGCATCCGGCCGAGCGCATCCTCGGCGCCTTTGGCGGTTTCCTCCGCAAAAGCTGCGATCGCGGCGTCCGCCCGGGTGAGCTCCGTCCCGCGCAGATAGAGCGAGGGCGGGAAGCGCTCGAGGGAGCCGCGCACGACGCCGTGGGTGTCCTGGGTCTCGACCTCGCCGTCGACCCCGATGCGCAATTCGGAAACCGGCCCATCGACGGTGAAGCTGTGGGTGAGATTGCCGAAGGCGTCCTCGAACGGATCGAGCCGGCAATCCTCGCTCACCTCGATGCGCCAGCGCACCACATATTGGCCGTCGTGATTGCGCGGGGTGAGGCGCAGGAGCTGGATCGCCGATTTTGCCGGCAGCTCGTAGCGATAGACGGTCTCGTGGGCGACGCGGATGCGCATGGCGGGATCAGACGAGATATTGCTCGGCGATGGCGCCGCCGATGCGGTTATTCTCGGCGATGAAGGAGCCGATGAATTCGTGCAGGCCGGACTGGAAGATTTCCTCCATGGTCGAATTGTCGAGCCGGGTCAGCATGGCGCGGGCGAGCCGCTGCGAATTGCCCTGGCGGCCGTAGAACTGGGCGAGATCGTCGAGATAGCGGCTCATGTTCTCGTAGCAGCTCGCGAGCGAGCGCGGCATCTGCCGGTTGAGGATGAGGAGATCGGCCACCAGCCACGGCTTCACGCTCTCGCGGTAGACCCAGTGATAGCTCGTGCGCGCCGACACCGAGCGCAAGATCGAGGTCCACTGGAAGTAATCGAGCGGGCCGCCGACGCGCTCCTTCGCCGGCAAGAGCACGTGGTATTTCACGTCGAGGATGCGGGCGGTGGCGTCGGCGCGCTCGATCAGAAAGCCGAGCCGCGAGAACCAGTAGGCGTCGTTGCGCAACATGGTGCGGAAGGCGGAGCCGTCGAAGGCGAGCGAGGCCTCCTTCACGAAGGCGAGGAAGCGGGCGAATTCCTCGCGCGTCATGTTGCGGCCGTCGAAATTCTTGAGCCGGTGCCAGGCGCCGTTGATCACGTCCCACATCTCGCCGGTAAGCGCGGTGCGCACCGCGCGCGCGTTCGAGCGCGCGGTCTCCAGGCAGTTGCGGATCGAGGCGGGATTGGCGGGCGAAAAGGCGAGGAACTCGGTCACCGTCCGCTCGTTCGCCTCGTCATAGGCGGCCTGGAAGGCGGTAACGCAGCCCGCGGTTGCGACCGCCGATTGCCATTCGTTGGTCGTTCCGGCGCTCGCCTGCGGCAGGGCGGTGAGCCGGTGGGTGGCATCGAGAATGCGCGCGAGCGCGTCGGCGCGCTCGATATTGCGCGAAAGCCAGAAGATGTTGTCGGCGGCGCGCGAGAGCATCGGTTCTAATGCGCCGTCGCCCTTCGAGGCTCAGCCGCTACGCGGCCTCGCACCTCAGGGTGACGGCGTTTCATCCATTTCGTCATCCTGAGGTGCCCGGCGAAGCCGGGCCTCGAAGGATGACAATTCAGCAGCCATTTCATCGATCCAGCACCCAAGTGTCCTTGATGCCGCCGCCCTGGCTCGAATTCACCACCAGCGATCCCTTCGTGAGCGCGACGCGGCTCAATCCGCCCGGCACGATGCACACGCGGTCGCTTCCCATCAGCACGAACGGGCGGAGATCGACGTGGCGCGGCGCGATCCCTTCCTCGACCATGGACGGGCAGGTCGAAAGCGCGAGCGTCGGCTGGGCGATGAAATTGGCGGGATCCTGCTTCAATTTCTCGCGGAACAGCTCGAGCGTCTTCGCGTCGGCCTTGGGTCCGATCAGCATGCCGTAGCCGCCGGAGCCGTGCACCTCTTTCACCACCAGCTCGGCGAGATGCTCGAGCACGTATTTCAGATGTTCCGGCTCGCGGCAGCGCCAGGTCCGCACGTTCTTCAGGATCGGCTCCTCGCCGAGAAAGAACTTCACGATCTGCGGCATGTAGCTGTAGACCGCCTTGTCGTCGGCGACGCCGGTGCCGACCGCATTGGCGAGCGTCACCTGGCCGGCCTGATAGGCGCTCATCAGTCCGGGCACGCCGAGCAGCGAGTCGGGTCGGAAGACGAGGGGATCAAGAAAATCGTCGTCGATCCTGCGGTAGATGACATCGACGCGCTTCGGGCCTTCGGTCGTGCGCATGTAGACGACATTGCCCTTCACGAACAGGTCGCGGCCCTCCACCAGCTCGACCCCGAGCTTGTCGGCGAGGAAGGAGTGCTCGTAATAGGCCGAGTTGTAGATGCCGGGGGTGAGGATCACGACGGTCGGATCGCCCGGCGCGGTCGCCG
Source organism: Hyphomicrobiales bacterium (assembly GCA_023266695.1). Lineage (GTDB taxonomy): Bacteria > Pseudomonadota > Alphaproteobacteria > Rhizobiales > Xanthobacteraceae > JAUSIF01. The sequence goes on along the minus strand of JAHFPO010000065.1, from coordinate 4,648 downwards.
GCGCCACCGATTTCATCGTCGCCAGCAATTCGTCGGTATAGGACTCGACCGGCGCCACCCGATGGTTGCTAAAGAGCTCCGGAAACAGCCGCAGCATGATCTCGCGATTCTCCAGCATGTAGGAGACGCCCGACGGCGTGCGGGTATTGTCCTCGAGCACGTAGAAATCGCCGGAGTCGATGCGCACCACGTCGATGCCGGCGATGTGCACATAGACGTCGTGCGGCACCTTGTGGCCGTTCATCTCCGGCCGGAAAACCGGATTGCGGTAGACCAGCTCCTCGGGCACGACCGCCGCGCGCAGACTGTCGCGCTTGCCGTAGATGTCGCAGATATAGGCGTTCAACGCCTTGACGCGCTGCTCGAGGCCGCGCGCGAGCCGGCTCCATTCCTTGGCGGCGAGGATGCGCGGGATGATGTCGAAGGGGATCAGGCGCTCCTGCGCTTCGGCCTGGCCATGGACCGCGAAGGTGATGCCGATGCGCCGGAAGATGTACTCGGCTTCGCGGCGGCGATAGTCGAGCACGTCCTTCGGCACCTGATCGAGCCAGTTCGCGAGCGCCACATAGGCCGAGCGGACCGAGCCGTCGGGGGCGTGCATCTCGTCGAAGGCGACCGGCTCCAGCTTGGAGGTCATGGCGAGGCCGATTCCATTCCCGGGCCAAGGTCAGGTACAAGGACCATGCCAGCATAGGGGCGCGGGCGCAAAAAACGGCGAGGCCCGGAAGGCTGGCATCTGCGGGCATTTGCGGGCACTTGCGGGCCTTGCGGGCACTTGCACTAATTGCAGGCAACATGCCGCCGGCTGAGGCGGCCGGAGGAGTGGATGACCGAGAAGGACGAGGCGGGGGTGGTGACGGCGGGCCTCCTCGTCATCGGCGACGAAATCCTCTCCGGGCGCACCAAGGACAAGAACATCGGCCATATCGCCGAGACCTTGACCGCCAATGGCATCGATCTCCGCGAGGTGCGGGTGGTGCCCGACGTGGAGGAAGAGATCGTGGCGGCGGTGGACGCGCTCCGCCACCGCTACACTTATCTCTTCACCACCGGCGGCATCGGCCCGACCCACGACGACATCACCGCCGACTGCGTCGCCAAGGCGTTCGGCGTCGCGCTCGCCGTCGACCCGCGGGCGGTGGCGATGCTGCTCGAGCGCATTCCCGCGAAAGACATGAACGAGGCGCGGCTGCGCATGGCGCGCATTCCGGCGGGCGCCGAGATCGTGCTCAATCCGGTCTCCAAGGCGCCGGGCTTCCGCCTCGGCAACGTGATCGTGATGGCGGGCATTCCCGCCGTCATGCAGGGTATGCTCGAGGGCGTCCTGCCCACGCTCCAGACCGGCAAGAAGCTCTTGTCCGAGACCATCGACGCGGGATTGCGCGAGGGCGACGTCGCGACCGAGCTCGGCGCGATCGCCAAGAAACATCCCGACGCCCTCATCGGCTCCTATCCCTATTCCAACGAACGCGGCTTCTTTACTCGCTTGGTGGTGCGCGCGCGCGACGCCGACAAGCTCAGGGCGGCCGTGGCCGACATCGAGGCGATGATCGCGCGGCTGAAGCCGACCAAGGCCGCGATCTGAGCCTGTGAGGAGAGAGAGAATGTCCGACCACGATCGAACCAGCCGCCGCGACTTCTTGCGGACGGGCGTGATCGCCGCGACCGGATTCGCGCTCATCGCCGGGGAGGCCTTCGCGCAAGGCGCGCTTGCGCCGACGCCCGCCTGTCACGATGGCGATCAACCGACGCCGCGCCAGACCGCAGGGCCTTATTTCAAGCCGCGCTCGCCCGAACGCGCCTCGCTGATCGAACCCGGCATGAGCGGACGCGTGATCGAGTTATCGGGTTTCGTGCTGACGCGCGCCTGCAAGCCGGTTGCGCGCGCGCTCATCGATTTCTGGCAGGCGGACGCATCCGGCGAATACGACAATCGCGGCTTTCGGCTGCGCGGCCACCAGTTCACCGATGCCGAGGGCCGCTACCGGCTCCGCACCATCGTGCCCGCGCCCTATCCCGGGCGCACGCCGCATATTCATGTCAAGCTGCAGGCGCCGGGCGGAGGCGCGCTCATTACCCAGCTCTATTTCCCCGACCAGCTGGGGAACCGCGGCGACGGCTTGTTCCGGCCCGAGCTCGTGCTGCGCGTCGCGCCCGCGGGCGAGGGTCTCGACGGCCGGTTCAATTTCGTGCTCGATATGAACTAGCGTAATCCACGCAACCGCTGCCGCCGCGACTGATTTCACTGGATTTGCGTGGCGTTTCCTCGCGGCGGGGTCGGCTTTTGTTGGGGGGCATCGGATGGCGTCCGACGCGAATTCGCGGCCGCGCATTGCCCAGGCTGGCGGCCTCCTTCTTGCTGCGCTTACGGGACTTTTGTCCGCGGCTGGACCAGCCGGCGCGCAGACGCCGCGCATCATGGTGGGCGACGCGATCAAGCTCAGCGAGGAAAACAAAGGATGGGCCGAGGTCACGAGTGCAATCGTGCCGCCGGGCCGCAATCCGGCCTGTCCTGAAGGACGGCTGCTGATCTCGGCCGCCTACAACACCATGTCCGTGAAGCTCGACGGCTCCGACCCGAAAATCTGGCGGCTGCCCAAGGCCAGCGGTGATCCCAAAGTGCACGGCGAGACAACCAAGCCCTGGATCATCCACGACCAGCACATGGTGTCGCTGCGCGATGGCGGCGTGTTGCAGTCGATCGAGGCTATCACGTGGAATGACAATCTCAGTCCGCGCCCGGCGTGGTGGAACTGGACTAAGGACTTTCCTTTAAAGGGTCAAAACGTGCCGGGCGGCCGCGGCACGATCTACATCTACCGCACCTCGGATTGCGGGGCGACCTGGAGCTTGGTCAGCGAAGTCGATGCCGGGCGGCTCGCGGTGAAGGACCACAGCGGGATCTCCGGCAAGGACCAACCTCCGCCGCGGCCAACGTTCTACCAGGCGCATGCCAGGCGCGCGCCGACTCCCGGCCTGTGCGGAACGCCCCGTCGCTTCAGCAAGGCCGATACGCGGACCAACTTCTCGGAGGGCGGCGGGTGGGACGGCCACTACCTCTATTCCGATCCGAGCACAGGCAACCTGGTGCTGACGAGCCTCTGCGCCTACGGCACCAACGAAATCGATAAGCAGGCGGCGCAGTTCCTGTGGCTCGTTTCGCGTGACGGCGGGAGCAGCTGGTATGTCGCGCGCCACACCGACGAGTTCAACACATTCCGCATGCCGGTAACTTCCGACGGCGAGGGCGGTGCCGTCACTCTCTATGCCGTGGGCGGCCAGGGCGGCCCGAGCTTCCGGCTGCAGCGGCTGTCGCGCGATTATCCGCCGCATCAGTGGCTGGACTATCGCGACGGTCCGATTATCGCCGCCCGGTCGCCGGACAAGCGGACCCCCGAGCTGCGCGCAGCGGCGCAGATCGAGACCCACGTATGGGCGGCGCCGATCCTTGCTCCGGCCCGCGCCCCGGGCGGCGGCCTGAAATTGGGTGTGTGGAACTGGGTCAATAACGGAACCGTGCTCAGCTACGATATCTACCGGGCCGCTGCGAATGGCACGAACATCCGTAAGATCGATACCATCCGGGCGGCCGAGCCGAATGGCGATGTGGTCGAGGCGATGTTCGTCGATGGCCCGCTCGATCGGCCCGCCGATCTCCTCTACTGGATCGAGCGCATCCCGCGAGCAGGAGAGCCGAACCACTTCCGCATCCGCTACCAGCTCTATGTCGGGGAGGTGCCGGTACTGGCGCAGCCCGGCACGCTGACCCTTGCCAATGGCCAGCCTTACACTTGGGGTTGGAAGAAAATCTTCATCGGCGAATATATGGGAGGCGCGTCCTATGTAGGCGCGGACGGTACAATTCATTTCGCCGCACCGTGGGTGCAGAACGGCGCGCTCTACCTCAACACGGTCGCACTGTCGCCGGAGGCGCAACGGGCCGCGGCGGCTGGCCGCAAGCTTACCGTCGAAGTCATGGCATCGCCGCCGCCCTGGCAGCAAACCCGTTAGCGCCGGGGCGGCGTGAACGGGCCGGAGACGGGGGACTCGTGCGGGCGCTGCGGCGTCGCGAGCCGGACCGGCTGAATGGCTTGCTTCCAGCCGATCGCCTCGAGGCCGAGATCGAGCTGCCGCATTGCCTTTTGCGGGTCGAGCAGGAAAATCCCGCAGACGAGACCGATCACAAGCATCACCTTTGCCATGGATTCCTCCATGCGCCGACGGATTGCTGCATCGATCAGGGTCACAGCAAGGAGTGAATTTCGCCTTGCCGGCGGGGCTGCGATTTGATGCAAATCGCCATGAACGGCGCCGATGGCGCCGGATGATAGTGGAGGGAGGGAGAAACGCCGAAACGGACCGCGCGTCTCCTCGCCCTTGCCGCGCTCGCCTTTTCAGTGCTGGCCGCGCCCGCTCATGGGCAAAGCGCCTCGCTCCAGGGCTACGGCATCGTGCTGATGCACGGCAAGCTGTTCTGGCCTGGCGCCTTCGTCGGCGACCTGATCGCGGCGCTCCGCGCCGAAGGCGCGGTGGTGGCGACTCCGGAAATGCCGTGGTCGAAGTCGCGCATGTACGACGCCGGCTACGAGCAGGCGATGACCGAGATCGCCGCCGCCGTCGCCCGCCTGAAGGCGCAAGGCGCGGAGAA